>DASYNM010000413.1:0-38275 GCA_036008545.1 Verrucomicrobiia bacterium
GTGTTCAAGCGCCTTGTAGGCCGCATCCTTCTTTCCCAAATCCTGTAGTTGTTGCTTGAGCTTGTCGGCGACGTTGGCGAGGTCTTTGAGAGCGTCGTTGCGAGCCAGCACACCTTTGTCCAGACGCATGCCCAAATCCTCGGCGTTTTCAACAGCCTTGCGGGTTGTTTCCAAAGCGGGCGGGCGATGTTCCAACGTCTCGTGCGTGATCTCGACAATTCGTTTGCCGACTTCCTTGAGTATTTGGGCCTCCTCCTTTTTTTCGGCGTAAGCCTTGCTTCGGTATTCCGGCACGAAACCCAATCCGGCGCTAAGCGCCAATGCGGCCAAGGCCCAGCGACTGGCGGGCGGCAAGTGATAGGGAAAAATCTTGCGCGGATCCAATTTACTCGCGAAACGGGCGGCATCCGACATCAACAAAGCGCGCCAGCCCTCGACGGGGCCAGTGGGAGCCATTTCCAGCGCTGTGCTGAGGCGTTCCTGGAGATTTTGGCGTTCATCCAGACAGCGGGCGGTCTGGCCCAAGGTGGAGCGGCGCACCCAGCCACGGACGAAACCGGCGAGGATGCAGAGAATGGCAAAAATCCCGGCGGCGTTGGGCACCACGACAGGGACGGGAGTGAGCTTATATACGACAAGGGCCAAAAGCCAGACGGAGGCGCCGATAAGCAGCCCTTGCCACAGACCGTTCCAGGCCCGTTCCCAGCGGCGGCGTCGCGCCGCGCGAACCAGAACCGACTGAATGGCATCAAAGTCGCTCATTCTTGTGTGTTACACTGCAACAGAAAGCCGACTTTGGCCAGCGAATTCTTTCAAAATCGGGGATGTGTCATAAGCGGGGTTGGTAGGGACGCCGCGCCGCGGCTGCGCAAGTTGAATTCCTGCTTGATTTGTGGCGTCTGTTCATGGCCTGCTACTCGGAACATAGTTCATGAACAACAAAAATGAGTTGCCGGAGTCCACTCGGCGGGACTTCCTCAAAAATGCGTCGCTAGCCTC
Organism: Verrucomicrobiia bacterium; assembly: GCA_036008545.1. Lineage (GTDB taxonomy): Bacteria > Verrucomicrobiota > Verrucomicrobiia > Limisphaerales > Palsa-1400 > Palsa-1400. The sequence continues at coordinate 1,000 of DASYNM010000413.1, forward strand.
CATGATGGCCATGATGGGGGGAGTGGAGCTGAAAGCGGATGAACCGGCCAAGCCGGTTGCCGAGGACGGTCTGACCAAGAAACCGGTGTCCCCGTCCATCAACGTCGGTGTCATCGGCTTAAATGAACGCGGCCGCGAAGTGCTCAAGCAACTCGCCTTGTTGCCCCGGGATCCAGACAATCCGAAGCTCGGCGCCCATGTCGTTGCCATTTGCGATACGTACCCGGCAGCGGTCCGTAGGGCCGGCAATCAGGACGCCCCCAACGCGCAAAAATATGACGATTACTCCAAGCTCCTGGGCGATCCGAACGTGGAGGCGGTGATCATCGCCACGCCGACCGCCACTCACAAGGAGATTGCGCTGGCCGCCTTGGCCGCCGGCAAGCACGTCTATTGCGAAGCGCCGCTGGCCAACACCATCGACGACGCCAAGGCAATAGCGAAAGCGGCGAGAGACGCATTCAAATTGGTTTTCCAGTCCGGCTTGCAGCAACGCTCGCATCCGCAAATCGAATTCCTTGTGCCCTTCATTCGAGCTGGCGCGATTGGAAAGTATGTCATGGTCCGCGCGCAGTGGCACCAAAACACAAGCTGGTATAAAACAGCCCCCACGCCGCAGCGGGAAGACGCGCTCAATTGGCGCCTACACAAAGCCACCAGCACGGGACTCATCGGCGAGGAGGGCATCCACCAAATTGATAGCGTCTGCTCTTTTTTGCAGGGGCGCCCGGAAGCGGTGACCGGTTTCAGTTCAACGATTCGAGCCTACCAGGACAATCGCGATGTGCCGGACACGGTCCAGGCCATCTTTGAATTTCCACATGGTGTCAATTATTTTCATGACCTGACGATCTGTAATTCGTTCGAGAAGGCTTACGAGGTTTATCTCGGCGTCGAGTCGGCCATGATGATGCGCGACTTCAAGGCCTGGCTCTTCAAGGAGGTCGATGCCCGGAATTTGGGGTGGGAAGTGTACGCGCGCCACGACACCTTTTACAACGAGACGGGTATCGCGCTGGTGGCCAATGCTTCCAAGCAAACTACCTTGGCTGGTAGCGCTGAGTCCTTCAATCCCTACGACCACGAGCCGCTCTATTACGCTTTGGAAGCCTTTACCGACCGGGCCGGCAATCAAACCAAGGATGTCAAGGACTTCACCGAAATGTATCCCGACGGCGATGCCCAGGCCTTGGCCGATTATCTCAAGACGCTTAGTCGAATCCGAAAGCCCGCCGCCACTTGGCAGGACGGCTTGGACGCGACCGTCATGGCGATCAAAGCCAACGAAGCCGCCCTGACAAAACAGAAGATCAAGTTCGAGCAAGAGTGGTTTGAAATATGAAAATCCTTTCATGGTCCGCCGCGCTGGCGCTTTGTATCGTACCCAACCTTAACGCCCGCGCCCAGACGCGTTACAACACGCAACCCGTCGGCAATTCAGTCCGCATCGATGGCACCTCCAGCGCGCATGATTGGGAGATGGAAGGGACCGTCATCGGTGGCTACCTGGAACTTGGCGAGGGCGTGACTCTGGACAAATCGCAAGCGACTCCCGCCGGTCTCCAAGGCGACAAGCTTTCAGCCAAGGTGCATGCGATCATCCCAGTCAGCACCGTCCACAGCAAGGCCGAACACCTCCCAGAGGTCATGGACGGTTTGATGCAGAAGAATATGAAGGCGGCCGACTTTCCGAGAATCGAATACACGCTCAAGGAGTTGACTTTCAAAGGCCCGCACACTGCCGGCCAGCCGTTCACCTTCGACGCCGACGGCGAATTGACCATCGCCGGGGCGACCAAGAAAGTAAATTTTCCCGTCACCATCGAACCGTTGGAAGGCGGCAAGATCAAAATCACGGGCACAGCGCCGGTCAAGATGACCGACTATGGCGTGGATCCTCCCAAGCCGAACTTCGGGCTGGGCTTGATGAAATGCGGGGACGATGTGAAAATCCAATTTGACTGGACGCTGAAGGAAAAGAAATAAGCGGACGCGGAAGAAGGTTAGCCACGGATAAGACACAGATTGGGAAAGCATTTCTCCACCTGATCCTAATCAGCTTAGGAGGACTAAAGTCCACTTAATTCCTGCCGATACAAAGAGTATGGCGGCGAAAATGCTCAGTCATCCGATATGGGGTGAATGCCCCATAGTGCCGGCAAGGGTTCGATGTTACAGTCAAACCATGAAAGTTGCCGAGCTCTGTTCCGCGGGAGAATCTGACGAAACAGTGCTGCAATCCCACGCGAGTCCGACCCGTCACATTGCTGCGGATAATGAGGCCGCTGTTCTTCAAATGATCTTACCACCGTGCTGGTTGACTCCGGCTAAATGATTATGCGTACTATTTATTACGTCCTCCTTTTTGTGAGCCTGCTTCTACTGCTTCTTTGCGTCAATTCGCTCCGATGGCTGCTCTCCAAGTTCCAACTTGCGCTGCACTCCGTCCGGCGAAGCGCTGTGGGAGTTGCTGGCGGCTTGCCGCATCGGCCTGCGCCACAAAACCACGGAAGTCACATCTAAGCATTCCACATTTGGAATTGACACAAAGTTGAACCTTGAGATGCGACCGCATGGCAGCTCGCACGTCTAGCTTTCATGCAAGGACCGGACGCAGCCGGCCTTGATGCGCTGTCATCGCGCCTTGGCACAAACCAAAATCCCGCGAACTTGCCGCCTCCGAACTCAAAAAACCGGCTCCAAGTGGTTACCTCTTGCTTTCCTGATCTGCTCGGCCCACCAGGTGAGACTGATCACGCGCCGACGCCGACGGGAAATCCGAGCGCTGTAGAACACTGATGGCCGGATACCCGACGCATCGAATGCTGCAGGAATTGATGGCCTTGGATGTAAGCGGTGCCGACCGCGACCAGATCGTCGAAATTGCGACCCTCCTCCAGTGTTCCCGAGTCAAACCTCCACGCGATAAATTTGCACCCTGCCCCAGGCTGGCCATTTACCATTCTTCCGCTCCGGTTGACCGTTTGCGCCGGAAATAATGAGCCTCTTGCCATCGGCGGTGAAGCGAGCCTGGGTGATGCGTTTTTTGGTGTCCAACGATTGCACCAGGTTACCATTCGAAGCATCAAAGATAGCTAAATTCCACGTGCCCTGTGCCTGCCGACCCGCCATGACGAAGTGCGTGCCGTTCGGTTGCCAGTCGAGAGCTTCCATCAGGCCGGCGCCATGCTGGTCGTCTTTGATTTGGTCCAACTTTTCACCCTTCCGCCAGTCCCAACGCTGCCATGTCATCTTGCCATTACCGGCCATCGGATCGCCCATCGGCCCCATGCCGCAACCCAGCAGCGACTTTCCGTCCGGCGCAAAGGCCAGACCGTAAATGCCACCCAAGTAATGATGCGATTTGACCGTGCCCCAGGAGGTGAAATCCGGCGAGGTCCACTGCGCCACTGGCGGACTGCCGGCCTTGCCTTGCAAATCCCACACGCGAACCTCGCCCATCATATTTCCTGCCGCGAGATACTGCCCATCCGGGGCGAACGCGCAACTCATGACCGGCGGTGTGTGCGAATAGGAGGCGAGCAAGTTGCCGGTGGCGGTGTCAAATACTTTTACCGACGCCTCGGTTTCAGGCGCCGGTTCATATTTCCAGCCACCGGGAGTGTACTGGCCGGTGCTCGTAGCAAGTTGCCGTCCATCCGGCGACAACGCGAGTTGCCAGTTCCAAAACTTATGGGCGGCCACGCGTCGCAGGCAGCGACCGGTTTCCGTATCATGCCAAAGCAGCACTCCATCGTAGCCGCCGGAAATCAGCGTCTTGCGGTCGGGCAACAACACACAAGCGCTGGCGAACGAGGTGTGCTTCTCGTCGAATGGATCCGCGTCGCCAGTGTCGAGATCCACATCGTAGAGCGCGCCATCCGCGCAGGCGGCGTAGGCGGCGCCGCCGTCCGGCGTGATGGCAAGACCCAGTGCTCCGGTCGGCAGTTTGGCATCGAATTCAAGGGTCAGCTTCATATTCTCAGGCCAGCAATTCCCGGATTGGCTCTGCCTTGTTTTCCACACGGTGAAACGTGGGCATGGCGGGCAGGTCGTATTCCGCGTACGGATCAATTCCTAAAGCGGTGAATATGGTGGCGAACAAGTTTTGCTCGTCGTAAGGCTTTTCAACGACATCTACTCCGTCCACGTCCGTCGCGCCCGTGACCACGCCGCGCTTCAAGCCGCAGCCAGTCATCATCAAGCTCCAGGCGTCGGGATAATGGTCGCGACCGCGGGCCGGATTCATCCAAGGAGTGCGCCCAAATTCACCCATGGCAATGACCAGCGTGCTGTCCAGCAGCCCGCGCTGCTCCAAGTCGGTGATCAAATTGAAAAGGACCCGGTCCAATTCCGGCACCAGCATCTGATGAATTTCGTGCTGAAAGACGTGATTGTCCCAATTCATGCCGTTGGCGACCATGACGAAAGGTGCGCCGTGTTCGACAAGATTCAGCGCCATGAGCGAGTGCTGCGCAAAACTTCCGGCGCCGTAACGCTGGCGGTCTTTGGCGGGCAATTTATTCACATCGAATAAGTCCGCGCTGGCCGTCATGCCCTTGAGCCGGTCGAACGCCGCATTTTGGCTGCGCGCCACGCTGCTTCGCCGGTCGCGCTCGTATTTTGCGGTAAGGAAGCGTCGCAACGTTTCTCGGGATTCGCGGTCGTGTTGCGGGATGGTTTCCGTCGCGGCATCAAGGAATTGGGTATAATCGCCGCCCAAGCGCACCGGGGCGTATTCCGCGCCAAGCCATCCGGCCCAGTTGCCCGCCTTGAAAGACTCGAACTCGTTGCCGCCCGGAATCGGGTCCAATAATATGAAATTCGGGATGGGCGAGTCCAACTGTCCGAGTGTTTGCGCGCACACGCTGCCCAGCGTCGGCCTTGTGAATCCAGCGCGTTCCGGGTTGCCTCGTTGCAAGAGCGTGATGGCCTGGAAGTGCTCCTTCTGCGCTGTTTTCATGCTGCGGACAATATTCAACTTGTCCGCAATGTTGGCGCATTGCGGCAACAGCGAAGAAAAGTGGACGCCGGGAATTTTGGTGGGGATGCTTCCGAAAGGTCCGCCGCTGGGACGGCCGGGTTTGGGATCCCAGGTTTCGAATTGACTGGGCGCCCCGCAAAGCCAAAGCAGGATACAATGTTTTTGGGCTTTTTTCGTTTGCGCCGCGAAGATTGGATTTTGAAACAAGCCCGTGAAACTCGCGATGCTGGCCAGCGCACCGCCTGTCAATCCCTTGATAAAGAGCCGGCGATGCAGCCGGTGCTCGTCCACGCGGCACGCGCCCGGCTTTCGGTTCGCGCCCGTTGCATGACCCGCGCCACAAGCGCCGGCGCACATATCTGTGAAATCAGGATTCATCATCACGGCATGGTTAAAAATTCGGCGCTGGTCATCATGGCCCAGAGCAAATCACGGTCGGCCTGGACGGGCTCGCTGGAGCGCGACTTCAAGAAAGCCCTGGCTTGGGTTGCCTCTTCCTTGTCCGGCAGGCGCTCGTAAGTGGCTAGAAACGCCTCCCGAGCACGACTGGCCGGGTCGGGAAGAGCGGTCAGTCGAGACATGGTGTCGCCAGGCTCGGGTTTGAGAATTCCCGCCAAAAGCGAGGAATTGGCAAGAAATTGCGCCTGCTGGTAATTGGCGTTGTAGTCCTGGGGCAGCACGTCGGGCAAGGCGGTAATGGTGGCGCGGCGAAGGGCATCGTCTTCGGGCGGCAAGCCGGCTGCTACGCGCCAGGAACGAGCGAGTTGTTCAGCGGAAAGCGGACGCTCGATGGCTCCCGCAAAGGATTCGGGCGGAGCATCCGCGTGTCCCAGAGCATAAACCCGACTGAGCACAATGCCCCGCACTTCACGACGGATATCATATTGGTGACCGGCGAAATCGTGCGCCAGCCAATCCAGCAATTCAGGGTGGCTCGGCGCATGGCGGGCGTTCATTTCATCCGCCGGCTGCACGATCCCGCGGCCGAGGAAGACCGACCATAAACGATTTACGAAGGCACGGGCCAGAAGAGGATTATTGCAAGTGGCGGCGTCGGTAAAGGCGGCGCGCCGGGAGAATCTCGGGACCCGGACTTTCGCCTTCGGGTCAATGTACTTGTCATCAGTATCCTCCTCCTTTTGATCGGCCTTGGGGCGATCCTCCTTGATGGTGACGCCGGTAAGAAGCGTCAGCACCGCGGCGCTGGATTCTTTTTTTAGATTAGTGAAATTGACAAAGCCGCCGATGGCGGACTCTGCGATGTTCGTGCCGCCTTCCACATTTTTGCCCCGATTATAGGCTGCCACCAAGCCCCAATAATGCCCCTGCTTGATATCCCGAACCAGCGGATGGTCGTGGCACTGCGCGCAATTGATTTTGGTCCCGTACACCACAGGAGCGATGGCCTCGGCAATGGCTTGGTAGTCGTCGCGCCGCTCGTATAGAAACCAAGATGCACCGGTATCTTCCGGTTTATCAGGCCGCGCGAGCAAAATAGCGTGAACCATATCAATCCAAGGACGGTTGGTGCGGAAGCCATTTTCCAGAAAAGCCCACCAGCCGTTTTTTTTGCGTTGGTCTTCTGTGCGCTCGCGCTTGGGGCGGCCCATGAGAAAAACATCCCAAAGTTCGCGCATGTGGACCGGATATTCGTCCGATGCCAGCAGCCGGTCCACGAGCGCGGCGCGCTTCGAGGCGGACGGTAAGTTGAGAAACGCCTGCAACTCCGACTCCGTACAAACGCGCCCGGCGAGATCGAGATAAACGCGGCGGCACCAAGTGCGATCATCCACCTCGGAGGCCGGCTTGACCTTGCGCTGCTTCCAGCCTTCCCCGATGAGCGTATCAATCGCCTGCTTCACGGAATCAAAATGACGTAGTGGACGCGGCTTGGTCGCCGCATCCATCGCCGCCGCGCTGATAGAGGCGATCCATTCGCGAACCACTTTCCGATCCGCCTCCGCCAGTTGCTTTTTGGGCGGCATGTGCTGCTCAGCATCTGAGGCCAGATTCTTGTAGAGGCGGCTTTCTTGCGGCTTGCCGGCCACGATGACGGCGCCGTCGTCGCCTCCCTTCAACAGTGCTTCAAAGGTATCCAATTCGAGTCCGCTCTTTTGTTGGAGGGGACCGTGGCACTTGACGCAGTTGAGATCGAGCAGTGGCTGCACCTTGTCGGTCCAAAGGACAGCCGCATCTGTCGCCCAGGCCAATTGGGCGGCGGCAAGAAAGCCCCAGACAACAAGGAATGCAGCACAACGCATTGCAGGATTTAATTTGCACGCATAAGACGAACGTGCGCAATGAGTTATTCAAGAAAAACACACCTGTGGGCGGCTTCAGATTGATTGATTCCGACCAGACCGTGAGACGAGAAGCGTCTTGCTTTGATGGCCTGCGACTGCTTGCATCCGGGGATGTCATCGAAAGCGTATTGTGCTCTAGGGCGTTGCCTCAAATGGTCCACCCTACTGAGTCTCTTATTATTGACTGTGCCGTCCGTCCGCGCGTCCGATTACTTTCCAAAACCAGACAGTGAAGGAGGCTGGCGCGAGGCTCATGACGAGGCGCAAGTCCTCAAGCGGGCGGGCTTGAATCTTCCCCAACTTGAGCGCGCCTTTGAATTTACGCAACGCTGCAGCCAGAACGGCGGATTGCTGGTGGTGCGCCACGGATATTTGGCCTTTGAAAAATATTTTGGACTCGCTCAACGCGACGCGAACCCTGACATGGCGTCCACTGGCAAGGCGGTGACGAGCATCGCGTGCGGAATCATGCTCAAGGAATTTCACGACAAAGTTCCCGACGGCCTCGCGCAAAAGGTGTTTACGGAGACGTATTTGCCGGAGGCGTTTCCGCTAGACGATCCCAGAAAAGCCGACATCACTTTGGGTCAACTGCTGTGCATGACAGCCGGTTATCACGGCGAAGGCTCCAGCCCGGGCATTGTCAATGGTCGCGTCGTTCCGCTCGACCAGGCGCACGGCCAGGATATTCACGATCTGGATATGTCATCGATCCGAACGGTTCTTTGGACCAATCCCGGCGCTGGTTATTCCTATTCGTCGCCCGCTCCGCACATCGCGTCCATTGTGTTGCGGCATGTCACGGGAATGGAACTTCAGGACTACATCAACGAGCGCCTGGGCAAACCGATGGGTTGGGGTTCCTGGGGATATTGTTTGCATCGCGGAGATTTTCTCATGCCGCACGCCAATGGAGCAGGCAGCATTGCCTTGCATGCCACCGACGCCCTTCGATTCGGCTACTGCCTGTTGCATCAAGGCAGGTGGGACGGGAAGCAATTGGTGCCGGCGGAGTATGTTGCGCTGTGCGGCCAGCCGTCGCCGTTCAACCCGCATTGTCCGTTCAGCCTGATGTTCGAGAATAATTCTGACGGCCATGTGGTTGGTGCGCCACGAGACGCTTTTTACAAGTCGGGAGCGGGCGGCTTCGGTATTTTCGTTGTGCCTTCGCTTGACCTGGTGATTTACAAATTGGGCGGCAACGATGGACAATACAATGTGGGGTTGACAGGCTTGCCTCAGCCTGCCGCACCCGATCACTCCCGCGCCGATTGGCACCCGATTCCCAAGACTCCATTCAACGAAGGCAGCATGGGCGGCGACGATGGCTTGAGACGAGTGCTCGAAATGGTGTCGGCGGCGGTGAGAGATTGAGCCAATAGCAAACTAATGCGAGCAAACAGCATACGCAAACGCCGCCCGTTACACCGCTCGCAAGCGCCTGCCGCCCCTTAACAGCCAGAGAACGGCCACGCAACCAGTGGCGGCTACGCAGTCAGCCCCGGCGAATCGCTAGCCGCGCTTTTCCGACTCGACCCAGCGCACGGCGTAACGAATTAGTTCCGCCATGCTCTTGATCTTGAGTTTAGTTTTGATGTTGGCGCGATGGACTTCGATGGTTTTGGGGCTGACGTGGAGTTCCTTTGCCAATTCCTTCGTTTCCATTCCTTGGCCAATCAATTGGAAAACTTCAAATTCGCGGTCGGTCAGGTTTTCCACCGGCGATGCGCCGGCTTCCGGTCGGCGGCCGGAAAAGATCTCCAGTATTTTCGAGGACATCTTATCGCTGACAAAGATTTTCCCGGAGGAAACCTGGCGAATGGCCTCCATAATTTTTTTACCGCCTTCCTGTTTCATCACGTAACCGCGCCCGCCTGCGCGCAACACGCGTTCCGCATAAAGCGCCTCGTCGTGCATGGAAATGACCAGCACCGACACGCTCGCCTCCAACGCCTGGATGTCTTTGATCAGTTCCAAGCCGTTGCGACCGGGCAGCGTAATGTCCGCGAGCACAAGATTCGGTCGGAGCAGGCTGACCTTCTCCAAGGCTTCGTGCGCGTTGCCGGCCTCACCGCAAACCGTCATGTCTTTCTGGCTGCCGATCAATTGTGCCAAACCCTCCCGCATCATCGGATGATCATCCACGATCAGAATTCTGGTTTGCGGCGGGCTGGCTTTTTGCCGAGTGCTCATTGGGATGTCGGGCTGCCGCCATCGGGGAGAAAACAAAGAATTCTGGTCCCGCCTTTGGCCTGCGTTTGCACCAGCAACGCGGCCCCGATCGTACCCGCCCGATAATGCATGGTGCGCAATCCCATGCCGGTCCCGGCCTGGACTGCGGATCGGAATCCGATGCCATTATCGCTGACAGCCAACAGAATCTTGTTGTTCGTGTTGGTCAGACTGATTTCGACTTCGCCTGCCTTGCCGTGTTTGATGGCGTTGGTAACGGCTTCCTGTGCGATGCGATAAAGATGAGTAGCCGCGGCCTGATCGGAAATCGAGACGGCCTCGTCATTCACGAAATTGCATTTGGCGTTGAATAATCTTTCGGTGCTAACGGCCAATTCACGCAAGGCGGAAATCAATCCTTCGGACTCGAGAATAAAAGGGGAAAGCCCTCGGGCCAAGGAGCGCGTCTGGGCGATGACATCGCGCACATGGCGCGCAATTTCTTCGGCCTGCGCAGCCTGCGGCTTGGCTTTTTTTTCGAGCGTCTGCGCCAGCGATTGACTTTTCAATTCAATGCCCGCCAGGTGTTGGCAGATGCCGTCGTGCAGATCCTGGCCGATTCGGCGCTGTTCCAATTCGCTGATTTGCAGGATTTCCTCCTCCAACCGCTTGCGCTCCGTCACCTCCATGGCGGCGCCGGTGATGCCGGCAATTCGGCCAGAAGCGTCCTTCACCGGTTCGACCGTCAGATCATAAACATGCTTGTGGCCATTGGCGGTATGCAAGAATTCCTGTCGCAATCCGTTTCCTGTCACCAGAACGCGCGCTTTGATTTGCGTCAACCGGTCCGCTTCTTCGGCCGGGAATAATTCGGCGTCGGTCTTGCCCACCATGGTCTTGCCCTTATGCAGCACGGATTCGTTGTGAACCCAAGTATAGCGCAACTCGGTATCCTGATTGAAGACCATGACGGGCGAATGCTTCAAGGCCACGCGAAATCGTTCCTCGCTCAAACGCAAGGCTTCCTCAGCCGCGGCAAGTTTCTTTTCCTGTTCAATCTGGCCCAGCACGCGCGCGACGACCGTAGGCAGAAGTTCCAAAAAATCGGCGCCCTTGACAAGGTAATCGCGCGCCCCGCTTTTCATCATCTCGACGGCCACCCTTTCATCGCCTTGCCCGGTGATGATCAGAAAGGGGGGTAGGCGTTTGAGGTCGGTGAGTTGACGGATGACCTGGCGGGCATCGAAATCCTCCAGCTTCAAATCCAGCAACAATAATTCCGGCTGCTTTTCTTGCAGCCAAGCCACGGCTTCCGCGCCGGAGGCGGCGGTGGCGACGGCGTAACCCTCGCGTTCCAGGGTCTTGGCCGCCAAGCGCAACAGGCCACGATCATCATCGACAACCAAGAGCGTCGCGGCTGTTTTGTGTTTGCTCATGGTCCCGTCATGTGCGGACTTCGGGCACCTGCACCAGCGCGATGAACAAACCGAATTGCTTGATCGCCTCCGCAAACTTGTCGTAATCCACCGGCTTGACCACGTAGTTGCTGCAACCGAGAGCGTGGCAGTGTTCGACTTCGCGCGGATCGTCGGTGGTGGTGAGCATGATGACCGGAATCTTCTTTAGCTCCGGGTCAGCCTTGATTTGCCGGAGAACTTCGACGCCATCGACTTTTGGCATGCGGATGTCGAGCAGCAGCAGGTAGGCTGCTTCCTTGCCTCGCCGCCGGGCGCTGCGGCCAAAGAGGAAATCCAGAATATCCTGGCCGTTATCGAAGCGTTCGATCGGGTTGTGCAACCCGGCCCGGTTGAGATTCTTTTCGATCAGGCGGACATGACCGAGATCATCGTCGGCGATCAGAATCACGACTTCTTTGGTCATGCTCATCTATTTACGCCTTAGGCGCCAGGCAAGGAAACAAAAAAAGCGCTGCCCGTCCCGGCATTGGATTCCACCCAAATCTTGCCATCCTGCCGTTCGAGAATCTTTTGGGCGATCGTCAAACCCAATCCTTCCCCTTCGGACGCGCCGGGGTTCAGTCGATGGAAGATCTCGAATACTTTGGCCTGATGTTCCGGCGCGATGCCGATACCGTTGTCCTTAACCGTATAGACGCAACGGCGATTTTGGATGCTGCCGGACACTTGAATCAAGCCTGGGCGGTTGGGAGAGCGGTATTTAATCGCGTTGTCGATTAAATTGGAGAAGACCTGGTTGACTTGGATGGCGTCACCCTGGCAGTCAGGCAGCGGAAGGACTTGAAGCGACGTGCCGGCCTGCTTGAGTTGGAACTCCATCGTTTTCGCGATATTGCCCAGCATAGCATTCATATCCAGCGCAATGATCGTCAACGCAGCGCGGCCCAACCTGGAAAAACGAAGGAAGCCGGTCAACAATGCGTCTATCTTGGCCACGCCGGCCTGGATGAATTCCATCGCTTCGGGCACATCGCGGCTGAGGATCGTTTTCAGCTCTGCTTCACTAGGGTTCTGCAGGCCGCTTTCGACCATCAATTCGCGAATGCGATCACAGTCGCGCTTCAACTCCTTGGTGAAACCCTGGATGTTGACCAGGGGAGATCGCAGATCGTGCGACGCAACATAGACGACCGTTTCCAGTTCCTTGTTTTTTTCCGCGAGACTTTGCGCCAATTCGGCCAGCCGGACTTCCGAGCGTTTGCGCTCGGTGACGTCGGTTCGGATGGCGATGTACTGCACTGGTTTTCCGTCGTCGTTCAGAAATGGAAAGATCGTCGTATCCACCCAGTAATAACTGCCGTCCTTGGCGCGGTTGCGGATTTCGCCTTTCCAAACCTTGCCTTGGGCGATGGTCGTCCAAAGATCGCGAAAAAAATCCTTGGGATGATAGCGGGAGTTGATAATGCGATGATCCTGACCCAGTAATTCCTCGCGCGCATACTTGGAAATCTCGCAAAACTTGTCGTTGACGTAGGTAATGCGCCCGCGCGCGTCGGTAATGGCCACGATGGAATGAGCATCCAGCGCCGATTTGAGGTCGCGCAATTCCTTGATTGGCTTCATCTGCCCGACGACTTGCGCATCCCCAGCGGGGCGGGCGACGGCATCGGCGCCGTCCGGCGAGGCCTTCCGTCTTTTTTTCAATTTGGCTGTGGTCTTTTGCGAACGATTGTCCGGCACGGTCTTCATGCTAACGAAGTTTGTCCGCCAGGCACGCTAAAAGAGCTAGCTAGCTCCGCGGCCGGGTTTCAGGCCGGAGCCAGTTGTCTCCGGTATTCTGTGGGCGATTGCCCGGTGATTTTCTTGAACACCCGGTTGAAGTGAGTCAGCGATTGGAAGCCGATTTCGTAGGCGATCTCGCTGATGCGCAAGTTCGGGTTAAGCAACAGATTCCGGGCCTTTTCCACGCGAACGCGCGACACGTACTCGGTGAAATTCAAGCCGGTCGTTTTCTTGAACATCTTGCAAAAGTGGAAGGTGCTGGTATTGACTGCCTTGGCCACCCGGCCCAGAGATAAATCTTCCGCTTGATTCTCAACGATGTATTCCTTGGCCTTCTTGATCACCGGTGATTCGACGTTTTCACGGCGAACGACGATCTGGTTGCTCACGGTGGAAATGTGTTCGGCGAAAATGCTCAACAATTTGATCATCGCATCGTATTGCTTGGACGACAATAGCTTGGTGCCGGCATAGGCGTTTTCCAGCCGTTCACGACTCATTTGCAGACCCCACTCGGCGATGAGGGTGGCGGTGCGCTCGATCTGCGAAGGCATGGCTTTTTTGCGCAGAATCTGGCCCGTCTGCAGGAATCCAATCAACTGGTCGCCCAGGCGAACCGGCACCGCCGTGTCCACCAATCCGAGTTGGCACGTGACCGTCGCGGCTTCAAACTGGGCGCATTCGGAAAGTTTTTGCTGCATCTGCAGGCAGGTCGCGCAGGATTTGCTTTTTTCGGCCAGCATCGCGCACAAGGGATTCTCGTGGCGCTTGCCGTGGTGCGGCAACTGCCACGATTCCACCGGGCGCAGCGAGACGGGCAACCCTGTAGTCTCGCTGAATGCCTTCTCGTAATCCTGAAAAATCTTCGAGTTGATCAGGCTCTCGATCAAATCCTTGTTGTCGTGGCGCGTCATCTGTTTCTCTGTGAATGGCTGAACATTATTTGTTGTCATGCGGACAAAATAGCACCACTCCATGTGCGCCAACAATTAGGCGTCATGCCAGGCACGTTGTGTGGAAATCAACTAGACGAACTAAGGTAATTCCTTAGTTCGCATAGACCAAGCCTGGCGAACCCCGTTAGAAGACTTCCGCCCTCAATCCGGTCTCAGCTTTGATTCGCTGGCTGATCTGGGTGAGTTTTTTCAGCGGCAGATGCCCGCAATCCGGGTGCGCAATGGGCCTGGTAGCCGAGTAAATTTGCACCAGCGATATGTGCGCACCGCCATTCTTTAAATCGTGGAGACGCAAGATATACTCGTCAATTTCTTGCAGCGAGGGCTCCTGGCCCAGAACCAGCGGGAATAGACTTTGGATGATGATGGGCCGTTGCCGCCCGACCAGCAGTATGTTCGCCAGCACTTTTTCCAGTGGCACTTGACTGCGGTTGACGCGGTCCATGTGTTCTTGCGTGCCGGCGTCAAGCTTGATCCAGATTTCATCATCGCGCGTAAAGTATTGGATACTGTCCTGCACTGGGCGCAGGTCCAGGCCCGTGCCATTGGTAATCAGCGCTAGTTTAAAAAAGTCGCGGAGATTTCGCGCCCGCGTGTGGACCACGACCTGGATCACTTCGCCAAAATTCGGGCACAGCGTAGGTTCACCGTCGCCGCTCAAGGCCACGTGACGCAACTGAAGCAACTCGTTGCTCAACTCGCGGTAGGCCGCATGCTCTCTTATTTTGCCCGAGCGCACCTGGAAGAGTGTGTTTTCCAGTTCCTCAGCCATCACCTCGACGTCTAACTGCCGCTCCGCCATAGGCAACTCCCGGTTGACCTCGCAGTAGGCGCAGTCAAAATTGCAGAACTGGTCCGGGTTCATGTTGATGCCGATGGCGAGGCCCCGCGCGCGCGCCGAAACCACCGTATAGACGAAGCGGTTGCCGAGAAAAATTCGAGGATAGCCGAAAGCTTTGGCGACTCGCGGTGTGCGGGATTTTTCAGCGTGCTCAGTTATGGATGTGATGGCAGGCATGGCAGTTCCGTTTCTAATCTAGATCCTCCAACCAGCCTGGAGTGCCCGACATCGCACTCGACAAATTCCTTGGATCGATGACGGTCATGTCGTTCCGGGGTAACTGCCCCGGCGCCTCCTCCACGTTCCTCGCTAATCTAACTCTCATACTTTCATTGCAAACTACTTGGAGGATGTCCAACCAACTACCCTCCCCTTGGCAAATGCTGGCCATATTTTGCCGCCAGCGGATGAATGGGCGGCCGGAAATACATTCAAAGCGCGAAGATATTCAGCCGGCCCAAATTAGGGGAATAGGCGACCATCCAACCCACGCCGCCATTTTGCGACAAGCACAGATTACTCAAGAAAAACATCGGCAAACATCCTTGAACAATCGCGGAGGTGTTGCCGGTTAGGATTGCCGCTCGCACGGCCATTCAAGCAAGTGGATGGAAGACCAAATGGCGGAGAGGGGGGGATTCGAACCCCCGGTACGGTTTAACCCGTACAACGGTTTAGCAAACCGCCGCATTCGGCCACTCTGCCACCTCTCCAAACCGACCAATAGATTATCTCAGCGGGCTTTTTCCAGCAAGATGAAACATGGCTGGACAAATTTCAGCCGGAGGCCGTGGCAGCATGAGGTCGTTGCCTTCGGTGAGGTGACTATCCCCAAGACCAAGCCGCCACGCATCGCTATGTTGCTGGCTGGCATTGGCGCTGTTGGGCGGAACAAGAGCAAACGGCGTCCTCCGAACTCGCGCAACCTGGCGTGCCTTTGCATGAGAATCGATTGGGAAACAACCTGGGCTTCACTTTCACTGAACCACAATTCCACCCTACTTTAGACTTTCTAAGCGGCAACCATTTGTTACGTTCCTCCGTTGGAAAAGATGCTGCGCCGCACGACTATTTGTTTCTCCTCCCGGGGCCTGCCCAATGGGTTGCGAACCGCGCTTTTCTCTTTAATTCTCTGGGTCATCTGGCCAAGGAATGGAATTACGGCCGATTTTTGGCCTGAATTTCGAGGGCCCGGCGCTCAAGGCATCTCTGCGGCAACAAACGTTCCGGTGAAATGGAGTGCCGCCAGCAACATCAAGTGGAAGGTCTCCGTTCCCGGCAAGGGGTGGTCGTCTCCGGTTTTGGCGGACGGCAAAATTTACTTGAGCACCGCTTGTGAAACCGAGGGAAGCCCCGAAGTTTCACTTCGCGTCATTTGCCTGAGCGAGGCGGATGGCCAGACGCTTTGGAACGTCGAGGCGATTCATCCCGATTCCTCCACGCTGAAACCGGGCCACATGAAGAACAGCCTTGCCAGTCCTACACCCATCATCCACGGTGATCGTCTGTTCGCGCATTTCGGCCACATGGGAACTGCGTGCCTGACCCTGGATGGAAAGATTGTGTGGCGGCAGCAGACGGTTAAGTATTCACCAGTGCATGGCAACGGCGGCTCTCCGTTACTAATAGATTCCGAGTTGGTCTTTAGTTGCGATGGCAGCGATAATCCGTTTGTCGCGGCCTTAGATGCCAAAACCGGCCGCGTAAACTGGAAAACGCCCCGCGATACGCCGGCCAAGAGGAAATTCTCCTTCTGCACTCCGCTCGAACTGGACCGGGGCACGTCAAAGCAGGTGGTCATTCCTGGAAGCGGTTTCGTTGCGGGCTATAACCCGGCAAACGGCCACGAGCTTTGGCGGTTTCGTTACGGTGAGGGTTATTCGGTTGTTCCACGACCCGTGGTGTCTGGCGACCTGCTTTTCATCAGTTCGGGATTCGATTCACCTATTCTGTACGCGATCAGGCTCGACGAGGCCAGCGGGGACATTACCGCGAATGGGGCGGCGTGGAGTTACGCGAAGCAGGTGCCAACCACACCTTCGATGCTCGTCGTGGGGCGGGAGCTTTACTTTGTGTCGGATGGAGGAATCGCTTCCTGTTTGGATTCGCAAACCGGGTCGGTCCATTGGAGCGAACGCCTCGAAGGCGATTTCTCCGCCTCACCGATTTATGCAGAGGGCCGGATTTACTTTCAAAATGAAACAGGCGCCGGGTTTGTGATCAAGGCCGGGACCCGCTTTGAACTCATCTCAAAAAACGATTTGGGAGAACGTTCCCTGGCCTCCTACGCCGTCGCGGACAATCAACTATTCATTCGCACCGCTGATCATTTGTGGGCTATTAAGGATTGAACGGAAATCCTCTCTGCGTCCAAGCAGTGCCGGGATTTCCTCTTAACGGACTGGTGATACGTTTCCATTGGTATAGTAACGAACCATCCTAATTCCTTTTGAGACATCAACGAAATCTGCTACTGTACTGCCATGCTTGGGGAATCCTTACTCAGAATTTGCGGAGGCGCAGTATCCTTGGAACGGCGCATTCTTGAATTAAGTATTGGACATGGACCAAAACCAACGAAAGCTTCCTGAATAACTCCTTTCGCCCTTGAAAGCTCCAATACACATCGCAGTACTGGCCATTGTGCTTGGGTGTCTTACTACCACGGCCCAGACAACGATCTTCGACGAAAACTTTGACGGCGGTTACGCGGGAGCTTTCAGCACCTCCTCGTATGGAGGCGGCAGCCCCACGGGCACTTCGACCACTGTGCCGACGAGTGGCGGAAACCCGAACGGCTGCCTTGAGGTGACGATGACAACAACAACAGGCAGTGATTATTACGCCGGACAGGCGCAGTTGGCGACGGTTTCCGGGAACACAGATCCGAATGCAGCGGACTACACGTTGTCCTTCGATGCCTACGGCAGCCAGGCGGCTAACGTCCAGTTTTCCATTCAAACCTGGCCGAATGACTATTTCGGCGGCACGGGGCCGGTTATAAACGCGACGGTCAACGACCAGTTGACCGCAGCCAATACCTGGCAGACGTTCAAGGTAAATTTGGGCACCATCACGAGTGCCAGCCCAACCGGCGCAACCTGGCAGTTGTCCTTCGAGCTTGGTGCATGGCAATGGGGCGGCGCCGGTGTTACGGATACGCTGAGAATCGACAATATTGTTCTCACCCGTCTTGGCAACAACATCGTGCTGACGTCCTCGGCCAACCCTTCAGCCTTCGACACAGGCGTCAGATTTACGGCCACGGTGGTGACCAATGGCGTCACGGCCAGCAATGCCACCGGCCAAGTAATATTTTCTTATGTCGGCGGCCCGTTTAGTACCAACACGGTTAGTGGCGGAGGCGCCACCAGTTCCTCCATTTCCAACCTGGCTGTGGGCACGGACACCATCACCGGCGTTTACTCCGAGGGGAATTATCCAGCCTGCACCAACACCCTCGACCAAGTCGTCAACCCGCCCTCGAGCTCAGGCATTGCTGAATCGAATCTCCCGATTTATACCGACAATCTGGTCAATGGCTTCCAAAATTGGAGTTGGGCGACGGTGAATCTGGAAAACTTCAATCCGCCTCCGCATTCCGGCACGTATTCCATCAGTGTCAACGATGGCGGCTACCAGGCGCTTGTGTTTCATGGCCCTGATTTCAACACCAGCCCCTACACCAGTCTCAGTTTTTGGATCAATGGAGGTTCGGGAGGCCAACGTGTGCAGGTCGCGGCATTGCTTGACGGCAGTAATCAGGTGGCCCATGCCCTGACGCCTTTGTCAACCAACGGCTGGCAACAAATCATCATTCCGCTGTCCTCACTGGATGTGGCCAACAAGCAAAACTTTGATGGCTTTTGGATTCAAGGCAACGTTGTCGGCGGGCAACCCACATTTTATGTCGATGACGTTGAGTTAGTGCCCGCGCCCGAGCCTGCCGTAGTTCACTTGGGTGTCGATGCGGGGCAAGCGTTGGAGACAGTGGATGCGCGCCAATTCGGACTCAACACGGCAACATGGGACGGCAGCCTCGGCGATTCACAGACGCTGCCGATGCTCGAAGAAATCGGTTGCATGAACTTGCGCTGGCCGGGCGGCTCGACTTCGGACGCCTATGACTGGGCCAGCGACGAAACCGGCAATTCCACCTTCCGCTATATCGCCACCAATCTGGGCGCGCAAGTGTTCACTACTGTCAACTACGGCAGCGGTACGGCCAGCGAGGCGGCCGCCTGGGTGCTTTCGGCCAACAAAACCAACGCCTGCGGTTTTAAATACTGGGAGGTTGGCAATGAGTGTTACGGCTCGTGGGAAACCGACGACCACGCGATTCCTCACGATCCCTACACCTATGCCACCAACGCGATTGATTACATTAAACTGATGAAGACCGCTTACCCGTCGGTACCCATCAAGGTCGGCGTCGTCGTTGTGCCAGGTGAGGGAAGCTTCTCCAACAATGCCACCCATTTTGCCGTCAATCCGATCACCGGCACGACCAATTATGGCTGGACGCCCATCGTGTTGTCCGAGATGAAACGCCTCGGCGTCCTGCCCGATTTCCTCATCTATCACTTTTACTGGCAATACACCACAGCCGGTTGGGTTTACTACGATGACTCGCCCGACAGCGATCCCCTGCTCCTACAAGTTGCGGGCAATCCGAGTCCATCGACTTGGAGTGATTGGAATAGCGCCGCCGCCAGCTTGCGGCAGCAAATTACCGATTACATCGGGTCCGCAGGCTCGAACATCGAGTTGTGCGTGACTGAAAACAACAGCGATGCGGGCGAAATGGGCCGGCAATCCACCAGCCTGGTCAACGCGCTTTATCTGGCCGACAGCACTTGCCAGCTTATGAAAACGGAAATCAGATCCTACATCTGGTGGGACTTGCATAATGGACCGGATTCGGACGGCGATTTCGACCCGACCATCTATGGCTGGCGGACCAATGGCGATTACGGAATTTTGGATCCGTCCAACGTTCCCTATCCCACCTTCTACGCTGAAAAACTGCTCCAATACTTTGCGCGGCCCGGCGATTCCGTCCTCAACGGCATGAGCGACAATCTCTTGCTTTCCGCCTACGCCGTGCGCCGCACCAACGGCGCCCTCACGATGCTTGTCATCAACAAGGACATGACCGCGAACGTGAGCGGGCAAATCGCATTGACAAATTTTACGCCGTGGACGACCGCCACCATTCAATCCTACGGCATCCCGCAAGATCAGGCGGCGGAAAACAACGAGAGCTCCGCTTTGCAGGATATCGCGACGACGAACTTCGCGGCGGCCAGCACAAACTTCACTTATGCGTTTCCGCCACTATCCCTGACGCTCTTCACCTTTGCGCCCGCCCTTGCGGAGCTTTCCGTACTGCAAGTCCAGCCCACACAAGTGCAACTTCAACTTCAAGGTCAAGCCGGCACGCCCTACGTCGTTCAAAGCTCGACGAATTTGAATTCAAGCACATGGACGCCCGTTGCCACCAACACGCTGTCCGGCGGTACGGCGACCATCAACATTCCTGTTTCTGCGGGTACGCCGGAGCAATTTTACCGCGCCGTGTGGCAGCCGTGATCCATCAGGGTTTGGTGTCATCCTCGGTTAAGGGGATGCTTTGTCTGCAATCAAAAATGCGTTCAAACACCAAGCGCGAGGGCCGGTCAGTTTTCCATCATTGCGTTTGGAGAATGTAGAAGCGGCTCGGAAGCTCCGCGCTTACCGTGTTGGAAACCGTGATGGAGAAATTCCCGCTGGCGCTCAATAGATTGGTGGCCACCGGCGTCCATTGGCTCAGCGCCAGGGCCAGGTTCGTGCTGGTCAGCACAACGTAGGAATTGCCTGATACCCCGTTCACTCCGTCAATCACAAGATTTGCCCCTACCACGCTCACGCTCGTGATGTCGGGCAGGCTCGGGTAAACACTGATGTCGTCCAAGCCGAGAAAACTCGGGATGTCCAGGAAACCGAATTCCAACAGCGTGTTCGTGCCCGTCGCCGAAACCTTGAATTGCAAGTTGGTCCATCCGCCACTCGCGGGGAGATTGGTTTGGTTAAAGATTGCCGTTCCATTCCACGACACTTGAAACGCATTCGGAGTCAATCCGTCGGGGCTGTAGAGCCATAAGGAAAGCAGATATGGCTCGCCAGCCGTCGTCGCTAGCGTTTGCGAAAGATACGTAATGTTGGTGGCCCCCAGAACCGCATAATAATTCCCAGAATGCGGATAAACCCCCTCGATGGTGTTGGTGACAAAATTATCCGCCAGATCTCCGCCGAACAAATTCCAACCCGTGAAATCGCCGGTTTCAAACCCGCCATTTTCGACCAGCCCCAAATACACCGGCACCGGCGTTACCGTGATCGAAATCGCCCCTCCGGCGACCGGCACGCCCGCGCTGTTGGTTTCCACCACTGCCGCCGTGAAATGGCCGAACGCCGTGTAAGTATGCGACGGATTTTGCGCCGCGCTCGTCGAACCGTCCCCGAAGTTCCAATTCCAATTCACCACCGAATTGCTTTCGCTATCGACTCCCGCCGCCGTGAAATTCACTGGCAACGGGACAGGGCCGCTGCTCGGATGGGCCGCGATGCTGATGCCTGTCAATTCCTTCGTGGGGGCAGTCCCGAAGGTCGAGCCCCACCCGGTTGCGCCCGGCAAATAGTAAACCGTCACAGCGCTATCGCTGACGAACACTGTCCCGTCATCCGGCGGACCATTGCCCTCGAAATAGGCCGCCGTCAGGCCGCTGTTGCAGTAAGCAAACGCATAATCTCCCACGCTTGCCACCGAGCTCGGAATGACGATGGTGTTCAGCGCGGTGCAATCGTAAAATGCGGAAGACCCGATGGTCGTCAGGCTAGCTGGGAAATTAATATTGCTCAGCACATAACAACTCTCGAAAGCAGCCGCCCCAATCGAAGTCAGCCCGTCCGCAATGAAAACGCTGCCCAGGTCGGTGCAGTTGAAGAATCCAAGAGACTCGATGTTGGTCACGCTCCCCGGGATCGCCACGCTAATGAGTTGGCATTGCTCGAACGCCAACGAACCAATGTCCCCGACGCCGCTAGGAACGCTAAAGCTACCCGTCGGGCCGCATGGAAATTCGATAAGAAGGGTCCCAGTCTTGTTGTACAACACGCCGTTCACGCCGCTAAAATCCGGATTTCCCGCCGCCACCGCGATGGACGCCATGTTGTAACAGTCTGCGAAGGGAACCTGCCCGAGGATGGTGACGCTGGCCGGGATGAGAATGCCGGTGAGACCGTTGTCTTGAGCGAAGGCCTCGTCGCCAATGCTGGTGACACCTTCCGGAATGGTGACGCCGGTCAGCAGGCTGCAACTCTCGAAGGAGTAATTCCCGATGCTCATCACATTGGTTGGAATAGTGATGCTGACCAGCTTGCAGTCCTCAAACGCCGTGTCCCCGATGCTGGTGACGCTGTTGGATATGGTATATGACGTTGCCATGGCACCGTCTGGATATTCCACCAGCTCCGTCAAAGTTTTGTTGTACAAGACTCCGCCCGCGCTCGTGTAGGCCGGGTTGGCGGGATCGACCATGATCGCCGGCAGAAAATTGCAATACAGAAACGCCGCCTCGCCAATGTTGGTCACCGAAGCGGGTATGGTCACGTTCGTCAAGCCATTGCCGAAAAATGCATATTGCCCGAGGCTTGTCACGGTGTCCGGAATCGGCAGGCTGTCCAGATCGGGACACGAGGCAAACGCGTAGTCGCCAATGTTCGTGACGGCGCCCTCAATCGTCACCGAGCTCAGAGCGAAGCAGTCTTCGAACATTCCCATTCCAATGTTGGTGACGCCTGCCGAAATCGTCACCGAGGCCATGATAGTGCAGGAACTGAACGCGTAATCCCCGAGGTTCGTGATGCTGTTCGGCATCGTGACGCTCGTCACGGTGCTGGCATTGGCGAACGCTGACTGTCCTATGCCCGTCACGGCCAGGCCGGTAATCGTCGCGGGGATATTCACCGTGCCGCCCGATCCCGTGTAGCCAGTAATCGTGATGCTCCCCGCGTTGGTTACAAAAGTGAAATCTGACGCCGGCGTTGCTGCTTCCGTGTAGGTGCCCGAGGTCGAGTTCGTGGCGTCGGCGCTGACGGAAACCATTTCGTTGCTCGGCGTGCTCCAACCATTGACCGTTTTGAAACTCACTGTGTGCGAGCCGACCGACAAGCCTACAACGATCGCCGCGCTCGGCTGAAGGACCCCGCCATCCACCTGCCATTGCGCACCGGACATCACCGCCCCGGCCGGCATGATGGTCACTTGCAACGCGCCATTCGGACTTGGCTCGTCCTCGATCTCGGTCGTGAGGCCCTCAAACGTTGGGCCCCATCCGCTCGTTCCGGCCATGTAATAAATCGTTGCGCTCTCGCCTAGGAATGACGAATCCGACGTAGGCTCGTTGCCTTCGAAATAGACGCTGACCAAGCCGTCATAGGCGAAAGCATAGATCGGAAGACTCGTGACAGTGGCTGGAATTGTCACGGTCGCCAGTTTGGGGCAGTCAGCAAACGCAGTATCGCCAATGATGCTAACGCCGTTGGACATCGTCACATTGGTGAGGCTGCCGCAGCCTTGCAATGAATTGATGCCAATACTCCTGACGCTGCCGGGAATAATAACATCGGTGAGGATACAACCCTCGAAGGCATTGTCCGCGATGCTCGTGACACTGCTGGGTACGGTATAGCCAGCCGTATAGCCGGGCGGAAATTGTATCAGCGTCGTTTGGTTCTTGTCGAAGACCACGCCGTTGAGAGAGCTAAAGGTAGTGTTGCTTGGATTTACGTTGATGGCCGTCAACTGCTCACAGCCTCCGAAAACCGCCGTGGAAAGGGAGTTCACACCGGCCCCCAACGTTACGTTGGTCAACCCGTCACAATCAGAGAACGCGCCGTACTCAAGGGTTGTGACGCTGGGAGGAAACGTTACATCGGTCAGACCGTCGCACAAAAAGAAGGCGTCCGTCTCCACCGTCAAAACCCCGGTCGGTATCGTGTAGCTTCCGTCGAGTCCCGCCGGATACACCAGCAACGTCGTCTCGTTTTTGTCGAACAACACACCGCCCACGCTGGTGAAAGCTGGATTTCCCGCCGCCACCGTGATGGCCGGCAGGTGATCGCAATTAATGAACACATCCGGCCCGATGCTCGTGACGCTGTCGGGAAGGGTTATGTTGGTCAGATCGAAGCAAAATCCAAATCCCTGGGACGCGATGTTCGTCACCGTATCGGGAATCGTCACGCCGCTCAAATAGTAGCACGCCGAAAAGGCGCTTGCCCCTATGCTCGTCACGGTCCCGGGGATCGTGTAACTCCCGCTCAGACCGGGCGGATACTCCACCAGCGTCGTCCCGCTCTTGTTGAACAACACACCGCCGGCGCTGCTATAGGCCGGGTTGTTGGAATCCACCGTGAAATTTGTCAGCAAGGTATTGGGCGCGAACTCCTGCGCCTGAATATTCGTCACCGTGTCGGAAATGGCGACGCTCGTAATCCCCTTGTCTTCGAAGCCGGAGCCTTGAATCTCCGTTACCGGCAGCCCGCCTAGCGTGGGCGGAATGGTCACGGCCCCGCCCGGCCCGTCGTAGCCCGTAATGATGATCGTATCATTATTGGTGATAAATTCGAATTGCGCGTGCGCCGCCGAAGCGGTCAGCAACAGCAGCACCAAAAATAGCCGATTTGTGTTCATGCGTAATTTGGCCTCCTGAGAGCGACGCGAACAGGGTTGGGTTCAGTAAACTTGTCCTCCGCCGCACGCTGATTAGAGACCGACAGAAGCTTTTAGTCAATCCAATTCTTAGTTTGCATCGCGCAGATTGTGGAATTCTATCGAGGAAATGGTTCCGGTCTTGCTAAACTGTTTTCGTCGAAAGAGAATTTAGCTCATGTCATCATCCTTGCTCGGCGCCGCAGTCTTAGGCTTGACTATTTGTGCCAGTCTCGGCGCAGAGTTCACACCGGCAACGCAGCAATTTCAACAAGAAGTCGCGCGGCACTTCACTGGTCTTGATGGCGCTCCAACGGGTCCGGTGCAATTGGTCGAATGCGCGCCTGATGGCGTTGTCCGGGCCTTTGCCGCCGGGCAGTGGTTCGAGTTTCGATCTGGACACTGGAATCTGAATGCAGCCTTGCGCCCCCAGAACGACAGCCAATTCGTATTTGCCGGCGAGTCGGGACAACCACTTGAGGTGAACATTCCCTGGCGCGAAGTTCGGCAAATCCTGCGCTTCGGAGTGACGAATTGGGTGGTCACGCCGCATCTCTGTCTCCGCGTGCGTGAAGGCGGGGAGAGTGTTGCGCAGCCGTTGCCCAAGAGCACGGAAATTCGGCAGATGGCGCTTTCACCTCGCGGCGTCCTCCACGCGGCTTCCAGCGACGGGCTTCTGGCACTTGACGGCAGCGGATGGAAGCCAGTCGAAGTTCTCGATGGCCTCGGACGAGCTTGGGCGGTTGAGAATGTGCTCGGTGTCGCGTTCGACTCCTCAAGACGAATGTGGGTCGCCTGCAAAGCTGGCGTCGCTTGCCAGGTAGCGAAGGGGTGGCAATTCTACGAAGGCAAGGACGGTTTGCCTTGGAACGATTTTACCGGCATCTCGCCGGGTACAGATGGAAAAGTTTGGTTCACGACGCATGGCGGCGTTATTCGATTTGATGGCAGCGAATGGCAGTACCGCCAAGGCCCGCGCTGGCTTCCCAACGATGACGTGGCCCAGGCAGCCGCGGATGCTCAAGGCAACGCCTGGTTTGCCACCACCGCCGGCATAGGCTGCATCGAACGCCGGCCGATGACGCTGGCAGAGAAAGCCGAGTTCTACGAGGGAGAGATCGAGCGTTATATAAAACGCACGCCGTTCGGCTACGTCGCCGCGGCACCGTTGAGCAAGCCCGGGGACAAAACAAGCGCACATCCCCAGGATGACGATAACGACGGACTTTGGACATCCATGTACGGCGCGGGCGAGTGTTTCGCGTACGCGGCCACCAAGGATCCGAAAGCCAAAGAGCGGGCGAAACATGCGTTCGAGGCTTTGCGCTTTCTGCAAAAAGTAACGCAAGGCTGCGAGCATGCGCCGCCCAAAGGCTACATCGCCCGCACCATCCGCCCTGTCGATTGGCCCGACCCCAACATTGGTCGGATCGAAAGCGACCGGCAAGAACAGCAGCACGACAAGTTATGGAAAGCGTATGAACCGCGCTGGCCCAAGAGCGCAGATGGCAAATGGTTTTGGAAGTCGGACACCAGTAGCGACGAATTGGACGGCCATTATTTTTTCTATCCGCTCTATTACGATTTGTGCGCCGACACGGAGGCCGAGCGCGAGCGCGTTCGTGAAGTCGTGCGCGATGTGACCGACCATTTGCTTACACACGATTTCCTGCTGATCGATCACGACGGCAAGCCGACGCGTTGGGGTGTCTATGGTCCGCAATACCTTAACCGTGATCCATTCTGGTGGGGAGATCGCGGGCTGAAATCACTGAGCATGCTCAGCTATCTGGCCGTCGCCGAACACGTCACAGGCGACCTGAAATACGCGGCCGCGTCGCGCGAGCTGATCGATCACGATGGTTACGCGCAAAATGCGATGTATCCAAAAGTTCAGAACGGACCTGGTTCGGGCAACCAATCGGACGACGAGATGGCCTTCATGTGTTTCTACGGAGTGCTGCGCTATTCGAAGGACGATGAGTTGAAAACCTTGATGCGCGCATCCTTCTACCGCTATTGGCTGAACGAAGCGCCGGAGATGAACCCGTTCTTCAACTTCACCTACGCCGCTCTCAATCTGGGGGCGTCCGCCACAAATCCGTGGGGAAGTTTCTCCATCAAGCCATGGCCAGGCTGGCATGAGGATGCCATGGCCACGCTCTACGGATTCCCTCTCGACCGGTTGAACTGGCCGATGCACAACAGCCATCGCCTCGATGTTCTCCTCCTGCCGCCGGTTCGCGCGAGCGAATTGGATTCCGACGAGCAAGGTCCACGGCGGGGAAATCGAGTCAACGACAAAGTGCTGCCGGTGGAAAACCGCCATTTCAATCATTGGAACACCGATCCCTGGGAGCTCGATTACGGCGGCGATGGCAACGAACTAGCGCCCGGCACCGTTTTTCTTCTGCCGTACTACATGGGGCTCTACTACGGGTTCATCCAAAAACCCAATCCATGAGCTTGCCTGTTAGCAGAATTCAAGGCGAATTCTTCTGCCAGACCCAGTCACCATTGGTGATATATCCGTATCCTGGCCCGGGCACGCCGCCGTCGTCCTTTTCATTCCAGCCAATAGAGTAGAGAAGAAATGTTCCGTCGGTTTCGCGGCGGTACTTGAGGGGCTGGCCGCCGATGAGGTCGCGGGGAAGTTTTTCCAGGAAGCCTGGTACCAGGGCATCGAGAGCCTCGGGGTACCGGCCGAGCGCCAGACGGTAGCGCTCCAAGGCGCAGGCAACGCACGCCTGATTAATAGCCGTTTGGTTGTGGGCTGTCACTGAAACCATTCTGGACATATTCGCGGCAAACAGTGAAGCCACGAAGGTGTAGGGTGAGCTTGCTTTGGCGGCCAAATCAACGTCGTGGCCGTAAAGGTTTGCTTTCTCGGGTAATACCAAGCAGTTGGATAAATCTATGCTGTCAATAAGCTCCTGTTTAAGCAGGGTCGCGGTAACCATGTTCCGGTAGCGCCAACCGCGCGGGATGGCGGCAAAGAGCTTGTCCATCAACCAGTGGTTCTGCGGAAAAATCCAACGGCTCGGCACTAACCGAAGAAAAGGGTTGACCGACTTGGAGCCGGCCGGTCGACTGGCCTGCTGAGTGTTGAACCAGTTCGTCAACAATGCTCCGAACTCCGGCGGCGTCATGCGCTCAATCCGCTGGCAATTGAAGACCCGCTCTGTAGTCAGCGCTTCTGAAAGCAAGGGCGGCCAGTTGATCGATAGGAGTTGTTGCTCCAAGGCAGCCAATTCCGGTTCACGCCACGCCTGCAACCGCAGTCCGTCGGCTACGATTTCGGTGTAAAGTCCGCCGACGGCAACGGTAATCATCGCCTGAACCAGGCTAATGGGCCGGGTTGCAAACGCCCGCGGCAGATCGTGGACAAGCGTCAAGTCGCGCAGGGCCATGTCCGGCTGGCCGAGGAGCAGATGGCATTGTGCGCGTTCGGCCAAGGCCTGCGCCACTGTGCGAACGGTGGCGTAACTTGGAGTCTGCTGCGGACCTTCAAAATAAGTTTGGTAATCTTCGCCCTGCGATTGGGCACGTTGCAAGCCCTGGCGGATCAGGTCGAATTCCGGCTCAAGCTTGTCACTCCAAGCGAGGAAATCCACCGCGCTCTCGACCGGAATTACTGCCTTGAAAGTTTTTTGATCCGCGGGATCGACGGTGACAACGAGGCCTCCGTAAGCAAACAGGCCATCGGGCAGGAATTCCTTGATGAAGCTTTCGATCTCCGCCGCGTTGAGGGCTGAGTTCGACCTTAAGACAATGCGAATCGGCTTGATTTGGTCCAAATGGTATTGCGTTAGGAGGTATCCGAGAGGACTAAGCACGGCGAGTCCTTGCGCGCGGCGCAGCAATGACGCCACCGCGGCATGGACGTCAGGCCGGCGCGCGAAGCGCTGCGCGGCTGAACGCACCTCCGCGGAATCGCCAGCGGTGACGCGGTCCAAATGCGTCACCGGGTCTTCCATCAAAATCATCCCGCGATTGGCTAGCAAGGCTAACAGGGCCTGGTCGGGCGAGATGCCTTTCCACTTTTCGGTGATCGAGGGATTGCGAGCCAGAGGACCGTTCGTCGAGCCATCTTGCGTCAATGCTGGGTCAAATAGAATATTTCGGTGGGCTTGGATGGCGATGGCGCGGATGGCATCGGTCAAAGGGACATTCTCAAAAGAAACGACACCGACAACCTCAGACCCAGGACCATCTGATCGAGGATTCGTGATTTTGCCAGAAGAGTCGTAGTCAAGCACGAGGTCCGCACTGACTAGGGGATCGGTTGCGCCGACATTGGCCGGCGGGGTGGCCAGGGGCGAGGGCGCTGCGGCGGGATCGACGGGTTTGACTCGCGCCACGCGAGTCGTGGCATCGACCACCAACTCCATGCCATAGGTGTTTAACAAGACGAACAGGGCCTGGGCGGCTGTGATCTTGCGCCAATTGGCGGTGACCTTCGGATTGCGAGCCAGAACGCCGGGCGTCACCCCCGCTTGGAACAGCACCGGATCGAACATGACGTTCAAACCCGCTTGCGTAGCGAGTGCGTGGATGGCGTCGGTCAATGCGACCGAGTCGAGCTTAATCTCCTCCACCACATTGGTCGCGGCTGCATCCGTTGCCGAAGCGGCCGTTTTGACGGACACATTGGTGGCGTTCATCCCTGGTAAAAGGACGCGGATTTGCGCGATGGCGAGGGACTCTCCCAATTGGCGCGAGGATAGTCGCGCGGAGAGATCGGTTGCGGGGGCTCCCACGTAAAAATGCCCAGCGAACCAATCCGCCATCTTCGGCGCTTTGAGAATGTTCTGGTCGTCCGGAAGGCGCGGAGGAATAAAGTATTGCGGGTCCAGATGCTGTCCTTTGGCAGCTAAATCCCGTTTGCACTTTTCCCAGGCGCGCTTGCCGCGCCAGTCTTCTTCGCCGTAGAACAGAAACCCAATGAGCACAAGCATCCCGGAAAAAATAACGACGCGACGCCACTTGGAGAAACGGCTCGGCGCCCCTACCGATGCGCTGGCTGACAAAGTCATGTTCGACTCCGGCGCGGCTGGCGCCGGGTATTCACGAACGTGACCTAAAACGATGGCTTGTCGAGTCTAAATTCGCTGCGCGCACTTCCTCACCGCTGTAGCTTGTAAGTTGGCTTCGTCATCATGGAGGCGTAGAAAATGTCGGCGTTGGGGTCCCAGGCGTAACTCGGCCCGACCGGGTTGACTCCAAAGCCGGGCGGCAACGGCGCAGCCGGGAGAAACGACTTGCCGCCATCTTTGGTTTCCAGAAACCCGCTGCGGCCCACCACGACGAAATGAAGTTCGGATTCGCCAAAGTAAGGGCCAAAACTTGCATCCACAGGCGCGCCGAGCCAGGTCCAGGTCAACCCCTTGTCCTTGCTGGCCAATATCCCTTTCCCTGCCGACCAATAGCCCGCCCCTTTGAAAATGACCGGAACCGCCGCCGCCGGCGTGTCGTTGGAAACGCGCGCCCATGTGGCCCCGGCGTCGCCGCTGCGGAAGATTCCCCTTTCGTTGGCCCGAGTGACGACAAAGGTCGAGCGGTCAAAGACGCCGCAACGGCCGAATCCTTTTCCTTCATCGATCCAGGTCTCCCCACCGTCGTCGCTGGTCGCGAGCGCGCCGGCATTGCCGTGGCGAATGGCCAACACGCGCTTGCCGCTGTCGGCCCAGTCCACCGCGCCGAAGTCCAGATCGCTCGTGGCTGACTTCGTCCAAGTCTTGCCACCGTCGGTAGTCATCGCGCTGCTGCCGAAATTCATGAAGCAAAAAAGACGCCGGCCGTTTGGGTCGGCTTGGAGTGCCCAAGCAGTCCCGCAGAAACCGCCGACATCCAAATTCGCATTGTCCAACGGGGCGAAGGTGGCCCCATGATCGGTGCTCTTCCAAAGTCCCTGGCCATTCGGCACCATAAACACATCGCCCGAGACGCGGTCAACAACCACGTCGGCGGTCGGCCCACCTTTAATGGGCTTCAAGGTCGAGGTCACGGGATCGGAAATATTCACCCATTCGGCGGCGTGGGCCAGCAGCGGAGCGGCCAGGGCGAGCATCAAGACGATTCTCATATCGATTGGATGAGGCTCACTTCATGGCAATGCAATCATTTTTTCCACGACTTCGACGTTCTTCAGGATCGCCTTGCGAGAACGACCGTTGCGGGGAGCCCGGGCGTCCCGCCCACCGTGTTTGGCGTCTCGCCAAACACCTTTAGCATCGCAGATCGATCTCCAATCATTCCGATTGACGCAACAGCGTGGGAAGTGCGGCGCGAGACGCACCGCACGGCGACCGGGACGGTCGCGCTCCCCAAGCCGCTACAGCGCCATCGACATTGCTCCGATTAAAACTTTGAAGAAGCCTATTTTTCATCTCGACAAAAAATATAAATTTTCCGTTCTCCGCTAATGACAACCACTCGCACAATCTTTATGCTCAAACACATGTTGATCACCACACTTCGATGGCTCCGCGGCAAGGCCGGACTTTTTGGCCTTGCCATGTTGTGGCTGTTGACAGGCGCTCTGCCGGTGGCGGCCACGGATTATTTCGTCCGCGAGAACGGTGATGATGGCGCGCAAGGCACTTCGACGAACGCGGCCTGGAGGAGCATCGAACGCGTCAACCGCACCCGGCTTCAGCCCGGCGATCGCGTGCGATTTGAAGCTCCCGGTTCCTTTGCCGGCAATTTACGCCTCTCGGCCGAGGATGCCGGCACCTCGAACGCCCCGGTCGTCATCGGATCCTTCGGCGAAGGGAGGGCGACCATTCTGGCCGGACACCAGAACGGCATCACCGTCGAAAATGCTGGAGGCGTGGCCATCGAAAATCTGATCGTGGCCGGCGCCGGGCGCACGAATAACACGGGCTATGGCGTCTGCTGTGACAACACGCTGACCAATGGCCAGCGTCTGGATGGTCTTCGCATCGCGAACGTCGAGGCGCATGGTTTCGGTATGCTCGGCATTCTTGTAGGCGGGAGCAACTCCGGGTTTGAACACGTGTTGGTGACCAACTGCGTCACGCACGACAATTTGCGCGGAGGCATGGAGGTGGCTGGGCGCCTGCCTTGGAATTCACAGAAGTACGCACACGCCGATGTGTTGGTCAGCCATTGCCAGACATTCAATAACACGGGCGACCCAACCTATCTCAAGAACCATTCCGGTAGTGGCATCGTGCTTTACCAGATCGATGGCGGGGTCATGGAATATTGCACGGCCTGGAACAATGGCGCGCTGTGCAGGAGCAAGGGTGGCGGCGGCGTGGGCCTTTGGACTTGCTGCTCCCACCACGTGGTCATCGAACATTGTGAGAGCTTCAGCAATCGAACGGACAACAGTGATGGCGGTGGTTTTGACATTGACGGAGGCAGCGTGGATTGCGTGCTACAATACAATTACAGTCACGATAACGACGGACCCGGCCTGATGGTCTATACGTATCCCTATGCTGCCCATGCCGATCGCGGCTCCATCGTCCGGTTTAACATCTCGGAGAACGATGCGCGCAAGGGCATACGTTACGCGGGGCTGTGGGTTCGCTCGGACGGAAAGGGAATCAGCGGCCTGGAAATCTACAACAACACGGTCGTCATCGGACCATGGACAGAACACGCGGCGCTTATTGACGCGCATGGCGTCGAAGCGCGCTTGCGCAACAACATCTTCATTGCCAGGAGTCCGGCGCTGCCTTTACGCGTATATCATCCGGACAAACGCGTGCGGTTTGAGAACAACCTCTATTGGCGTGAGGACGGACCGAGTGCGGTGGCTTGGGGAAGACGCACCTACTCAAGCTTGGAGGAATGGCGCGCGCATACCGGGCAGGAAACGCTTAACGGCGAACCGACGGGATTTTTCGCGGACCCCTTGCTGAGCCGGCACGCGCTGGACGAGCGCCCCGCGGAGCAAAGAGAACTCCAAGACATGCGCGCCTTCCGGCCGCTACCCGGTTCCCCCGCGCTGGCAGGCGGACTGGACTTACGCCAGAAGCTTGGCTTGGACATAGGCCCACGAGATTTTCTCGGGCTACTGCCACTGTCAGGCCCGTTCCCGTTGGGAGCTATCGGCATGCCGGCACTTGAGTAGGCTGGCTGGTCGTTACTGCCAAAGGCGTAGGGCTTTCTACTTCTTTTTCCGCCGCTTTTTTTTAGACGGCAAGCTCCAGGCAAGCTATATTCCCGGCAGTAATCCATACGCGAATAGATCAAAGGTGAAGGCGCTCAATACCCAAGATCGACAGAATAGCCACGACGCGGAGCGTTTTGAACGTGCCGACCTCGCGCGGAAAAAAGTGCAGTTGACAAGGAATGGAAAGTTGTGTGGGTGGACCTTTGGAGAAGGAGTTGCGATGAACAACAGTTCAAAAATCAAGTCGACCGAGCCAGGAATGGCCAGAAGCAAGGCAGTGTTTGGTGCGTTCACTTTGATCGAATTGCTGGTCGTGATCGCCATTATCGCCATCCTGGCCGCGCTGCTCCTGCCGGCCTTGGCGCGCTCAAAGCAAGCGGCCAACTCCGCTAAATGCCAATCTAATATGAGGCAGCTAGGATTTGGCTTCGCCCTTTACACAGGAGACAATCGCGAGACTTTCCCGGCTGCCGCAGTAGATGGTGCAGACAACACGCAATATACTTGGGACACGGCCATTCACCCCTACATAGGCGCAAATAACCTCAGCAAAGCCGTCCTGGATAGCGGCGCCGTGGACCAGAGCCTTGTGGCGAAAGTGTTGCTTTGCCCGAATGACCTCGGCCCCGATAGTTATTGGGTGGCAAGTCAACAAAACCTTGGCCGCAGAACCTACGCCATGAACGCGATCGGCCCGCAAGACATCGCCATCGCAGCCTGGGGATCGCCGCTTCCCACGCCGGTTGACGGCGTTGGCATTTACTGGAATACCATCCCGACCACTCAATCCGGCGCTCCCGGCTATAAGACTTCAGTTGTGCCAAATCCGGCTGGCACGATCAACCTCGTGGAAGAACCCGCCGGTGACAACGTGTGCGGCAATGTCTGGCCTTCCATCTCCGTCGCTCCGGCCAATTACAGTGATAACTCACAAGGATGGGGAGAGTGTTACCAGACGGACCCAAATGATTACGTCAACCAGGGATTGGCTCTTTATGCGCTCCAAGGCAAGCACTTCAATTATCTTTTCTTCGACAATCACGTCTCCCTGCTGACGATGCAGCAAACGGTTGGCTCTGGCACCACTAATGCCCCCAAGGGAATGTGGACGCTCAATCAGAATGATTGAGGGGCCACCGGGCCAAAAAAGCCCTGTCAATCCAAATGAATAATCCCTCGCTGCAAAGCGGTGGTGGTTGCTTGTGTGCGATCGTTGACCTTGAGTTTGGCCAGGATATGGCCGACGTGCAGCTTCACCGTAACCTCGGCTATGGAGAGGTCGGCGGCGATTTCCTTGTTGCTGCGGCCTCGGACAATGAGTTTGAGCACATCAATTTCGCGCGACGTCAATTCAGGGTGCATCATCCTTTCGGCCAGCCGCGTGCCTACTGCGGGCGAGATGCAGCGTTCCCCCGCGTGCACGGCGCGAATGGTATCGATAAGCTCCTTGCGCGCAGCGGTCTTGAGAAGATAAGCGCGCGCGCCGGCCTGGAGCGAGCGATAGATGTCCTCCTCACCATCGTGTGTCGAAAGCATGACGATGGCCGCATCGGGAAATTCCTGGCAAATCGTACGGGTCGCATCCGCGCCGCTGATGCCCGGCAACTTTAGATCCATCAGCACGATGTCCGGCCGCTCCTGTTGGTAAAGGGTGACGGCCTGCTCGCCCGTCGAGGCTTCCGTATCCACGGTCATGTCCTGCTCCAGGTTGATCGAGCCTTTCAAGCCCATCCGCACGACAAAGTGGTCATCGACCACCATAATCCGGATTTTCTTCTCGGCTGTCATACGTTAGGATTCATCCAGCGGCTCGCATTTCCAACTCGGCGGTCGCGTCGGCAGAGGAGCTGGATTCTCCCTTTTCGGGGACCTCGACGCGGATTTCCGTCCCTTGGCCGGGAGCGCTTATCATCGCATAACGGCCGCCCATTTTTTCCGCGCGTTCGCTCATGTCAAGCAAACCGAAATGTCCGCTGTTCTGGTTGACGGATGGGTTGGCGGTGTCGAAACCGACGCCGTCATCGGTGACGCGGAGGGAAACCTTGGCCGGCTGATAGTCCAGGTGGACAGCGATCCGCGTGGCCTGGGCGTGTTTGAGAGCATTGGCCAAAGCTTCCTGCGCGACGCGCAAGAGATTGTTCTCCATCTGCGGCGGCAGCTTGCGCGGCGTGCCGGAAGTCTGGACGGCGATCTGGACGCGCGGACTGCGGGGCGTGAGCTTGGCGACTTCGGCCAGGGCTGTGACGAGATTGCTATTTTCCAGCAAATGCGAGCGCAAATCCCACACCGAGCGACGCGCTTCAAACAGGCTGCGCCGGGTCATGTTGCGCGCCAGTTCGAGCATCTGTCGGGCCACGCGCGGCGACTGGTCAAATTGAGCGGACACAGTTTCCAACTGAATGGTGATGGCCGCCAATTCCTGTTCGAGCGTGTCATGGAATTCCCGCGCAATGCGTGTGCGCTCCTCCAAGACGGCCTCCCGCTGGAGTTTCTGTTGAATGATGGTGGTTTGTTGGCGAACTTTTCGATCCAGTGCGAAAACCCAGGCAAAGCCAGCCAGCAGAACCACGCTCATCATCCCCAGCATCCAGAGCAAACGCGAGAGAGTCCACCAGGGCGGGTTCTGGATGACCGCCACGTCCGCGGAATCGCGCAGCAGCAATTGGAATGCTTCCGGCGCGTATTCCAGTGACGGATTCCAATTTTCCACCGGCTGCGCCAGGCACACGCCAGTCAATTCCAATTCGCTGCCGTTTTGCAAAGCCGTGAAGCGGCGTTCGGCCTTGGACGAATTCAGGTGCGCATTGAGAATGAGATTCTGCGCTTCCAAAACCAGGATTTGTTCGTCTGCGCGTTCGATCCGGTTAATCAACCGACCGCGCAGCCGCACCAGCACCGTGTCATAATCACCGGGGGACAATTGGTCGATCCTGACTTCCGCGGGCGCCGGCTCGGCCTTATGGCCAACGACGTGGAAAATGGCGTCTTCAAGCATCGGCGCGTATTGCCCCAGGACGGGGAAACCAACCACCTGCACCACGTCCCCCGGCGAAACTGGATTGGTTTGCGCGGTCCTGACATAAAGGCTGGCGCGGCCATCTTGAATAAAAAGCGAATTCTCTTTCTGATGGGTGACGACGCCTTGCACCTTGACGCGCCGTCCGTAATAGCCCTCCGAATTGAATTGCAGCAGGCTGGCCAGCGGTACTTCGGCGATTTCGCCGGGCGCGGCTACTTCGACCACGATGTTCGAGGGGCTGGTCACGCTGAGATACGGCGCGCGTAGCTGGCGTTTGCGATTGAAGCGCGTGCGGCAAACCCCTTGCAGGCGAATATTGGCACCAATCAATTCCTCGGCCTTTGCCACATCCAAATGCCCCACCAGCGCCGACAAGCGCTCGCCATTAAGCATTAAATCCAGGCGCGTCCGATTTTTTGAGCCTGGAACTACGGAGCGAACCACGCCTTGCACTTCGACCCACTGACTATCCTCTTTGCCGGTGGCCAATTGTTCGTAAGACATGCGACCGGGGGCTGGCAACGGCGACTGGCCAAGCACCCGCAAGTGTTCCGCCAAGACCATCGGCACGTAATCACCCGGCGCCGTGATGCCCTGGACTTCCACATCGTCGCCTGCATTGAGGTTGGTGCCTTCGCCTAATTTGACGTAAACGCTGGCGGTGGAGTCCTGCACGAACATGCCGACATCGGCCCAGGCGTTGCAATACGTCACCACCCCGCGCAACCGTACCGGATAGCCCTGAGCCGCCTGCTCGGGCGAAATCTCGCGCACTTGACGGACGGTGGCCAGCAGCGGCAATTCCCCCGCCGCGCTGGCCCGCAAACAAGCCAGGCCCGACAGGAGTATGAGAAATACAGGGACGGAACTTTCCGGCGCACTCAGAAATGGTGTTTTCACTACTGTATTGTGCCAGAATATGTCTGGAACCGCAATGCGGCGATGGCCCTCCCATAGGTATGACTCAGCGGCAAACATGGCTCTGTGTGAAGTCTCAACAAATCCATCGTCCCGTCAATCAGGCACTCCGGCTAACAAAGACCTATACCAAAGGCGTAGAAGAAACCGAACCCAATGCCTTAGTGACAAGAGCGGAGGATTTACCCATGATGAAGCCAATCCAGAGACAAATGTGAGCGACAACCTAAATCGTCGAATGAATGCACCATTATCATCTAATCGATCCCTTATGAAACTAGACCGAACTTTAAAATTTCTCTGCGCACTGCTTGGCTTGATGCTGTTTCACTCGGTTAGTAACGCGCAAACCATCGACACTGCTTCCTACACAAATTTTTTCGAAACCGGAGGGAACACAACAGACTTTACGGGAGGCAGTGTGGCTTCATGGCTATACTGGTATGGATTAAGTTTTGGCAACACGGCTATGACCAACGATCCCACCATGAACGTGGACAATGACACAAACGTCAATGGATCGCTTTATTGCTCGTTGCCTTTCACCGGCATCAACGAGCAAGTGCAAATCTTTGGCACGTTTGATAACGAATACGGCTATGACAATTCGGAACAAATTCCTTTGGATCTCATCACCAACATAGCCTTTGATATTCATGTGCAGCCCGGAACGATCCCTGATTCATCCGGGAATTTTGGCCAGATTGTAATGAGCGTTGTAGATCCAGGTTGGAATGATGGCGGACGTGTCGGGACTTGGACTGCGATAACCATTCCGGGAACGGCAAGCAACGGCTGGGTGCATCTGCAGGATGCAAACCTGAGCAATGATCTTGCCACCATGGAACTCTCGGAGTCTGGTCTGTCCACTGTCTATACCAATGCGGCGGGAGTCGGTTTCTATGTTCAGAGCTATGGCGGCTATCCTACCAATACCTTCACTTTTTGGATCGACAACGTCGCGGTTACGACTTCGAGCG
>DASYNM010000414.1:0-3603 GCA_036008545.1 Verrucomicrobiia bacterium
GAGCCAGCTCAGCGTTGGCAGTGCTTGGCCAAGGACGACGACCTTTTCCCAAAAAACCGCCGGCATTTTTTGGCCGAGTTTCAATCCAAGGAAATCCTGGACCTGCGTCGAGATGATCGTGATCGCAATGCCGCAAGTAAACCCGGTCGTGATCGGATGCGGGACAAACTTGATCAGCGAGCCCAGCCGCGTCGCGCCGAGGATAAAAAGGATCACGCTCGCCATCGCCGTGCAGAGCAGCAGATTAGGCAGGCCATATTGCACGATGACCAGGTAAACCAGCCCGACGAATGCGCCCGCCGGGCCGCCGATCTGCACCCGCGAGCCGCCCAACGCCGACACGATGAAACCGCCGATGATCGCCGTGAAAATGCCCGCGCCCGGCGTCGCGCCCGCCGCGATGCCGAAACCGATGGCCAGCGGCAGCGCCACGATGCCGACCGTGAGCCCGGCGAGAAGGTCGACCACAAAACGTTCGCGCGAATAACCGCGCAGACACTCGATCAACCTTGGCCGAAACGAAAAGATTCGCGTGGAAGGTGACGGTACAACAGGCGGATTCATGCTTAGAACGGACAAATCGAGCCTGACGATTCCACGCGACGCAGGCAAACCAGCGCCGGCCCTTAAAAGACGGCCTAACTGAGACTATAAGTGACAGGCCGGGCGCATTTGCCGATCATCCCGAAGTGAAGAACCGCATGGCGTCAGTCGCGCCCGGCAATCTCTTCACCAGCGCAACCAGGAAGCCGGGGTAAAGTCATGTCGATTGTGCTGATATTAACTTTTTCCCGGTTCTTTTTCGAACGTGCCAAGTCCGACCAATCCCGCTTTTCTGCTCAAACGGCTTGGTTTTGGGTCGCTGGGCCAACAGCCAGGGGACGCTTATGCGGCCTTCGTTCAGTGCCCGCAGAAGCAGATTCATCGACCGCGAGGGTCGTTCGCGACCGGTTTCCCAGCGGGTCCAGGTTTTCTCACCGATCTGGAGCAGCGCACAGAGTTCTTTTTGCGTGCAACGAAGGCGCGCGCGAAGCAACTTGAGCTCTTCCCGGCTTATTAATCCCATGTGCCGCGCCTTGATGTCATCTAGTATCTGCAGTGCTTTTTCAGCCAGATAAATTTCTCCTGTCTTTGGATCGCGGAAGGCAGGAACATTGACCTTGATGACATCAGCAATTCCTTTGCCATCATAGGTCGGGATTATGACCTCTTCTTCGGTTTCGATTGCTTCCCAGTTGTTGGGGGGATTGCTCATAAAGATTCTCCTTTTAATGGCCGATTCGCGGAATAGATGATCACATCCCCGTTGGGCTGTAAGTTCACCTTTCCATAAACGGCCCGGCTTTTATGCTCGAAAATGAATTCATAAACGATGCCGGGTTCGTCCATCGTGACAACAAGTCGTCCGGTCTGTTTGGGATTCCGCAACGCTTTTATAAACACATCGACCATTTCATGATGAAATGCCCCCGGGAAGAGCGACTGCCAATCGCGCCGAGCGCGCTGGCGAATGAGAATACTGGTCCGCGAGTGCGAAGACAAAACCCGGCACACCGCGTGCCGCCAATCGGCTGGAATGGGCGCAGCCATGGAACGTCTTCACCAGACAAAAGTATCAATTGATACCTCACGGTCAATCTTCATTTTCATTCCTTATTAGTAGCACGAAAATCGTGGAAAATTCGCGCGGCCAGAAGATCACTGCCTAATTTTGAACACAGAGAGCACAGAGAACTGAAAAGGAAATCGGCCTTAAATTATCTCGCCTCTGTGATCTCCGTGAACTCCGTGTTCAATTATTCACTTGGGCATCCGTGTAATCCGTGGTTTACCCCGGCGTCATGAGGCGGCGGGAGCGCCGGCCCCGCAGATACACCGCAAAGTCGGCTTTATCCACGGTGACGATGGGCAGTCGCGGCGCAGTGTCGCTCAAGGCCATCAAACAGGCATCGGCAAAGTCGACGGGGCGCCCGTGATAACGCGTGGCTTCGGCCTGGATCGCCGCCAGTTGCTCGGGGAGCAGATGCTGGGACAGCAACGCGCCACCTTCCAGCATGGTCAATATTTTCAAGGACTCAGCCGGGGCAATCTGGCCGAGCAGATGGTAAGTTTCGGAGATGCAGGCTTCGCAGGTCAGCCAGGGGCCGCGCAGGCCTTTCGCGATGGCAACAGCCCAAGCATGGCAGGCGTCCTTGCGGTCCACCAGCGCCACGAGGAAGCCGGTGTCAACGAGAGCGCGAGCGTCCATAGTTGGCAAAGTAGGCTTTGTTGGTCGAGAGATCGCCGGGACCGCTGGCGCTGCCCATGACGCCTTTCAGCGCCTCAGTCATGTCGATGCCGGCGTCTTCGCCCAACCCGCGCTCCAACGCGTCGCGCATGACGGCGGAGGCCGTCCGCTTCGTCACCCGGGCCTGGCGCTGGATGCGGGCGGCCAGGCTTTCCGGTATCTTGAGGGTTTTGACGACCATGAACCAGTAATACCACCGGGTATTACCTTTCGTCAAGCCCATGCCGGGTTTTGCCATGCCTCAGCATAGCAGCGTTTCCGACCCGTCCTGAAAATTTAGCCACAAGGGGTCACAAAGATTATAAAAAAAGCAGGCCATTCTTGTTTTCCTTGTGATTTTTTGTGGCCACACAAGGCAGGGCGTTTTAGGTGTCGACCGAAGCAACCCCGCGAGTTCTAGCCGCTGACAAAGGCCGCTTTGGCTTGGGCGAGGGCATTTTCATACGCCAACACAAGCCGGTCCCAGCGGTCATTGGTCGCACCATCAATTTGGCGGCGGCCAGGATCGGCCTCAAACCACGCGATGGCCCGGCGGATGCCGGCGCTGAAAGGCATTTGGGCGGCAAATCCGGGAACAAAACGCTTGATCTTGGTGTTGTCGAAGACCGCGGAGTAAATCTTGTCGCCGAGCAGCGTGCCCTCCACTGCCGGGACACAGGAGACAATGAAATCCGAGGGAATGTGCACGAACTTCGGTGCGGCCACGCCCGCGGCCTGCGCGGTCAATTGAAAGATTTGATTCCAGGTCAGCACTTCGTCGGACGTGATATGAAAGATCTCTCCGAGCGTCGCGGCCTGGCCGAAGAGTCCGACCAGGCCGCGGGCAAAGTCGGTATTGTGCGTGATGGTCCAAAGGGAGGTTCCGTCGCCCGGAATGATCACCGGCGCGCCACGGCGCAGGCGATCGACGGCGGTCCAGCTCTGTTTCGGCGCATTCAGGACGAGCGGAATATGGTCATCGCCGTACGTGAGCGAAGGGCGCACAATCACGCCCGGAAAACCCATGGTGTGTAGCGCGGCTTCGAGCACTTCCTCGCAGGCGATCTTCAAGCGCGCATATTCCGAATGCGGATTTGCCCGCGGGGTGGATTCGGTGACGAGATAATGCGAAAGCGGCTTTTCATAAACGCTGGCGGAGCTGATAAAAATATATTGACGGGCGGTATCGCAAAAGAGATCGAGATCGCGGCGAATGTCCCCAGGCACGAACCCGATCCATTGCACCACCACATCCCAGGTATGGCCGCGCAGCGCAGCGCGCAAACCTTCGCGATCGGAAACGTCGGCCACGAGCAGGCGAGCACCGTCGATGGGCC
>DASYNM010000415.1:0-10726 GCA_036008545.1 Verrucomicrobiia bacterium
GGCCTCGACAAAGGTGGCGCGATGATCCGCGGCGTGGCCGGTGGTCTTCAATTCAGTGAAAGGCCGTCCGCTCTTGCTCGCAGCTTCCAAAGTCAAGTTGAAGAATTCTGTGGCCGAAACATGCGCGGAACAGGACGACGCCACCAGGATGCCGTTTTTGTTCAGGCGCGCCAAGGCTCCGGAGATAAGCTTCGCATAGGCGGCAATTGCCTCTTCCCGCTCCGATTCTTTTTTTGCCATCGATGGCGGATCGAGCACAATCAAATCGAACCGCCGCGGAGGCTCTATGCGGAGCCAGTCAAACACATCGGCTTGGATGGTATCGTGAGGACAGCGCGCGCCGGCGAGGCGGTCGGCGTTGAGCGCGAAATTGCGGCGCGCGCCGGCCAGGGCATGTTCGCTGATGTCGATACTACACACTGAAGCCGCACCACCGTCGGCGGCGTAGAGCGAAAAGCCGCCGGTGTAGCTGAATAGATTCAGAACATCGCGTCCCGCAGCCAAGGCTCGGACCTCGCGGCGATTTTCCCTTTGGTCGAGGAAGAAGCCCGTTTTCTGCCCGCGTATAACGTCAGCCTCAAAGCGCAGTTCGCTTTCCAAAAACTCCGCCGGGCCGGCTAGTGGTTCACCAAGCAGCACCTGGCCGTCATGGATGTGGAAACGATTCGCGGCCGTTTCTTGCATATTGCGGCTGAGGCGTAAGACCAGGCGTTTGCTCCGGGCAAGCAGGGGCTCCAGTTCCTTCAGCCACGGCAGCCACGCTGATGTGTAGAGTTTCAACACGTATGTCTCGCCGTAACGGTCCAGCACCAGTCCGGGCCAGCCGTCGCTTTCGCCGTTGATGCAGCGATAGCCGGTGGTCTGGCTGTCAAATAAATCTCTCCGCCGATCGAACGCGGCCTCCACGCGCCGTTGCCAGAAAGTTGTGTCGATGGCTTGCGGTTTGCCGGCGTGGAGGATGCGCACGCGAATCGGCGACTCTGCGTCGAACAACCCAACGGCCAGAAACTTGTCTTTGCGGTCGAAAATGACGGCTAGCTCGCCCGTTTCGCCGTCGCGATTCTGGGAGCGCACGCTTTGCGCGAAGAGCCAGGGGTGTCCGCCGCGCACGATCGTTTCCGCCGCCGCTGTGACGCGGAGGCGGAGGCTGGGTTTGGTCCCGCTTTTGTGCGATGAACTTGCCACGGTTGCAGTGTGCCCCAGTGTCGCCGGGGGTGCTAGGCAGGAAAGTCGCCACAGATGAACACAGATATGCGCACTATTCTGCGGCCGCCTTGATCTGAATTCGGGAGGGGCGAGCGCCGGCGAGTCCCTAACTTTTACTGGCCTAGTCACGGGCTCGCAGGCGCTCTCCCCTCCCGAAGAGATCGCTGGCGGATTGAGGACCGCGGAATTGACGCAGGGGGCGATTGTGGTAAACTCGACCGATGATTCTAAGCAGCGTTTGGTATTGGGGGCGGGCGAGCGGTGATGGCTTTTTTCGCCGTCCGTCTGTCTCGACGCTGTTTTAGAGTATCGCTTCTAAACTTTGTCACGACCGACCCCAACGGCCTCCTTGCCGAATCAACATTGTTATGATTGTCGTTCTCAAACCGAAAATCTCAAAAAAAGACGAAGCCGCCGTGCTGAAAGAGATCAGAAAGCTCGGCTATCGTCCGCACGTCATGCGGGGTATCGAGCGTGTCGTCATCGGCGCCATCGGCGACGAGCGGACACACCAATCGCTGGAGACGCTCGCGTCATGGCCGCAAGTGGAGCGGGTCATGCCGGTGCAGAAGCGTTTTAAATTGGTCAGCCGCGAAGGGCAAAAGAACAATTCTGTGGTCCCTGTTCGCAACAATCCCATCGGAGGGAAAAAATTCCAGGTCATGGCCGGCCCGTGTTCGGTGGAGAATGAATCGCAATTGCTGGCCACCGCTCATGCCGTGAAAAAGGCCGGCGCGACCATTCTGCGCGGGGGCGCCTTCAAACCACGCACCTCGCCCTACGAATTCCAGGGCCTGGGCGAGAAGGGGCTGAAGCTGTTGGCCAAGGCGCGGCGCGAAACCGGCCTGTCCATCATTACCGAACTGCTCTCGGAACAGCACACGATGATGGTGGCCGAATACACTGACATTATTCAAATTGGCGCGCGCAACTCGCAGAATTTCCAATTGCTTATTGCCGCCGCCAAAACGGGCAAACCGATTCTGCTCAAGCGCGGCCTTTCGATGAAGATCGAAGAATGGCTGCTGGCGGGCGAATACGTTTTGTCCAACAACAATCCCAATTTAATCTTTTGTGAGCGCGGCATCCGCACGTTCGAGAGTTACACGCGGAACACGCTGGACCTCGCCACCATTCCCATCATCAAGAACGAATCGCATTGTCCGATCGTCATTGATCCCAGCCAAGGTTCGGGGCGGGCCGATTTGGTGACGAGCCTTTGCATCGGCGCGGCCGCCATGGGCGCCGACGGGCTTTTGATCGAAGTGCACCCCAACCCGGCCGAAGCCTGGAGCGATGGCGGGCAACAGTTGACCTTGGACGGTTTCGCGCGGCTGATGGAATCCTTGCGGCCGTTCATCGCGGCGGCGGGACGGGAGTAACGGCGCCGGACGGCTGCCAATCGAGGACCCGCAACTGGACGGTGCGCCGGCCATTATATTTGTTGACTGTCGGCGTGAAGGCGAGGTCAAAGCGTTCGCCGGGCAACGGCGCATTGCGGCAATTCCACCAGACGGCTTCCAGCATCGGTCCGCCAGACGTGACGCGGAGCTTGGCGTGTTGATTTGACTTGCCCATGCGCAGCGGCGGTCGCGCATGACTCAAGCCGCGCCAGGCCAGACGCACCGCTGGATTACCCTGCCCGACCGGATCGAGGCGCATTAGGTCATCG
Source organism: Verrucomicrobiia bacterium (assembly GCA_036008545.1). Classification (GTDB taxonomy): domain Bacteria; phylum Verrucomicrobiota; class Verrucomicrobiia; order Limisphaerales; family Palsa-1400; genus Palsa-1400. Next base: position 2,879 of record DASYNM010000415.1, read on the forward strand.
ACTTGCTCCAAAGTCAGCTCGGACGACGTCACTTCGGCGTCTAATTTCATGCACGGCTTAAGTTGCTGCTCGCTCAAGGTGGTGCGAGCCATTTCATTGAGGCGCTGCCTCAGCAGATCGACTTTGGCGGCGTCGATGCTCATGCCGGCTGCCATGGCGTGGCCGCCGTGGCGCATGAGCAAGTGCGTGCAATCGCGTAAAGCCGCCGCGAGATCGAAGCCCTCAATGCTGCGGCCCGATCCGCGCCAGCACGCGCCGTCGCTGCCGAAGATAATCGTGGGCCGGTAAAATTCCTGCAGCACGCGCGAAGCCACGATGCCCACCACCCCGACGTGCCACTCCGCCCGACCCTCAACGATGACGAAATCCTTTGTCGCATCAAAACGCGGACGGAGCACGGCGGTGAGTTCGTCGCAAATCGACTTCTCGATTTCCTGGCGGCGCCGATTGCTGAGGTCGAGACGCTGGGCGATCAATCTGGCTTCGGTAACATCGCGAGTCAATAATAAGTTAAGCGCGGCCTGGGCGTCCTCCAGCCTTCCGGCGGCGTTCAGGCGCGGGGCGAATTGGAAGGCGACTTCGAAGCTGCCCACTACAGCGGCGATGGAGGCCACGTCTTTCAGCGCGACCAGTCCCGGGCGCCGAGTCGCGTTCAATCGCTCCAGGCCGGCAGTGACGAGGATGCGGTTTTCCCCGGTCAACGGAACCAAATCGGCGATGGTGCCCAGCGCGGCGAGGTCGAGTTGCTCGCGCAAATCCACAGACGCGGCTTCGGCGATTCCCAAATCGCGCATTCGCTTGAGCAGCGCATGAACCAGCTTGAACGCCAGGCCGACCGAGCAAAGCTCTCGGCACACGCTGCCTAATTGCGGATTGACCAGCGCCACTGCTGCGGGCGCGGGCTCAGAGACTTGGTGATGGTCCAAGACGACGACATCGATGCCTTTTTCGCGCAGCCAGGCAATTACCTCGACGGCCGTGGAGCCGCAATCCACCGCCAGCAGAACTTGGGCGGGGAATTTTTGCAGGCAGTGTTCGACGCCGTCGCGGCTCAATCCGTAGCCTTCCTCCAGCCGATGCGGCAGGTAGTGCTCGATGCGCCAACCTAGCGCGCCCAGCGTTTCGGTCAGCAGCGCGGTGGAGGTAACGCCATCAACATCGTAATCGCCGAAGATGACAAGCAATTCGCTGCGCTCGCGCGCGGCCAGCAGGCGATCCACGGCGGCGGCCATGTTCGGAATCAGAAACGGGTCGGCCAGATTCTTGAGGCGTGGTTGCAAGAAGCGCGAGGAAATTTCCGGCTCGCTTAAACCGCGGTTGAGCAAACATTGGGCGAGCAGCGGAGAAATTTCCAAGGTGGCGGCCAATTCCTGGCAAAGTTCGCGCTTCGGCTCGGCCACTGTCCACGCGAATTTCATGGCGGTAAGCCGGGGTGGTTGGCCTGCCGGCTGTCACGGCGTGCGGCCAAGACGGAGCAGCCAATGGCGAGCGCGACGATCAGCAGCACCGCGCCCAAAGACAGGCTCGTCGGCACCCGCCACCAGGGCGCGACGAGCATTTTCAGGCCGATGACAACCAGCACACAAGCCAAGCCGGTGCGCAAGAAGCGGAAAGTCCCGATCGCCCCTGCCACCACAAAATACAAGGATCGCAAACCGAGGATGGCAAAAATGTTGGACGTGAAGACAATGAACGGATTTTGCGTCACGGCGAAGACTGCGGGGATGGAATCGACGGCAAAAACCAGATCAGTCGTCTCGACCGCCAGCAGCACCAGCGCCAGTGGCGTGAGCGCGCGCCGCCCGCCGGCCATGGTCACAAACCGGCCGCCGTCGAAGCTGGCGGAGACGGGAAAAATCTTCCGCGCCAGACGTATGACAGGATTGTCTTGCGGCCGCAGTGCAGTCGGTTTGGAGAACCCCCAGCGCAAACCCGTTACGACCAGGAACAGGCCCATACCGAACAGCAACCAGTGAAACGTCTGCAACAAGGCCGCGCCCGCTCCAATCATTATTCCGCGCATGAGAAGCGCGCCAACGATTCCCAGACTTAAGACGCGGTGTTGATGCTCCGCTGCCACACCGAACGATGCGAAAATGACGGCGATGGCCAGGACGTTGTCCAACGAGAGAGAGTATTCGACAAGGTAGCCGGTGAGGAATTGGAGGGATTCTTCCTCGCTCCGCCAATGTGCCAGCAGGCTGGCGAAGAGCAGCGCCAGCAGCAACCAAATTCCGGTCCAGCGCAAGGCCTGGCTCAATTTCACCACACGCGGCGCTCGCTGGAACAAACCGAGGTCCAGCCCCACACAAAAAAGGATCATCAGGATGAATCCCACCCAATGCCAGGCCCGGATTGGGATTGGAGTCGCCATGGAGGCGATCAAGCGCGTGCTTTGACGCCAGGGGCTTCCTCCATGACCACTTGGGACGCGCTCTTGGGCCGCTCGCCTTTGTGCCACCACAGCACCAGCGCGCTGGCGATGTAGATGCTGGAATAGGTGCCGGTAAGTATGCCCACCAGGAAAGTGAAAGCGAAGTCGTGGATCACGCCCTTGCCGAAAATATACAGCGACAGTGTGGCGATGAAGACCGTGCCGCTGGTGATGAGCGTGCGGCTCAAAGTCTGGTTGAGCGCGATGTTCATCACATCCTTGAACGACCCGCGAATGCCCAACTTGAGGTCTTCGCGGATGCGGTCGAAGATGACGATGGTGTCGTTGATGGAAAAACCGATGATGGTAAGAATCGCCGCCACAATAGGGGCGCTGAATTGTAGTCCTGACAAACAAAATATTCCGATGGTCATGAACACATCGTGGATGACAGCCAGCACCGCGCCCACGGAAAAGGAGAACTCATAGCGCAAGGCCACGTAGAACAGAATGAAAAACAGGGACAGGAAGGACGCAATGATGGCAGAATTCGTGATATCCTTCCCGACAGTTGCGCCGACCGTGTCGTGCCCGATCACTTGAAAGCCCGCTGAAGGAAACGTTGTCGCCAAATCCCCGGCTGCTTCGCCACCTTTGCCGAACGGAGCCACCAGGTGCAGCATCTCTATGTCGGCGCCCTTCTGGTATTGGATTTGAACGTCGCCCAACTTTGTCAGCGCATCGCGGATTTTATCCACGCCGATTTTCGCTTTGTAGGTCAAGGTAACCGCATCGCCGCCGACAAAATCAATGCCCATCGCGGCTTTGCCGCGGTGGAAGACTCCCCAGCACATGCCGACCAGGATGATGGTCCAGGAGGCAATGAAAGCCGGCTTGGCCCAGCGCATGAAGTCCCAATGCGGGTTCTTGATGAGGTGCAACATGCCGATGCGATTGAGCCAACTGCGCCCGAGCAGGAAGTCGAAGATTAATCGCGTCATGACCAGGCTGGTGAACAAACTCAATGCCACGCCGATGGTCAGAGTCACGCCGAATCCCTTAACGGGTCCGGTGCCGAAGTAAATCAACACAATGGCGGAGATGAGCGTGGTGGTGTGGGAGTCGAAAATGACCTTGAAAGCCCGGCTGTAAGCTGCCGAAACGGCGCCGCGCATGGACTTGCCCTGGCCCATTTCCTCCCGCAAGCGTTCGTAGATGAGCACGTTGGCATCCACCGCCATACCCACCGTCAAGACGATGCCGGCAATGCCGGGCAAGGTCAGAGTGGTGCCTATCGAACACATGACACCAAGCAGAATGACCAGATTCAACACCATGGCGATGTCGGCGATCATGCCGCAACGGTGATAGTAGAGCGCCATGAATAGAGCGACGGCCAGGGTGCCAAACAATGCCGCGTTAATACCGCTGGTAATGGAGTCCTTCCCCAAAGTGGGATCAACTTCGCGCATTTCGTCGATGATGACAGGCGTTTCAAGCGGGTTCTCAAGGACATTGGCGATGCTCACGGCTTCCTCGAAGTCCATGTTGCCGCCGGAAATGCTGCCGGAGCCCAGGATTTTCTCCCTGATCTGCGGGGCGCTGTAAAGTTTGCCATCCAAGACAATGGCCAACCGCTCGTGCTTGTGGTTTTCGGTCAGGTCGGCAAATTTTTCAGCTCCGACGGAATCGAATTCAAAATCGATTTCCGGATCGCCAGTCGTGGGATTGCGATTGGGGAAGGCGCGCTTGATGTATTTGCCCGACAAACCGTTGGCCAGCTTTTTCTGGACTTCGTTGGTTTCGATACGGAAAGAGCCGTCCGGATTTTTGACTTTCATCGTGAGCAACTGGTAACCCGGCTCGACTATGCCTTCCTTGACCAATTGTTCACTGTCCGGATTCACCATCCGGAATTCCAGGTAAGCGGCTTTCGAGATGTTATTGCTGGCTTCGTCCTGATTGGCTCGGGACAGACCTGGCAACTGAATCAAAATGTGATTCTCTCCTGACGGCTGTATGACAGGCTCAGCCACGCCCAGGCTATCCACGCGGCGCCGCAGCACTTCCGCCGCTTGAGATACCAACCGTTGTCTCTCGACCGACGAGGCTTTGGTGGCATTGGTATCGACCGCCTGGATATGGTTGGTGTCCAGGCTGACCAGGAACTCCGTGCCGCCCTGCAAATCCAGGCCGAGCTTGATTTTGCCCGCCGCCCTGCGTTGCAATTGGTTCAGCAATGCGTAAGTGGGATTTTCGTCGGCGTGAACGTCGGCGAAGGTAAAATACGGGCGGATATCATTTGTCCCGATGGCCGTCATCAGGTCGGCGAACTGGCGGTGAGGGTCAGGGTCGGCCTTCTCCAGCGCCTCCGCGGTTTCGACGATTTTATTAAAGGTGGCGTCCACTTTGGTCGCATCGACATCATTCTTGAACTCAAGGATGAGGTTCTGAGTGGTCGGAGGATAAATCTCCCACAAAGACCACGCCACCAAAAACACAATTAACGCCCACCAATACTTAGGTTTTTTCATGCTCGCCTAACTTTTCGATTCGCTCGGTTCGCCGCCCCGTTCGATGACTTCCAGCACAGACGATTTAAGCACTTCCAGCTTGGACTCGGCGGACCGGATGGAAAGGGTCTTGTCTTTAATGGAAAGCACCACACCGAGGATGCCGCTGTTGGTGACGACTTTGTCGCCAGCTTTGAGGGCTTTGAGGGTGGCTTCCAATTCCTTGGCTCTTTTGCGTTGGGGAGCGAACAGAAAGACCCACATGACCACTAATAAAAGGCCGATCACCAGAAATTGGTTGATCGCCATGCCCCTGGGGTCAGGCACCATCTGTTGCGGCTTGGCCGCGGGAGCAGCGGCGTCCACCGCCATCAGCGACTGCTGGGCCAGCAAAAGAATCGAGGCGAAAAATCTCATCATCATACAAGTCGAGCCGCTCACTCTATGGATTTGCAGCCGCAAAGCAAGACTAAGTTTGCGTCGTCGTGTGCGTAAAGGGCAAGGCGGAAATTGGGCTGCTTCGGCGAATGCTCTTGCCATTAACCCCGCCCCGTGCGACATAAAGGTTCGGAACTAGGGTTGCCTCGGTAGCTCAGTTGGTCAGAGCAGTTGACTCTTAATCAATTGGTCGTCGGTTCGACTCCGACCCGGGGCACCACTCCTTTCAAAAGTTTTCAAATCCGGTTGAAAAAGATTCTTTTTGTCACAGGCACGGATACGGGGGTCGGGAAAACAGTGTTGACGGCGATGCTGCTCGCCTTCCTCCGCAGCGGTGGGGTTGCCGCGTTGGCCATGAAACCCTTTTGCTCCGGCTCGCGCGGCGACGCCCGGCTCCTCCATCGCCTTCAAAATGGATGTTTGACACTTGATGACGTCAATCCTTTTTATTTTGACAAGCCGCTGGCGCCCGCAGCGGCCGTTGGCCGGGGCCGGGCGGGCGTGTCGCTCAAGTTGGCGCTGGGGCAAATCCGCCACGTGGCGGGCCGCTGTGATTTGTTGTTGGTCGAGGGGGTGGGCGGTTTGATGGTGCCTTTGGGCAAGGGTTATACGGTTCGCGACCTTATTCGGAAGCTTGATGCCAAAATATTCATTGTTTGCCCCAATCAATTGGGAGTCATCAATCATATTTTGCTAACGGTAGAATCATTGCAAAATGCTGGAATAAAGGAAGTTACAGTCGTAATGATGAGTGTAAAGAGGCCCGACATTTCGGCCGATAGCAACGCCCGGATGATTCGCCAAATGCTGCCTCGGACGCCCGTATTTTGCCTTCCGCACCTGGGAAATCGGACGTCGACAGCGAGGGCGGCAAAAGAAAATGTAAAATATTTGAAAAAAACACTTGCACAGGTGTTGGGGGCTGATATTCTGCGCACGTTCTTTCACAGAAAGAAAAGGGTTGGATAACAAAACCTGTTGACAATCCGCTTCGAGCCCGTAGAGTGCTTGAAGAATAACTAAGGTGTCTGAGATGCCGAGTTGAAGTAAGAAGATTCGGCGCTCAGGTTTTTTGTCCTCTTTATGGGGTGCAAACCGGGGCGAAAAGTCGCCCGAAAGCTCATTGAAAATTGAATTGTGCGAATAGTGAGAGCCCCTTCAAGTTTCACCGGTTAGCGGTGGGATTTGGAGAGTTTTAATAATTGCAAAATCAGTCCGGCTAACCCCCGGACAAGATTCAAGCTAACGTTTTTAACGGAGAGTTTGATTCTGGCTCAGAACGAACGCTGGCGGCGTGGATAAGACATGCAAGTCGAGCGATGATCACGGGGTAGCAATATCTCGTGGTTGGAGCGGCGCAAGGGTGCGTAACACGTGGGTAATTTGCCATGAAGTTGGGGATAACTTGCTGAAAGGCGAGCTAATACCGAATGTGGCCCGATGGAGGCATCTCTGTCTGGCTAAAGCTGGGGACCGTAAGGCCTGGTGCTTCATGATAAACCCGCGGCCTATCAGCTAGTTGGCGGGGTAACGGCCCACCAAGGCTAAGACGGGTAGCTGGTCTGAGAGGACGACCAGCCACACTGGAACTGAGAGACGGTCCAGACACCTACGGGTGGCAGCAGTCGAGAATTTTTCACAATGGGGGAAACCCTGATGGAGCGACGCCGCGTGGGGGATGACTGGCTTCGGCCCGTAAACCCCTGTCATTTGTGAACAAACTTTTCCACTTAATACGTGGAGAATTGATAGTAGCAGAAGAGGAAGGGACGGCTAACTCTGTGCCAGCAGCCGCGGTAATACAGAGGTCCCAAGCGTTGTTCGGATTCACTGGGCGTAAAGGGTGCGTAGGTGGCCGGGTAAGTCTGATGTGAAAGCTCGGAGCTTAACTCCGAAACGGCATTGGATACTATCCGGCTGGAGGGTCGGAGGGGGGACTGGAATTCTCGGTGTAGCAGTGAAATGCGTAGATATCGAGAGGAACACCAGTGGCGAAGGCGAGTCCCTGGACGACTCCTGACACTGAGGCACGAAAGCTAGGGGAGCAAACAGGATTAGATACCCTGGTAGTCCTAGCCGTAAACGGTGCGTATTTGCTGTAAAAGGAATCGACCCCTTTTGTGGCGTAGCTAACGCGTTAAATACGCCGCCTGGGAAGTACGGTCGCAAGATTAAAACTCAAAGAAATTGACGGGGGCCTGCACAAGCGGTGGAGTATGTGGCTTAATTCGATGCAACGCGAAGAACCTTACCTGGCCTTGACATGCAGGTGGTAGAACCATGAAAGTGGGACGAGGTAGCAATACCAGCTTGCACAGGTGCTGCATGGCTGTCGTCAGCTCGTGTCGTGAGATGTTGGGTTAAGTCCCGCAACGAGCGCAACCCCTGTGTCCTGTTGCCACTCAAACGAGAGTTTGGAGCACTCTGGACAGACTGCCTCATCTAAATGAGGAGGAAGGTGGGGATGACGTCAAGTCAGTATGGCCCTTACGGCCAGGGCTGCACACGTACTACAATGCCCGG
>DASYNM010000416.1:0-23381 GCA_036008545.1 Verrucomicrobiia bacterium
CTGGTGGCAAACCGAGACCGGCGGCATCATGATCACTCCGCTGCCCGGCGCGACGCCTACCAAGCCCGGCACGGCGACGCTGCCGTTCTTTGGTGTCGTGCCGGAAGTGGTGGATAACCAAGGCCAACCCGTGCCCAAGAATTCCGGCGGCAAGCTTGTTCTGCGACAGCCCTGGCCCGGCATGTTGCGCGGCATCTGGGGCGACCCCGCGCGCTTCGTGCAAACTTATTGGAGCGAAGTCGAGGGCTGCTACTTCACCGGTGACGGCTGCCGTCAAGACAAGGACGGCTATTACTGGATTGTGGGCCGCATCGACGATGTGCTCAATGTCGCCGGCCATCGCATCGGCACGGCGGAAGTGGAGAGCGCACTGGTCAGCCATCACAACGTGGCTGAGGCCGCAGTGGTGGGCCGGGCCGACGACCTCAAAGGCCAGGCCTTGGTCGCGTTCGTCACTTTGAAAACGGGAGTGGTGGCCTCTCCCGGCATCCGCGAGGAATTGCGTCTGCATGTCGCGCGTGAAATTGGCCCGGTGGCCAAGCCGGACGACATTCGCTTTGCCGAGATGTTGCCCAAGACGCGTTCAGGCAAAATCATGCGGCGGTTGCTCAAGCAAATCGCCGGTGGCGGAGAAATCAAAGGAGATACGACCACGCTGGAGGATTTCAGTGTGTTGGCAAGATTGGCCGCAGCAGAGGAATGATATTGGGCGGCGCATTTGATCCTAATCTTAATCTTAATCCTAATCTCCCCCTTTGAACGAAGAGGATTAAGATTAGGATCAAAATGAACGACATAAGACAAATTCTGCTGGAAACGCCGTTAATCGACGGCCACAACGATTTGCCCTGGCAATTCCGCAAGTTAAGCAAGGAGGGTGTGGACGGCATCGAGTTGGCGGACGACACCTCCCACTTGGCGCCGCCGGTGGCGACGGATTTGAAACGCCTCAAAGCCGGCAACGTGGGCGGCCAATTCTGGGCGGTCTATGTCCCTGCCTCCATGAGCGGAGCCGAAGCGGTGGTCGCGCTGCTGGAGCAACTCGACTGCGTCCACCGCTTCGTTGCCCGCTATCCCGACAGCCTGGAACTGGCGCTGACGGCAGACGACGTGGTTCGCATTCACGGCCAGGGGAAAATTGCTTCGCTCATAGGACTGGAGGGCGGGCATTGCATCGACAATTCGCTGGCCGTGCTGCGCATGAGCCACGCCTTGGGGGCGCGCTACATGACGCTAACGCATGTCAAGAATAACGACTGGGCCGATGCCGGCACCGACAAGCCACTGCACCACGGCTTGACAACCTTTGGCAGACAAGTAGTGCGCGAAATGAACCGCCTGGGCATGATGGTCGATCTCTCGCATGTTTCCGATGACACGATGCGCGCGACGCTGGAGATCAGCCGCGCCCCGGTCATATGTTCGCATTCGGGCGCGCGCGCCTTATGCAGCCACACGCGCAATGTGCCCGACGACCTTCTCAAAGGGATCGCGGCCAGCGGCGGCATAGTAATGGCGGCATTTCTCCCGGCGTATTTGACAGAGGCAGAACGTCTGGATGACAAGGCCCAGAACCTTGAAATGGCGCGCCTGACGGAGTTGCATGGAGACGATCCAGCGCGGATAAACAAGGCCTTTGCCGAGTGGCGCAAGGCGAATCCCGCGCCAGTCAAGACGACGTTGCAGGATGTGGCCAACCACATCGATCACATACGAGAGGTGGCGGGCATCGACCATGTTGGCATTGGATCGGATTTCGATGGCTTCAAGAATCCGCCGACAGGATTGGAGGATGTGTCCTGTTTCCCCGCGTTGCTGACCGAGTTGCAGAGGCGCGGTTACAGCGAGAGCGACCTAAAGAAAGTGGCCGGCGAAAACATCTTGCGCGTTATGCGCGCTGTCGAAAAAACAACCACAGCGGAAAACTGAAGCCACAGACCGACACAGATAAGCACAGATCAGAATGGCTTGCGAAAGCAAGGAGAGTCGTTCCGCCGGGCAAAACTCTTCTTTAAAGAATCTGTGTTCATCTGTGTCAATCTGTGGCTTTCCCCGCTCTCTTAAGATTGATTGCTCGCGCAGCCTCAGGATAATCTTTTAGCTCATGCGCAAACAACTGCACGGGCTTTGGAGTTCGGCTGCCTTCATGGCGGTGCTTCTCGGCGGCCTCGGCCAGTCCGATGCGCAAATGGCCGACGGTCGCTTCAGCATCGATAGCTGGGGGCCGGGGCAGGGAGCGCTCCCGGATGATTCGGTCCTCGCCCTGACCCAAACGCACGACGGCTATCTCTGGCTCGGAACGCTCAACGGCATGGTCCGATTTGACGGCGTTCGGTTCACGGTCTTCGATGAGAGCAACACGCCCAAGCTGCCGAGCATCAAAATTGTCCGGTTATTCGAGGACAGCCGCAGCAATCTTTGGGTCGGCACCGCCACCGCCGGAGCGGCGCTCATTACACAAGGACGCGCCGAGCCTTTGGACATCGGGCGCGGTGGGCGCAGAGGACACCTAGTTTCAGTGTGCGAAGACCCCACCGGCGCCGTTTGGTTGCTGACCGAGGACGGCCATTTAGGTCGCTATGCGGTCGGCCATCTCGACGTCGGGTACTTGGGCGGCGGCCCGGGACAATCGGTCATTACCGATAAAAGCGGGAAAGTCTGGATTGGCGTCGGCAACAGAATTTTAAGCGTGGACCCGGCAGCGATCCAGTCTGCGGCGCGGCTGCCCGTCGTCAACGGGCCAGAGGTGGTGCTAAAATTGGATTTGTTGCTGGCCAGCCGCACAGGCGGTTATTGGTGTCTGGCCGATGGCGTCATCCGCAAATTCTCCGGCTCGCATGTGGAAAGCAATTTCGGAGCTTATCCTTGGAACGGGTTGGACGCCGTCAAGGCCGCGTGCGAAGACAGTGAAGGCCATCTGATCGTTGGAACGGGCGGGCCATCCGGCCAGGGCGTATTTTGGTTTGACGCACAAGGGCACTTTGCGCGGATTTGCGCCACCAACGGATTGAGCCGTGACTCGGTTTATGCTTTGCAATCCGATGCCGACGGCAATCTTTGGGTGGGCTTGGAGGGCGGCGGTTTGAACCGCGTGCGGCAAAAGGTGTTCAAGGTGCTGGAGGAAGGCTCGGTCGCCCAATCGATCTGCCCGGATACCAATGGCGGTGTGTGGATGAGCATCAAGGACAGGGATTTTAGCTATTGGAAAAACGGCGAGGCAAAGGTCGTCCGCGCGCAGCCCGATCTGATGAGCCGGATCAATCCGACCGCGGTGCTGGTGGATTATCACCAACAAGTCTGGGCCGTCGCGCGTCCCCCCACCTATTATGGCGCCGGACTTTGGCGCTTGGAGGGCGTCCTTTTTCAGCCGGCTACCGATGTCGTCCCCCTGCCGGATATGTCCATTCTTTTTGCCGACCACACCAACGGACTATGGGTCGGAACCGAAGGCGGCTTGGGCCGTTGGGACGGATTGCAGGTAAGGATGTTGACCGCAGCGGAAGGCCTGTCGGCCAATAACGTCCACGCCATCGCCGAAGATCACGATGGCGATTTGTGGATCGGCACTGAACTGGGAGGATTAAAACGGTTGCATCAAGGTAAGTTTACATCCTTCCCGCCCAGTGCGGACTTCCCCAGCGACAACATTTCCTCGCTCTACGTGGATGGCCAGAACGTGCTGTGGGTCGGCACCATGGGCAATGGATTGATCCGATTCCAGGACGGAAAGGCGACGCATTACTGGACGCAAAACGGCCTGATTGCAAATAGTATTGACTACTTGATCGAAGATGACCAGGGTTGTTTGTGGATCGGTTGCAACGCTGGCTTGATGCGCGTCAGCAAACAGGACCTTAACGATTTCGCCGCCGGCGCGATTTCCAACGTCTTCTGTCGCGGCTACGACAAGCGCGATGGGCTGCCCTCGGCCGAGTGCACGTTCGGCTCGCAACCGGCGGCGGGCCGGTCGAGTGACGGCACGCTCTGGTTCCCGACCCACGCCGGCGTTGTCTATGCCAACCCGGCCAACATTCATTCCAACACCATCCCACCCCCGGTGGTGATCGAGCAGGTGCTGGTGGAGGAGCGCGAGCAAAACACCAACGGGCCAGACGCCGCGCCGCCCGCGACCGTGACGTTGCCCGCGGGCAAGGAGCAATTGGAGATTCATTACACCAGCCTCAACCTCGGCGCGGCAGATCGCGCCCGCTTCCGCTACCAACTCTCCCTGCAAGACGGGCGCACCAACCAGTGGGAAGAAGCCGGCGCCCGGCGCTTCGCGCGTTATGAGGCATTGCGACCCGGGCTTTACCTTTTTCAGGTCCAGGCCTGCAACGAAGACGGCGTTTGGAACCGGGCCGGCGCCAGTCTGGCTGTGACGGTGCTGCCGTATTTCTGGCAAACAGCTTCCTTCCGTGGTTTGGCCGCCGTGGTGCTTTTGGGTATAGTCGCCGCCGTTGTCTATTTCTTCTCGACTCAAAAATTGCACCAACAGGTGGCCGGCTTGCGCCAGCAACAGGCCCTGGAAAAAGAACGCGCCCGCATCGCGCGCGACATCCATGACCAGGTCGGGGCCAGCCTGACGCAGTTGGCCCTGCTCGGCGAAATGGTGGAGGCGGACAAGGACGATCCGGAGGAAGCGCAGGAACACGCCCGGCAAATTTCGCAAACCGCGCGGGAAACCACGCACGCCCTGGATGAGATTGTCTGGACGGTCAACCCGTCAAACGACACGCTGGACGGTCTTGTCAATTATATTTGCAAACAGGCCCAGGATTACCTGGCCGTGGCGGGCCTGCGTTACCGGCTGGATGCGCCGGCGCAACTGCCCAAAACGGCCATTTCCCCGGAGACCCGGCACAACGTCTTCCTGGCTGCCAAGGAAGCGGTGACCAACGTTGTCAAACACTCGGGCGCGACCGAGGCGGCGCTTCATTTGCGCCTCGAAGCGGATGGGTTCACCCTGGAAATTCATGACAACGGGCGAGGACCGGCCGGCCTCAAGGCAAAGGCGGCGGAGTCAAGAAATGGAATGCGCAACATGCGCAAAAGGATGGAAGATATTGGCGGCCGGTTCTCTATTGAGCCGGGGTCGAACGGAGGCACGGTGGTGGCGCTGACAGTGCCGCTGGCTGGGCCGCCCCAGCCATGACGTAGCCGCCGCCGTAAGGCGGCGGACGAAAATTCCATCAGCCTTGATTCCCGAAAATCCGCCGCCTTACGGCGCGGCTACGGGGGTCGCTTGACTTTGGTTAGGCGCAATCGTACCAAGGACGCAGGACACGAAGCCAATCGCGGAAGCGACAAGTTGATTTATGCCGATTCAAGTTTCCATTGTGGAAGACAACGACCAGTTGCGAGGCACTTTGGCGCGGCTGCTCAACCGGGCCGAGGGCTTTGCCTGCCTGAGCCAATACGCCGACGCTGAAGCTGCTTTGGAGGGGTTGCCCAAGAACCGCCCCCAAGTCGTGCTGATGGATATCAACTTGCCCGGCCTCAACGGTGTCGAGTGCGTGCGGCGCTTGAAGCAGGTGGCGCCGGAGATTTCCGCTGTGATGCTCACCGCCTACGAGGATACGGAAAACATCTTCAACGCGCTGGCCGCCGGTGCCAACGGTTACCTGCTCAAACGCGCGCCGCGGGCGGAGTTGCTGGAGGCCATCCGCGAGGTCCATCGCGGCGGATCGCCCATGACCACACACATTGCACGCAAAGTCGTGCAATCTTTTCAACGGACGGAGCCTTCCCAGCAGCCCGGGGAAACCCTCTCCGCGCGGGAGCAGGAGGTGTTGGATTTTTTGAGCCAGGGTTTTCTCTACAAGGAGATCGCCGAGAAAATGGGCATCAGCTATGAGACGGTTCACACTTACATCCGGCGGATTTATGAGAAGCTCCAAGTGCGCACCCGCACCGAGGCAGTGGCGAAATTTCTCCGCCGCTAATCTTGCTTGAATCATGTCCGCACCCTGTCCGTCGCCGGCCCGCAAGCCTTGTTCTATTAAGGAACTAGTTCTTTTCAGTTGATTTGCCAAAGATAGCTGGGATACTTGACCCAGAAATAACAACACTCAGCCTTGGCCGGCGTTCTTTTGCGCCGACAAATGTTGGACTATTTTGTTTGTCTCAAACGCGAATTCACTTTCGCGGAACTGGTTTTTGTCCGTCAACGCGTTGCATCGCCGATGGTGTCACAGCTCCATCCGAATGCGCGAGAGAATGAGAAGCGCCCGTTGCCAAGGGTCGAGTAGTTAAAGTGTATGCGCGAACCAGTGGTCGTTTCATTAACCATGCTCAAGTGTCTCGGGCCAAAAATATTCAAAAAAATTGAATAAAAAAGCTTGCCATAACGCAGATTTAGTTCCACGATGCGCACATGCTCAATTTAACGAAGGCCCGAAAGGCATCCTTTACTCCTGATTAGTTGTCAAATTAAGTCTCAGAAAACGTCACGCAGTGCAGAAAAAAACAAAATTAAGTCCCTGCCGTCAAATGATCGATCGCCAAGCACAAATTAAGTAAGACCTGTAACAAAAAAATCCACCTCCATTATGAAGACATCCTTCCTGTTGAAATCAAGCATGGTCGCCGTTGGGCTGCTGTTGGCTGCTCAAACCCGAGTTCAAGCCCAGTTCAGCCCCGTCCCTCTGACGCAGAGTAGCTATACCGACGGCGTCGTCGTCCGTTCCAATTACTTTCCCACGGTCAATGAATACGCCGTCTGGGTCGGCTCGGGGTATAACCAGTCCGACACCACCTACTTTGAAATAGGCCTATACGCCCGCCATCCGGGCGATTTTGGCTACAATTCGGGTGTCCCCATCCACGGCACCGTCTTTACCGGTCAGGTTGGCTTCACGACTAATATGCAGTTCATCATGCCGCCCGATTACACCACGAACGATGACCTGGTCATTGTGAACGGCGGCACCCGTGGCGTGAATACGAATGGCACGTTGACACTCACCACCCCAGTGTCGGCCACCAGCATTGCTCTCCTTGCGGCCGGCGGCAACGGCGGCTGTACGGTGATTTACACCGTCAACCACACGAGCGGTACGGCTGAGACTGGAACCTATTCCGTCCCGGATTGGTTTGCGAATGGGGCTTTCAACGCCTGGGGATGCGATGGCCGCATCAACAACGGGGGCTATGCCAACTTTCAAGCCTTAAGCGTCAACACAGGCCCTCCTTATATGGACGCTCTGCCGATCGCCATCTCCAATGCTTCACCTGTCACCAGCGTCACGCTTAATTATACGGGTACAGCCCAGGGGGTGGACAATTTCTTTGCGGTCAGCACATCGACAGACGGGACACACTATGTTCCGGCCGTAGTCACGGGCTTCCAACAGAAGACCATCGTTGCCGCCAGTACGCCCTTCCCGGTCACGGCCACCATGGCTAATGGCACCAACATTGCCGTTAACCCATCTACCACCTGGTTCGAGCAGGGCTACGATACTAACAACCCATCGGATGGGTTGCCTCCTTCTGGCTCGATTTTCACCAGTGCCAGTTCTTCGGACACTTATCAGATGGGTGATTATTCGACCAATAACGCGGTTCTCATTGACTCCACCCACCTCTCAGCCAACATCACGCCAGTCACACCGGCAGTCTATACGGGATTGGCCTTCCTGACCTCTGGCGACAACATTGCCAGCGCCGTCATGAGCAACACCGTCGTGGTGCAGCACCAGGACGGTGTCAATGAAACCAATTTGCTCTTCATTTACGATTGGACCAACTCAGATGCGCCGGAGATCGCTTTCACATCCAGCGGGGACGTCAACATGGGTCCTCGCATTCTCACTACTGCTACTCCTAGCCTGTTTGAGAGCTTCATCACTGTGGTCGATGCCACTGCGGTCACGAACATCAAAGTCAGTTATGGGCAGGCTCCTGAAGCGAACTCTGAGAGCGTCATTATGGCCGTCAGTGGCGCTACCGCAGGGTGGGGTCCGTTCATTCTGGCGGGGCCGAGCCCGGCCACGCAGGAGTGGTTTCCGAGTCAAACAGCGACCCTCTCCGTTGACATTGCTGGCGGTGGGACCATCACCAGTTCATGGTTAGTCGAGAGCAACGGGACTTTTGTCCCGCTGGTTAATGGCACAGATGCCAACGGGTCCGTTATTTCCGGGGCCGACACGACCACGCTAACCATCACCGATCTGAAGACGGCCGATGGGACCAATTATGAGTATTCGGCGACTAGCGCCAGCGGTTCGCAAACCAGCCCTACGGCACTCATTGTCATTAACCCCGGCACTCCTGATGCTCCGACTATCTTCTCTCAAACTCCGACCGCCTCGTATGTCGTCTTGACGAATCATCCGGATATCACCACGTTCTCTGTCGTAACCAATGGGGACACCGCACCCCCTGTTGACTATCAGTGGTACGCCGTCACCTCTGGCAGCGTTACCAACTCGATCCCTGGTGCGACCGCAAGCACTTACAATAACGTGGACACCAATAACGTAACCCTCTTTTGCGTCCTCTCAAACTTCGTGGGCCAGGCCACGAGCGCTCCGGTGTCCGTTACGATTGTCTCCACGTTCGGAATCGACACGAAATACGCCAGTAACATCCTGGCCTTAAACCCGATCGCCTACTGGCCGTTGAACGAACCCAGTGGCGTCATCGCCTTCGACCGTGCCGGACTTCATGACGGCACTTATATTGGCGCCGCCGCATTAAATCAGCCTGGCATTCCGAATGCCGGCGCACTCGTTTCCAACGTCTCGGTTGCATTCGACGGCAAAACCGCCTACGTGGACATTCCGTCAGGGAAGACTGACTTGAACATAAAAGGACCGATTACGATCATGCAATGGGTTCTGACGCCGGTCGGGGGCGAAACGGGCTTTCCAACCTCCTTTGGGCATTCGGACAATAGCTACCGTCTGGATGTGGCCCCAACGGCAATACCGCATTTTGCCGACGCGGGACCGGATGTTGTCAGCCCCAATAACATTAACGATGGAAATTGGCACCTGTTGGTTGGTGTTTACGATGGAGTTAACCAAAATCTATACGTGGACGGAATAGCGCAAGGCGGCCAATCCCCAGGAGAACCGCCCGGAAACCAGATTGATCTTTGGATCGGCGGCGCTCCTGATTATGGAACGGGGCGCTTGTTTGACGGCAACATCGCTCAGTGCGCCATATGGACGAACGCGTTCACTGCGGCCCAGGTGCAGGCACTCTATTATGCGGCGGAGTTGCCGCCCAACAACCTCACCATCACGCCAGCCAACCCAACAGTGTTTGTTGGCAGAAACGTGACTCTAGCGGCGACCACCACCCTTGGCAACCCGGCCTCCAGCTACCAATGGTACGTTATCAGCACGGGGAACGTCTCCAACACGATCCCGGGAGCCACCGACGCCACCTATACGCTTACTGGCGCCACGGCTGACGAAAATGGCGAGACCATCGGTGTCATCGCTGGCAACGCTTACGGTTCAGTCACCGCGAGTGTGACGCTGTCGGTTTCAGATGCCGCAGCCGATCTGGTTTATGATCTCATGCCGACCAATGCCGAGGCCATCACCGGAACGTCGGTGACCTACTCGGTTTCCACCTCAGGAAGCCTGCCCATTACTTACCAATGGACGATGGACGGCACGGTCGTAAGCGGGGCCACTGACTCGAGTTTGACCTTCACCACGCAATCGGGCGTGCATGTGATTGGAGTCAGCTTGACCAACGAATTGAGCGGCGGAGTCCCGGTCGTTAGCCCGTCGGCCACCCTGACGGGCGTGGCGTCTATCGCGCCTATCACGTTCACTAGCATCGGTACTAACGGTGCTGGTTGGGCACTCAATAATGGCCCTAGCCTTTCATCAGTGCCGTATTTCACGAACGATGTGCTGTATTTGACCGACGGTGTAGCTCAAGGCGAAGCCTCCGACGCGTATTATCCGATCGGACAGTACGTCGGCAGTTTCACCGCTTCCTACGTTTACACAGTGCATACCTACGCGATTCCCTCGGGGGACGGGGCTACATTTATGATCCAGGACGCCCCACTAGCCACCAATGCCGTAGGCGGAACCGCGGGAGCCATTGGGTTCTATGGCATCTCCAACAGCATGGCATTGGAGATGGATTTCTGGGGAAATGGATCCGGAAATGCATCCGAGGGCGTCGGCATAAACGCTGAAACAAACGGAATTACTTATGCCTTTGGCGGCGGGGATCTTTACGGATCTACAGGCAATATTACTCTGGATAGCGGCGACCCCATTCAGTTTAATTTGAGTTGGGCCAATGGAACCTTGGCGGTGAATATGGAGGACTTGAACACCTCTGCCAAATATTCCACCAACTACACCGTGGGGCCCCTTGTTCCCATCCTCGGAGCGAATCTGGCTTACGTCGGGTTTTCTGGCGCCAATGGCGACGCTAATTCCATCATGTGGATCAGCGACTTCGTGTTTAACCCGGGTGGGGTTGCGCCGCCGCCGGGCGTGACTCTGTCGGCCTCGAGCCAGACGGCCACCTCGTTCGTGCTATCGTGGCCCACGTCTGATACCGGTTACACCCTGCAAGAGGCGGGTTCGCTGAATGGTACGTGGAGTGCTGGGCCCGCGCCCGTTGTGGTCGGATCGAGCAATACGGTCACCGTCACCCTCCCCGGTACCAGTACGGCTCAGTTTTATCGGCTTGTGAAGCCCTAGTGGCCACGGTTTGATGGCATGGGCGGGGCGGTTTGAAAATCGTTCCGAACAATGGCCATGTTCAAGACAAGAGTGCCGGAAATAACATCCGGCACTCTTGAGCTTTTTAGACCGGCGACTGATGGCTCATTTCTTCGAGGGCGCGGCAGCCATTAATCCCGGCGGCTTGGCGTGGGGAAGGCGGCCGGGAATGATTGATTTGTTTGGGGCCTTGGTTTCTCCCCCGACGGCGCTCGCATTATTTTTCACCCCTATTCCGGTTCGGCACTGCCTTCGAGGATCAATCCTTTCGTGGACGGGAAGCGCTGGTAGAACAGGGCCAGGACATCGCGCAAATGCCTGGCATAGCGGAAGTGCGCGCCGACACCGGTGCGCAATTCGGCCTCGTAAATGAATTTGTCCGCCGTCGTCACATGCTCAAAGGGAAACTCCGTTCCCAAGAGCGTCCAATAGATGTATGACGGATCGGCCTCGCGCAGACGCCGGGTCGCACTTTCGGTGGCGCGACGGCCAATTTCCGCCCACGGCTGCAAGGCTGATCGTTTATCCTCATTCGCAGCCGGGACTTGATCAGACGCGAAGTAGAATCCTTGCGGAACTGGCGGACAATACTTCGTCCCGGTCCGATGCCGGTTCAGGTCCCGGATTTCCGCGAAGCCGATGGCGGACCAGCCGAAGCGCACGCTCGTGCGTTGCCAATTCGCACCGATGGGCGCGTAACGGTTGGTATGATAGGCCAGGTCGCGCGCCAGTTCCTCTGGCGAAACTCCCTCCGGCGCCATGACCGATAGGAACGGAGCACCGCTGGCATCGTGCGCGCCGGGCGCCGGCTTGCGCGCGCGCTCGACCAGCCGGGCAAATTCGGAGGCGATGGCTTGCTGAACTGGTTCAACGGCCCGGGCGTGCTTGAGCATGCGTGGAGCGGGAATTTCCAGTTCGCCCCGCAGCAACTCGCCCAGGCGTTGCGCCTCCGGCCATGTTTGCGAAAGCAGAAACTGGCAAAGGTTGACCCAGCCGCGCGCGGACATGATCAACATGACATTGGTCGCCGCTCCGACCGGCAGGAAATACCGGGCGCGATCGAAGGCGTAATTGCGCTTCATGCGCACGACCTTTTTCCGCGCGGCATCCGAAGTGTCATCGAGCAACGACTGTGGAATTCCCATCAAGGCCGGATTCGCGTTCGCCAGCTCCTCCCAAAAGGCCACGGATGATTGATACGCGCGGTAACATTGTTCCATCAATTCCCGCCACTCGGAAACTTCGCGGATGCCCAGGGTCTCCGGCGCGATCAGGCCATCGACAGAGATTTTGATATAGCGGGTCGATGATTCCTGCCCGCCGGCGGTCGGGCAAAGCGTCCAGATGTAGTAGGCCAGCCACATGGAAATGCCATCGATAAACATGGCCACCGGCACCATGTCGGCGATGGATTGGTGCCCGTAATCGACCATGCGGAAAATCGAATCGACCGATTTCTCCAGATTCTTCGGATCGATTTTGGATAGAATCGATTCCAAGCCTTCATTGTTCCTGGAATAACGGGCGCCGCTGGCGGCCAGCAGTTCGGGCGTCAACGATGGGCGCTGGGCTTGCTCGGAAGCCTGGCTGGGGCGGATGGCAACTTGAGTGACTTTCATGGATGCTACGGCTTGGATGGTTTCTCCCGGTTCAATTTAATCAATCCGTTTTTCTTCGCGATATCGTCCAGTACGACCGCGATTAATCGTTGCAAATCGTGGCGGTTGTGATTGACGTACCAGGCGAACATCGGGACGGTCAAGACCAGAAACCAGATCCACGGCAGCATGTGCCAGACAAACCCAATCACGACCAGCTCAAAGCCAAGCATCGAGCAGAGCGCAACTTTGGCCGAGAGCGACCAGGCAGTGCGCAAGCGGCATCGCAACATTTGTTTGCCTCCGGCGTGCGGCTCGACCACGGTCACCAATTGCAGATGCGACCAGCGGCTGCCGAGAATTTCGACATCGAAATCGCTCCAGCCGGCATCCGGTTTGGCTTCCCAACCATCCCGATCCAATCGGTCCAGTATGCGTCGGACAAAATCGAGGCGGTCCATTGTCGTATTGCACCAATATTCCACGTACTCGAGCGCCTCGGGGCGGTCTTGCATTGAGAGCGACTCCAGGCTTTCGACCGCTTTCTTGGGAGTAGGCCCAAAGTTAAGCCGGCCCTGGTAGCGCGCCCAGCCACGAACGATGGGTTGAAGGAAGAAGAGCAGCGCCACCATCGGTCGCGACCAGAAGCGGCGCTTGTTGCGCGGCAATGCCGCCTGCGCCCCGGCCACGGCACACACGCCAAGCGACAACGCGATGCTGGCCAGCGCCAGGGGCAAGAGCGAACGGAACGGCACCGAGAGCGCCAGCAACGGCAAGTTCACCAGCGCGTGATATTCCAGGCTTGTGCAAAACATCAGCGCCACGGCCGGTTCGGATTGATAGATGCTTTGAAAGAACCCCGTGCCGAACAGCCCGTGATAGATGATGGGCTTGCGGATGGTCAGGCCAAATTTGGACGCCGTGTAAATGCGCCCCTGCCACAGGCTGCCGCCAAAGGAGTTGAAGTATTCCGGGTGCCGCCGCACCAGCATCGCCTCAGCTTCGCCGTAACCGCTTTGCTGCCGCAGGTAAGCCCCCAACGTGGATCGGCGGTGATGCCAAACAAAAGCCGGCGGGCTGAAGCCGATGCGGTAACCCCTTTCCTGCAAGCGCCAGCACACATCCACGTCGTCACCCGCCCGGTGAAAAATCGGATCAAACCCGCCGATCTCGACCAAGGCCCATCGGTAAAACGCCATGTTGCAGCCCGGAATATGTTCGGCCTGGCGATCCGTCAGCATAACGTGGGCGGGGCCGCCCGGCGAAACCATAACCGCCGCCGCCACCGCTGAATCATCCGGCGGCAGGAAATTGTGCCCGCCCATGCCGACATACGTGGCTTTCAAAAGGTCGCTCACCAAATAATACAACCAATCCTCATCAGCGCGGCAGTCCGCGTCCGTAAACGCCACCACTTCACCGTCACCGGCAAAAAGGCCCGCGTTGCGCGCCACCGACAGACCCTGATGCGTTTGGGTCAGGGGGTGGAAGTTCTTGTAGTGTGAAATGACCTGCGGCGTAATATCCGTCGAACCGTCATTGACGACGATGACCTCGTAGGAGGGATAATGCAGCCGGCCAAGGGAATCCAGACACGGTTGCAATGTCCGCCCGCCGTTGTAGCAGGCGACGATAACTGAGACCTTCGGATAGCGTTGCAGCGGGAAATAGGGCGCCTGGCCGAATTGCCGCCGCACCACTTCGAAGGAGGGCTTGGGCTGGCGCGTGCTTGTTGTCAAACCAAAACTCCAATCAGGCACGTCGCGTCCGTCCTTGTGCCATTCGTCGGTCAGGCTGAACACCACAGCCCCGGCCAGGCCGGCGCGGAAAGCGGACTCGATCTGCCAGCCTAGTATCTCGCCCTGTTGCTCCTCGCCCTCGCGCAGGCTGTCAATTCCAATTTCCCCCAAGAGCAGCGGTTTGGATTCGGCCAGCATCTGCAAGCGGGCCAGGTAATTTTCAAAGGGCCGTTGCTGGTGGAGATAGACGTTGAAACTAAGAAAATCGAAATTGCGCGGGCTCAGGAATTCCGTGGGCGGATAATTCCCGAAGGTGCAGAGGCACTCGGGGTCCACGCTCTTGGCTACCTCGACGAGTTCGTCCAAAAAATTTTCCACCGCGCCTGCTCCGCTCCAGCGCACGATGTCCGGCGGCATTTCGTTGACCACGCTGTAGGCAAAGACGGCCGGATGGCGGGCGCAGCTTTGCACCGCGGCTCGCACGGCGTCGCGAGCTTGTCCCTTAAACGCGGACGAATCCAGAAAGCAGAGGTGTTTGCTCCAAGGCACGTCGATGAGCAACTTCAGGCCATATTGCTGCGCAAGGTCCAACAGCCAGCGCGGCGGCACGTGATAGACGCGCAACACGTTGGCGCCCAAGCGGCGCGCCAGCTCGAAATCTCGCTCAGTTTCAGGGCGTGCCAGGAATGGCTGGCCGTCTGCGCCTGGTCGAAATGGCCCGTAGGTGACGCCCTTGGCATAGAGCTTCGCCTCGCCCAGGCGAAAGAATTTCCCGCGCACCGCTGGTCGGGGCTGGGAAGCAAGCGTCGCTGGCGTCGTGGTGGGCATTGGATTGGTAAGAGGGTGCGCCGGTTCGCGCAGGTTGCGGGACGTCGGCTCAGTCAAACATACTCTTGGGGCCCACGTGGTGGCCGGTCAAATCCGCTTGCGCCGCGCGCAAAAGCAATAGCTTTCATCGTGTTGTTTTGACGCGGCGGAGTGTGTCTCACTTCATCCCTTTCGTCAAATCCCAAGCGGCGGGCTTGAGTTGCACACGTGACTAACGATTTTTTAGAGGAACTCTTTGGTAGGGACGCCGCGCTGCTGTTGGGTATCAAGTCATGGGTAACACATGGCGGCTTCAGTCAAAGCTAGCTTTGAGGAAAAGAAGGGCGGGAGCAGACCCCCACGTTCCCTTCCTGGGAAATGTGTTACCGATGTCCTGATACTGTACAGCGCTGCGCCGACCGGACGCCGCAGCGCGGCGTCCCTACCAGCGACTTTGTCAAAAGCTGATTTGCGCCCTTTCAGCGTCGGCGGCAGGTTTCGCATGGTGGACTGGCTCGCCATCAACCTGAGGACGAGCTTTTTTTCTAACCACGCCCACAAAATACGCTCATCGAAGCCCGCTGGCCGGGGAGCATTACTTCACCTCCGCAGACGGCCCAACTTCCCCAAGCTCCAAGATTTCAATCACGTCGCCGTCCTCAAGCCAGACTATCGGCGCTGACTTCGTCGTCAAGTCGAACGTCATTTTCGCGCCGCCGCGGATGAGCTGCACGCGGGACAAATCCCAGGTGTTCAAGAGGACGTTGGCGTCACGCACCACCCCATTGAGATGAAACGACCGGACGACCGTGTCCGCTCGCTTGCCTTTGAGAGCTTCCGCTAGTCGATTAGTACTAAAATCCAAGAACGCCTGTGGCGGTAAAGCATTCCAAGATTGAGCACGAGCCGCATCTGCTAACGAGGGCACGAGCGCAAGATCGTTGGTGTGGCCTCTCGAAATGACTAGCACTGTGCGCGAAAGGCATTTGTCCAGTGCTGTGACATCCGCCGCTGAAAGGCCGTACCAGCGATCCGCTACCTTGTGTTCCTGTTTGGCAATCTCAATCAGATCGCCCGCCAGCAAAGCCACATCCTTGGAACCGTCACCGCCATGCAGAATAGCCTCGACATTGACATGAAGAAGCTCGGCGCGTTTACCTTCCAGGCGATGGATGGAGACTCGCGCGAATTCAGGGAATGGCACCAAATAGCTGTCGTTCAGATAGGTCCCCTGGATTGACTCCAGATGCGACGAATCGACCCGGACGCCAGGCTTTGGATTGGCTTCGTAGATTGTGGCCAAAAACTCGAGCAACGTGTAGTGATTGATGGAATTGGTCGGACACTGGAAAATCTCGTCTTTGGCCGACCCATCGTCGCCGTAAGTCCAAATGGCGCGACGACGAGTGTAATCCGCATCGGCCCCCGCCTTGATCAGCAGGTCTTTGATCTGGTGGCCATACTCGGTCTGAGTAAGGAATGCCAGAGGTGGGTCTCCTCGTTTGTCCAGGAAGTTGACGTCGGCACCATGTGCGATGAGCATTCGGACCGCATCAATGTTGTCGCTCTGGATGGCGAGGAACAAAGGCGTAATGCCATTGCTATCAATGCTATCCGGCTCATTCGGTTTGGCACCGTGATCCAGCAGAAGCTGAACCATTTCTGTACGCGAATTCACAACGGCCCAAAGCAGCGGGCTGATCGGCCCGCTGTACGTCCCTCTAGGCAACAAGCCAGGGACTCCGGGCACCCCTGGCCCGTTCCTGTTGAAATGAATGGATTCCAGATTTGCGTCGGCGTGGTTGTCGAGGAGCAGTTTGGCCATATTGGTATTATTGCGCATGACGGACAACATGAGCGGTGTTTCCCCGTGGACAGTTTTCAAGTCCACTTGCGCCTTGTTGGCAATGAGTATCTCCGCGGCCGGAACGGCTCCACGCTCGACCGCAATGTAAAGCGGCGTCGAACCACTTTTGTCCTTCACGTTGACGTCCGCGCCGTGATCGACAAGGAGGAGGATCATGTCCATGTTTTCTTGGTTTCTATTGATGTCCGCTTGGCCGATGGCCTGCAGCAATGCCGTATCGCCGTTGCGGTCCGCCGCGTTTAGTTTGACGCCATGATCCAACAGAAGTTGGGCAATTTGTAATTGCTTAAATTCAATGGCGAAATAGAGTGGACTACGCGGCCCGTTGGGCGGCTCGGTTTCGAAATTTACATCCGCGCGATGGTCGAGGAGCAGTTTGACCATTTCCGTCTCGCCGCTCCTAATGGCGCTAGTGAGAGGCGTCATCCCAGTGCCGCTAGCCCTGACGTCAATCTGCGCCTTGTTGGTGATAAGGAATTCCGCGGCTGAAAGCTGCCCACTTTCAACGGCGAATTGGAGCGGTGTCGAACCAGAGTTGTTCTTCGCGTTCACGTCCGCCCCGTGGGCGACCAGCGTGCGGCAAACGGTCATGAATCCGTTTGCCCCGGCATAAGAAAGGGCGGCTTCCCCAGTATTATCTCGGCTATCCACTGCGGCGCCGTGGTTCAAAAGCAACTCCACCATCGCTTCGTTGCCTTTTTTTGCCGCTTCCACGATGGGTGCCGACCGGTTGACGTCCGCACCGTGGGCGATGAGGAATTCCGCCGCCGACACGTATCCGAGTAGCGCCGCGGTCTCCAATTGTTGATTCATCAGATCGGGGCTGTTTTGCACGGATTCCTTGACCTCTTGCAGAAATTTCGCCTCGTCGGAGGGCAGGACGGACGCACCCGACTCCGAAGCAGCTACGGAGGAGGGTGTGAGCGCCGGGTTCCCTTCCAGCTCTGCCAATTGCCGCTTAAGTTCGAGCGTCTTCATCACCGTGGCCAAAGTCGCCTCCTCCGGCAAAGTTCCCGTCTTGACTTGCGTTCTTTGCAGCTCCAATTGCTGTTCAACCACTTTGATTTCTTCTTGCAGAATTTGTTGCTGCTTTTGCCGGGCTGCAGCCGAGAGAGAGGATGGAACAGCCGGGGCGGACATGCCCATGCCGGTTAAACTCTGCCGGCTTAGCGTGACCAGTTCGTTATGGTCGTCAAATTCCCGGATGATGCGGTTATACTGGACGGCGGCTTCGTTGGTGCGGCCCAGTTTGCGGTAGCATTCGCCGAGGCGGAAGATGGCGGTGGCGGCCAGTTGGCGTTCCTGATCGAAATGCTCGATCGCATCCTTGTAGTTGACAATGGCGGCGTCCAATTGATGGTTGGCCTCCTCCTCGAAAAGGCCGCGCTGCAACGGTGTGGTTAAGTCGTTCGTGCCGGCGGCCGCGAGGCCGGAGGCGGCGAGCGATACGAGAACAGTCAATATAAATTTCATTTTCATGCTGCAATGTAGCCTGATGGCCGATTGGCGTTTGTCATGCTTTTGTAATAAGGCATCGTGAAATAAATCTTCATAGTGTTTTCTCGCGATGCCCAACCTCCAGCCTATATCCAGTGCCATGCACCGTCTTGATCCAGCGTGGCTCGTCGGGATTTTCCTCGATCTTTGCTCGCAGGGCGGCGATGTGCGTGTCCACCGTGCGGGTAGTGGGAAAGGCGGTGTAGCCCCAAACGACGTCCAGAAACCGCTCGCGCGTGACCGGTTCGCCCGGCGTTTCCAGCATGAGGCGCAACATGGCGAATTCGCGGGCTGTCAAATAAATCGACTTCCGGCCCCGGGTGGCTTTCTGGCGCGGCAAGTCGATCTCCACCTGGCCCAGGCGCAGGACGTAAGGCACCGCTTTCGCCTGGCGCCCGCGCCGCAACAAAGCCCGCACCCGCGCCAGCAGTTCATCCGTGCTGAACGGCTTGGCCAGGTAATCGTCCGCGCCCGCGTCCAAACCGCGCACCCGGTCTTCGACCTGGCCTTTGGCTGTCAACATCAAAACCGGCACAGGGATGGAGAGCCGCCGCAGTTCGGCGCACAGCGCGTAGCCGTCCAGGCGCGGCATCATGATGTCGAGCAGGACGAGGTCCGGCTTTTCGCGCACGGCGCGCT
Organism: Verrucomicrobiia bacterium; assembly: GCA_036008545.1. Classification (GTDB taxonomy): domain Bacteria; phylum Verrucomicrobiota; class Verrucomicrobiia; order Limisphaerales; family Palsa-1400; genus Palsa-1400. The sequence continues at coordinate 18,854 of DASYNM010000416.1, forward strand.
CCAAGCCGGTCGGCCCGTCGGAGGCGGTCAAGACGCGGTAGCCTTCGGCCTCCAGGCAATCGGCCAGGGCCGTGCGCATGGGAAGCTCGTCCTCGATAACCAGGATTCTGGCGTCGGTCTTCATTGTGCCAGTGGATTGGGGAGCGCGACCGTCCCGGTCGCCGGGCGGTGCGTCTCGCGCCGCCCCAAATCCCGCCTGGCTGCGGTCCGGGGAGCACACGCGCCCTCGCGTGTCCCAGTCGGCGCCCTCGCCGACTGCTTCCACTCATTCCATAGGAAGTAGAGAAGAGGCAGAGATGTGGTCGGCGGGGGCGCCGACCACGACACGCGAGGCGCGTATGCTCCCCGGAACTGAGGAACAGGGCGCGGGACGTCTGCTCTCCCATGAAAGTGTTGACGACGCGGTTTCATTTCCGTGGCAACTCCATGGTGAACCGGCTGCCCTGACCCGGAGCGCTGCGCACCGTCACGCGCCCGCGGTGCGCCTCGACAATATGTTTGACGATGGTCAAGCCGATGCCGATGCCCTGCGTTTCGCGCCGCAATTCCGAGCCGCGCCGGTAAAATCGCTCGAATATCTTCACGTGCTCTTCCGGCGGAATGCCGGGCCCGCCGTCCTCGACCCAAAGCCGCACTTCCGCCACATCTCCGTCCAGCCCGACGGCCACGTGGGAGCCCGGAGGCGAATGTTTCACAGCGTTGTCAATCAGATTGATTAACGCTTGCTGCAGTGCCAGACTATCGCAAGCGAAGGGCTCCCCGTCGGCCGCGCCGTTCTTGCGCAAATCCAGTTCCACCCGGCGTTCGTCCGAGCAGGGCCGCATCAGGCGGACGGTATCCTCCGCCAGCGCGCCGAGATCCGCCGGTTCGAATTCGTATTTCTTGCTGCCCCGCTCGATGCGGGAGAAATCGAGGATATTTTCGATCAGCATGGAGAGGCGGCGTGATTCCTGGACCAGCAGGCCGAAGTATTCCTTTTGTTTGACTTCGCTGCCGATCTTGCCGCGCTCCAGGCTCTCGGCCAGCAGGCGCATGGAGGCAATGGGCGCGCGCAATTCATGCGAGACGCTGGAAACGAAATTGGATTTCATTTCGTTCAGCTCCTGCTGCCGGTAAAAGGCGCGGCGGGCGGTCATCAGTCCGGCGAGCGCAGCAAAGGTCGATGCAAGAATGATCGCGCCAAAGAGCAGCGTGTGCTGATGCTGCCGGGCATAGAGCAGCTGGCTGTCAGCCAGAATCAACCGGACGCGGAACGGATAGACATTCGTTGTGAGCAGGAGGTTCGACAAAGACCCGGGTGCCTCACCCAGGACCGGGAGCGCAGGCACGTTTGAATCCATGAGAAATTGATTCCGCAGCAAGGCCAGTTCTCTTCCCGCGATTTCCAGTCTGGCCAGTGCATAGGGCGGCACCGAAATGTCCGCCTTGGCGACGGCGTCCTCCAGCGCCTTGTCCACGACCGCTTCTGGAAAAATAAGAAGTGGATAATAGTTTGTCGAAGAGGTGTCAGGATGACGCGGGGAGACGGTAATGTCTGGCGCGTGATGCTGATTATCCAGCGCGAGCAGGAACCTGCCGCCGGTGGATTCGACCCAAAACAGAGCGTTGGTCCAAGTATTGGGAGGATGCTGCTGCTGAAAATCCCTTAAGATGGCGCGCGCGCTATCGTCCGAATCCCACCACGCTTTCAATTCGACAACGCTCGGCCCGGCATCCGCGCGACCTGGCTGGGCGACTCGTTCCCCCTCCGCGATGAGGCGCGGTGACAGGATCGAGGCCCGATAGGCAATCGCCCAGACGATGTCAGCGAACAACTTGTCCGGTACACCCGCATGATCGGGCAGCAACTGCAAGGCTCGATAACAAACCAATTGTCCCACCGGCAATCCGGCATCGGTGAGCTGGTCCGATTTGGACCAAAAAGTATCCGCCAACTGCGCTGCGGCTTCAGCCGGCTGTAGCCTGTGTGTTTTCAGGAGCAACAAATCAAACTCCGCGTTGGCCCGCGCGCCGTCCGGCGGTTTGGTGGCGAGGAAATTCGTGATCGCCGCCTGCGCCGCAGCGGGGTTGTTGGATACAAATTCGGCCTGCTCCTGCTGTTGCCAGAGTCGGCGTTGTTCCGGCGAAAGTTCCAGAAGCCAATCTGGCGGTTGCGGCGTCAGAGGATAAATCTGCGGCATGGAAAAATCGCCGCGGGTGTTCAGCACGCAATCGGAAACCGGCATGGCACCCAGATCAATGCCGGGGTTCGACTGCTCCCACGCTCTGATGCTTTGCCAAGCGGCATCATCCGGGCTGGAGACGCGCGGCCTTAACGCGAGGCCCAGGTCTTGTACCAGTTTGGCGTGCCAGGCAAAGTTCGCGTTGCGGTAACCTGTTAGTTGCTGGGCCAATTCGTGGGCGACTGACTGCGCCATCTGCGTGGCGGTGGCCGCGCCGCGTTCCTTGGCGTCCTGTTCCGCCAGCAATCTATCCTGCCTAAGCGAATACAAGCCCAGCACCGTCAACACTCCAACCGGCAGGAGGATGAGGATTCCCTGCCAGAGAAACGATCTGGAATGGAATGGGGTGTTGGGTTGCATTCGTTTCATTACCCTCAAAGGTAGCCCATTCCGCAAGACCTATTGTCATGGTTTTGTAATAACTGGCGCGGCCCATTCTACAAAGGACCACGCGGCAGAGGCAGCCTCGTAGCCGCCGACGTCAGCCGGCGGACGAAGAACCAAGGAGCGCCGATTCTCGAAAATCCGCCGCCTCACGGCGGCGGCTACGGCGGATGCGCTCCGCAAGAACCCATTCGGCTGCCTTTAGGTGGCAATCTCACAATCCCGCGAGAGTTTCCAGCAATCGATGGAGTTCGGCGTCGGTGTTGTAAAAGTGCGGAGAGAGGCGCACGTATTGGCGGCCCTGGCGGTCCACGCGCAGCGAAGTGTGGATGCGCGCGTCCATCAGCTTGCGGTGGACGGCGGCCGGGTCGGCGTCAGGCTTGTAAAGACTAAGGATGGCGCTGGCGTTGGGCGCGGGCGCATCGGCTTGCAGCACCTCCCAGCCTTGCTTTCGCAAGACCGGCAGCAACAGCGCTCGTTTGCGAAGGAGCTCGGCGGCAATGTTGTCCACGCCGACTTCTAAAATAAGTTCCATCGCCGCAGTCAGCCCGGCCAGGCCGGCCAGGCTCGCCGAGCCGGCTTCGTAACGGCGCGCGTCTGTCAAATACACCAATTGCTCCTGTGCGACAAAGCCGGGACAACGCACGTTGTGCCATCCGTGGACGATCGGGCGCAGCTTCTGTTGCACCTCCTTGCGCACGTAAAAAATCCCGGCACCGCACGGGCCAAGCAGCCATTTGTGGGCGTCGGCGGCCAGAAAATCAATGTGCGCCACGCCGGTTGGAAATGCGCCCACTGTCTGGATGCCATCGACGCAAAAGAGGATGTTTCGTTCGCGCAGATGGCGGCCGATGGCGTCGAGTTCCAGCCGCCAGCCGGCCACGAAGTGATTCGAGGCCAGTGCGACCAACCGGGTCTGCTCATCGACTTGGCCGGCGACGTCGATGGCGCGGATGCGGCCATACTCGCGCGTGTTGAGCAGGCGGACTTCGACGCCCTTCTCCGCGAGGGCCATCCAAGGATAAACATTGGAGGGATAATCGTCGAAGTAGATCAAAACATTGTCGCCTTTGCGCCAGGGCAAACCGGCGGCAACATAGCTCAAGGCGAGCGAGGTGGGGCCAACGAAAGCAATTTCCTCGGGCTGGGCGTGGAGGAGGCGGGCGGCCAATTCGCGCGCGCGCCGGATTTGACCAGCGGGGATGGTTTCTTCCTGGTCGTCCAGCGTGGCGCGCTCGGCGTGGTCGCGCATGGCCTCTGAAACACGCCGGGGCAAGGGACAGACAGCGGCATGAGCGAGAAAGATTTTTTGTCCCGTGACGGGGAATTCGTGCCGGCGCAATTCCTCGTTGGAGAGTATCTCGGCGATGGTCATTTCATGTTCATGATGTCGTCGAGCCCCTTGAAATAACCCATGTAAAATCCGATGACGCGGATGGCGATATAAATCGCGACGGCGAAATAAATAATCTGCGGTCCCCAGCGCGCCACCAGGCGCATGCGACGCGTGCCTTCTTCCTGGAAAAGAGTGTGCAGGCGGTTCAGCGTTTGGTCCAGTTGCCCGCTGATCTCGCCCGTGTGGTATAGGCTGGCGAAAACACTTGGAAACTGTTCCGACTCGGAAACCAGTTCCGCGGGCGTGGAACCTTGCTCCAAGCGCGGCCTCCATTCCTGCACGATATGCCGCAGCGCGGGCGAACCGCTGGCGGTGGCGGCCAATTCCCACGCCCCGATAATGGGCACGCCGGCATTGAGCAGCGCCTCCAGGGCGGAGGAGAGCCGCGCCAGCGCCAGGTCGCGACGTGCCGTGCCCAGGACCGGCACGGGGCGGAACACGCGTTCCAGAATGGCGCGCCACTTTTCGCCATGCCGCCCCTGACAAGCAAAGATAAGGAAGAAAACGCCGATATACAGCGGCGCTA
>DASYNM010000417.1:0-6096 GCA_036008545.1 Verrucomicrobiia bacterium
CAGAATCTCCTGGCGGAGGGCGTTTCGATCCGAAATCTGGCCGGCATTCTGGAAAAGGTCAGCGACTATACCAACACGACCAAGAATCCGGACGAACTTTCCGAATACGCCCGGCGCGCCCTTGGCTCGCAAATCGTCAAGCCGTATCAAAGCGAGAAAGGCGGATTGCAGGCCATCACACTTGACCCGCGTCTGGAACAGCAGATTGCCCAAGGCGTACGTCAGACGCCGACGGAGATTTCGCTCACCATGGAGCCCAAGCTGGCCCGGCATGTCGTCGATACGCTTTCTCAACGCTTGCAACAACTCCTGAGCGCCGGCCAGCCGCCAGTGGTGTTGTGCGCCCCGCAAATTCGCCTGGCCTTCCGCCGGTTCTTTGAAACGACGTTCTCCGAACTGACCGTGCTGGCTTACACGGAAGTGCCGCCGCGTGTAGAAATCCAAAGCAGCGGCATCATCCCATGCCCGGAATAATATGAGCGCGGCCACCAACACTCCCATTCCATTCGTAGCTGCTTCCGCCGAGGAAGCTGTGGCGCAGATTCGCGCCCGCCTCGGCTCCGACGCGGTCGTGCTCAATGTCCGTCCTCTCAAAGCGCCCGGCTTGGCCCGCCTGTGGCAAAAGCCGATGATCGAAGTCATGGCCTATCGCCCCGAGCCGCCTGCGCCCCCTGCCCCCCCTGTCAATGAAACGATGGCCGCCTTCCGCCAGGAATTGGAGGAGATCAAGCAGCAAGTCGATTTGAACAACAGCGGTTGGCGCGTGGCGGGGCTTTTGCAAAAGACCGGCCTGCTGCCGCTGCACACGCAACATCTTCTTGACACTTTGAAAACCGCCCACGGCGATCATCCGCCGGCCAGCCTGGCCGAGGAGATCGACCTGGCCCGCGCGCAACTGGCCCGGAAATTCCGCGCGCCTTACGCTATCGGCCCGCATTCCATGCACGTGCTGATCGGTCCCGCCGGTTCGGGCAAGACGACCGTCCTTTGCAAATGGCTGACGCAAACTGTGCTGGTCGAAGGCCAGATCGCCCGCGTCTGGCGCCTGGATGGAGTCACCGCCAATACCGCTGAATTCCTGAGCGTTCATGGCGAGGCTTTGAACGTGGGGGTGGAGCGTGCCTGGACACCGGACGGCCGCGCTTTGCACAAGGATATTGGTTTCATGGATTTGCCCGGCGTGGATTGGCGCAGTCCGCTGGCCATCCGCGAGTTAGCTGGACACCTGGCTCAGATGAGTTCCCCGCACATGCACCTGGTTTTGAACGGCGCGTACGACGTGAATGTGCTCCTGGCGCAAGTCCGCGCCTTTTCGGCCCTGCCGCTTGAGGACTTGATTATCAGCCACTTGGATGAAGAGCCCCATTGGGGCAAGCTCTGGAACTTGACTCTTGGCGCCGGTCTGCCGATACGGTATCTGAGCGCCGGGCAAAACATCCCCGGCGACTTCTTGGAAGCCAGCGCGGAGAGAATTCTCGCCCGCCAGTTTCCCCGGTCCTCGATGAACTGAGGACGATTTTGCTGGATTTAGCGGAGGAAAGTTGTTATTAACTTTGTCTCAGAGGTTCAATGCACGCTGACTGGAAAAGAGCCCGGCTGGGTTGCGATCGCCGCCCTGGCGCAAAACTTTGGCAGAGGTCGGCCTTTACCCTGATAGAATTGCTGGTGGTGATTGCTGTCATCGCGATTCTCGCCGCCCTGCTTTTACCCGCTCTCTCCAGCGCCAAGGAACAAGGAAGAAGCATCAATTGCCGGAGCAATCTCAAGCAATTGCAAATATGCTGGGAAATGTACGGCAACGATTATGGCGGCACTCTTTGTCCGAACGACTGGATTTACACCATGGACGGGGGTGGCGTCTTGTCTCAGTTTTCCTGGTGCGCCGGCGACGCACGAACGGATACCACGACCAGCAACATTCAAGCGGGTCTCCTCTACCCGTACGATTCCTCGCCTGGCATTTACCATTGTCCCTCCGACATGTCCACGATTGTGGATGCCAACGGCAACCCGCTGCCCCAAGCCCGCACGCGCAGCTACAACATGAGCCAATCGGTCAATGGTTTGGGGCTGATGACGAACGCTAATTCGCAGGGCTGGGCAGTGGACGTCATCCAGCCTTGTTTCATGAAATTTGCCCAGATCACTAATCCGCCGACGAGCCGGTTGTTTGTTTTCATCGACGAGAACGAGCAGACTCTTTTCGACGATCAATTCGGGTACTCCATGCCCAATTATATGCCCGGCTTTTGGTGGGACATGCCCGCCAACCGCCACGATCAAGGCGCCAATTTGTCTTTTGCCGACGGGCACGTCGAACATTGGCATTGGGTGGTTCCCATGCTGTACACCAACGGTTTCGCCGGCAACAGCGCGAATCCGCAAGCGGTCCCGCCGGCACAAATGCCCGACTACACGCGCGTCGGCAATGCCATGCGCATCATCCCCGTTGACTTTAGTGGAACGCCGCATTGATCCACTGGCTTTATTCTGGACTTCGCGTCAATTTTGGACTATTTTCGGTACCGCCAGGTGTAGATGCAAAGCAATAGCCAAAAGGGAAATTCAGTTCACGCTCGACGACTCAGTGCCGTCTGTCAACGAGCACTTGCATTCACCCTCATCGAATTGCTGGTTGTAATTTCCATCATCGCCATCCTGGCCGCTCTGCTTTTGCCCGCGCTGGCCAGAGCCAAGGAGGAAGGACGGCGCGTGAATTGCGTGAGCAACCAGAGGCAATTGACCATTTGCTGGGAAATGTACACCGACGACAATCAGGGATTTCTGGCCCCCAACAATTGGATTGATTACGTCGGCGGCACCAGCGGAGCAGATAACAAGAGTGTTTCCTGGTGTAACGGCAACGCGCTCATGGACGCGACCACGTCCAACCTCCAATCCGGCCTGCTTTTTCCCTACAACAGATCGGTGGGGATTTATCATTGCCCCTCCGATATGTCCACGATTGTGGATGCCAACGGCAATCCACTGCCGCAAGCGCGCACGCGCAGCTACAACATGAGCCAATCCGTCAATGGCCTCGGATTGTATGTGGACCCCACCATGAACTACGGCATGGCCGTGGACGTCACGCAGCCGTGTTTCGAGAAGCTCACCCAAATCACCAATCCGCCGCCCGCCCGGTTGTTTGTTTTCATCGACGAGAATGAACTGACGCTTTTCGATGATCAATTCGGCTATCCCATGCCGAATTACGGGTACGGTATTTGGTTCGACATGCCTTCCAATCGCCACAATCAAAGCGCCAATTTGTCCTTTGCCGACGGTCATGTCGAAACCTGGCATTGGGTGGTTCCTATGCTTTACACGAACGGCTTCAGCATCTACGGGCCAAATTTTCAAACGGTTGCTCCAGGGCAGATGCCAGACTACGTGCGCGTCGGCAACGCCATGCGCATCAAGCCCGTCGATTGGCTCCCCGATTAGCCCGATATGTTGCGTGTAGCCGCCGACGTAAGTCGGCGGATTCCTGGGAGGACGCCGGCAATCCGCCTCCTTACGTCGGCGGCTACATTACAATCGTATTGACAATCTCGCTCGACTTTTTAGCATTATTGGGCTACAATCAGGCTGAGACCGCGGAAAGCGGTAATGTTCAGCCGACGCCACGAGGCGAGGTGGGTTTGTGTTCGACAAGTGCTTACGGTCTGTCGTCGGAGGCCCGCGTTCACTCTCATAGAATTACTTGTCGTCATTGTCACCATCGCCATCCTCGCTGCCCTGCTTTTGTCCGCTCTGGCCAGGGCGAAGGAGGAAGGCCGGCGCGCCAATTGCATCAGCAACCTCAGGCAACTGACCATCTGCTGGGAGATGTATGCCGACGATTACCAGGGATTGCTTGCGCCCAACAATTGGATTGATTACGCAGGCGCGGGCGGCGGATTCAACCAGAACGTTTCCTGGTGCAACGGCGACGCGCTCACGGACACGACCACGTCCAACATCCAAAGCGGCCTGCTTTATCCCTACAACACATCCACCGCGATTTATCATTGCCCCTCGGATGTCTCCACGATTGTCGATGCCAACGGCAACGCCTTGCCCCAACTCCGCACGCGTAGCTACAACATGAGTCAATCCGTCAACGGCCTCGGTCTGTTGGTGGACCCTGCTTTCAACGGCGGCGTGGCCGTGGACGTCACGCAACCATGTTACCAGAAGCTCTCCCAGGCCACCACTCCCCCGCCGGTCGGGTTGTTTGTCTTCATCGACGAAAACGAGGGCACCTTGCAAGACGATCAATTTGGTTACCCCATGATGAACGATGGCTATTACGGTCTTTGGTTCGACATGCCCTCCAATCGCCACAATCAAGGCGGCGTCTTGTCGTTTGCCGACGGCCACGTCGAATACTGGCGTTGGCACGTCCCAATGATTGACACGCTCCCATCCGGGCAGATTGGGCAAGCCGTGACGACCGGGCAAATGCCGGATTACCTCCGCATCGGCAACGCCATGCGCATGAAACTCATCGACGGGCTGGCGGACTAGCTGTTCTGCGCCCAATTTCTTGTGCGAATGGAAATTGCTAAGGTAGGTTGGCGGAGTCTTCGAGTAGAAGACTCGCGGCGCTCACCCTCCTGCTCCTGGATTCAGCCTCAAGCCTCGCTGACGGCGCGTACCAGGTATCCGCGAATCACCACTAAAATCCCGCAAGGTAGACAAAATACCCGATTATATCGCCGTCGAACGGAGGAACACTTACCATTTTGATGTCCTGCTTGCTAGGGGCATCGTTGTCCAACAACACGGTAAAAAGAGGCGTCCAATGCACCAGGTCTGTGGAGCTCAATATCTGATACGTCCCGCTCGGCCCCGAAAGAGCGAAGCTGAGCACGTTCCCGGGCATGAGCGCCGGCGAAGAAAGCGTGATCGCTGGCGGGCTGCCGATGACCACGGCTGGCGTGGTAACGTAGTTACCGCAGGGCGTAATCACCGCAATAGGAGCGGTTTCGGCGCCGGTCGGAACGGTGACGGTGAGCTGGTTATCGCTGTCTATTTGAATATTGGCAGCCGGCACCGCATTTGAGTCTCCTAAAGTAGCATCATTAAAAAGCACTTGTGTGGCGGAACTCAAACCCGCGCCCGTTATGATGATCTGGCTGCCGGCTTCGATCTGGGCGTTGGTGTTGCCAGCGACGACGTTCGTAATCGTCGGCAGGTTGCAAACGTTGAAATTTAGCGTGTAGAAATAGGCGGTCACCCCATCCTGAACTTCCAGCGTGGCCGTATAGGTGCCCGCCTCAGCAAAATCTCCCGTAATCGACCACGCTCCGGTAGTTCCATTTTGCGAAACATTAAGGCCACTTGGCAACAGCCCTGTCGCCACCGAAATGGAATTCGGATTGATATTGGAATTAAGATAAAAGGTGTAATCAAACGATGTTGCCACCGGCACGTTGATGTTGCCGATGCCGCCGTCGGGGATGTTGACATTCCCGCTGCTGCTTTCCAGAGTTGCTTCCACGGTGCTGGGAGCCTGGGTCACTGCAATGATCGCGCCCTCATTGGCCGCGCCGCCTTGGCCGGCCGCCGCGAACACAGTCCCGCCCGCCGTGACGCCCATCTCGCCAATCGGATACGATCCCTCCGTTCCCCCCGGCAGCGATGTTCCCACAGGGCCGCTGCCATAGAGATTCAACGAAAATATGGCGCCGGTGAAAAAATTCGACCCACCGTTGGCGAGTGGCACATAGACGCGGTCCCCCACCAATCCTCCCATCGGATTGCCGCCGTCGCCGCGCCCTGTGAAGGCATGCAAGATGGTAAAACCTGAGCCATCGAGGTTCATCCCAAAAATCGTCCCGTTATTTCCTGCGCCGCCGTACTCGGCCGTTCCATAAAGCATGCCGTTCGTCAAGTAGAGCGGCGCCAACGGAGTGGCCCCGTCGCTTCCATTGGTAAAGCTGTAGAGATTGGTAAATCCCGATCCATCGGCAGGCAGCGCGAACACCGTCCCAAAACCCGCCGCCCCTCCTTTGGGCGCCGTCCCATAGAGAACGTTGTTCGACATCACCAGGCCCGCCACCGGTTTGGCCCCGTCGCTGTTTTCCCCGCTCCCATTGAGCGCCGGAA
>DASYNM010000418.1:0-3253 GCA_036008545.1 Verrucomicrobiia bacterium
GAGGACGGTGTTGCCCAGGTCGCGGAGGCCTTTGAGCGTGGCGAGCAGGCGGTCGTTGTCGCGCTGGTGCAGGCCGATGCTTGGCTCGTCCAGGACATACAGCACGCCCACGAGCGCCGCGCCGATTTGCGTCGCCAGCCGTATGCGCTGGGCCTCACCACCGCTCAACGTGCCGCTTTCGCGGTCGAGTGTCAGGTAACCGAGGCCGACATTTTTCAGGAAGCCAAGCCGCGCGCGGATTTCCTTGATCACTTCTGCGGCGATTTTTTGCTGGAACTCGGAAAGCTTCAGCGTGGCAAAAAACTCATCGGCCTTTTCCACTGACAAACTGCAAATGTCCATGATGGAAAGGCCCGGGATGAGCGGTGAACGCTTTCCCGGTTTCGCCGGGCCATTCGCCTTGAACCCTTCATTCAACAAAGTCACTGCCAGGATTTCCGGCTTGAGCCGCTTGCCTTTGCAGGCATCGCAAAATTGCGGGCTCATGTATTGCTTGAGGCGGTTGCGGACAAATTCACTTTCGCTCTCGGTTGCCAGCCGTTCGAGGTTGGGCAGCACACCTTCAAACGGGCGCGTTATTTTGTTAATCTTGCCCGCGCGCCAGAATGAAAAATCAATGTCATCTCCGTTCGAGCCGTTCATCAGGACGTTTTTGAAATCCTCCGGCACATCCTTGTAAGGCGTTTCCAGGCTCACGCCGAAATGCGCGGCGACGGAACGCAACAGCGCCTTGTAATAAATGTTCATGCGCTTGCCGGAACGGCGCCACGGTTGGATGGCTTTTTCCAGCGGCTCTTCCGCATTCGGCACGACAAAATGCTCGTCGAAAACCATTTTTTGGCCGAGGCCATGGCAAACCGGGCAGGCGCCCGCGGGCGCGTTGAACGAAAAATGTTTTGGCGTGGGCGGGTCAAAACTCTTCCCCGTGGCGGGAGAACACATCTTGTTTGAGTGCAGGGTCTCGATCCACTCCGCGTTATTTGCGGCGTTGGGCAATTGATGCAGCGCCAGCAAAACACCTTCGCCCCAGCGCAACGCCGTTTCGACGGAATCGCCGAGGCGCACGCGGATTTTGTCATCAATCACCAGCCGGTCCACCACGGCCTCGATATTGTGGAATTTCTTTTTATCCAGCTTTACGGGGCGGTTCGTATCGCCGAGTTCGACAAATTCTCCATCAGCGCGGGCACGGACGAAACCCTCGCGGGCGAGGCGTTCCAGCACGTCGCGGAACTCGCCCTTTTGCCGGCGCACCACCGGCGCAAGCAACATGACTTTGGTTTTGGCCGGCAGCGCGAGGATTTTATCCACGACGTCGCTGGTGCTTTGGGGAACGATGGGCACGCCGGTTTCCGGGCAATGCGCCTGGCCGATGTGCGCATAAAGCAGGCGAAGGTAATCATATACCTCCGTAGTGGTGGCGATGATGGAGCGCGGACTGCTGCCGGAGCTTCGCTGCTCGATGGCGATGGCCGGCGAAAGCCCTTCGATAAAGTCCACATCGGGCTTTTGCAACTGGTCGAGGAACTGGCGCGCGTAGGCCGAAAGGCTCTCGACGTATTTGCGCTGGCCTTCGGCGTAGATGGTATCGAACGCGAGCGAGGACTTCCCGCTGCCGCTCAAGCCGGTGATGACGACCAGCTTGTCGCGGGGGATCTGCAGCGTGAGGTTCTTCAGGTTGTGCTCACGCGCGCCGCCGATGCGAATCCATTCTTTGCTCACAGTTGTAAATTTCTCAGATAAGCCAAACGAACAATTTACTCAAAATTGTCCGAAACGCAAAGGGCAGGCGAAAAAAAATCGCGCAAAAGCCGGAAGTTAAAGAATTCAAAGCGCCGGGAAGCCGTCGTGGGCCAATGAACCGTGCTTCAATTAAGGCAACGGCAGCCAGATCAGGCGGTAGAATTTATTCACCTTTGGCGCGTTCGTGTCCGTGAAAGTGACCGCGCCGTTGGTATAAACGACTGTGGCCGGGAAGGGCGACCAGGCGACCGGAGGGCTGATGGCCGTGGCCCAATCCACCTGGAAGAGATCATTGGTGTGTGCAGTCCATGAAAGCGTCACATTAGTGGTAGTCACGCTGGCGCGGCTGAGGGACGGGGCCGGCAGGACAAACACGGTAAAGGCGTTGGTCGCACTGCGCTGCGGCACATTGTTGTCCGTGACAACCGTGGTGAATTTGTAAGCGCCGCCGGCATCACCACTGCCGGGCGTCCAGGAAATGACGCCGTTGGCACTATTGATCGCCGGTGTGGTGGACGGCGTTGGGAGATCACCCAGCGTATAATCCAGCGTCGCCAACGGGTTCGAATCCGTCGCGCTGTTCGTCATCGAGAAGAGCTGCAACTTCGTAGCCACGTAGTTGGGCTGGCTCGCAATAACCAGCGAACCCGTCGAACTGCCCGACGACACCAGCAGCATCCGATAGAAGCGGGAAGCACCCGTAAATGGATATTGTGACCCATTATCGAAGAACGTGAACAGGCCGTTTCCGGGCACTACCGGCCCGGTGTAGGTGACAATATTGCTGAAGCTGTTCCACGTCACCGACGGCACGATACTTGGCGTTTCCTGCACCTGGAAGGTGTCATTCGTCGGCGCGAGCCAATGGATGAGGAAGCCGTTCGTGCCGCTGATATTCGTATAAATGATGCCCGCGGAGAAAACAAGGTTGGAAACCGGGCCGGTCGCGACGGTTTCAAAATTCACGCCAAACACGTAATTGACAGCCACGTTATTGGTGTTCTGGATGGCCAGGTAATACGTCTGGCCTGGTAACAGCGGCGGCATGCCATTCGTGATCAAAACAGACGAAGCGCCGCTGACTGCTCCGCCAAGGAGCAGGCTATCCGGCGGATTGGCCGGCACCGGCAAGGTGGTTTGGTTGAACCAGAGGTTCAACGGCCCCGCAGCAAGGCTAAACAGGTTCGTCGCGGCAATCGCATTCGTCGGCACAGACACGGAATAATAGACGACACTGTTGGCAGGAACGGAATTGGTCTGTGGCGAGCCGTTGTTTATCGGCGTCACGACCGAGTTGGTGCCCTGCGAGTATAACAGCACCCGGTAGAAGCGTGTCGGGCCAAACGGATATTGCGATCCGTTATCGAAGAACGAGAACAAGCCGTTTCCAGGCACCGGCGGCCCCGTGTAGGTGACAATGTTGCTGAAGCTGTTCCAGATCACCGTCGGCGAGAGGCTCGGCGTTTGCTGAACCTGGAAGGTGTCATTCGTCTGCGCGAACCACGTGATC
>DASYNM010000419.1:0-4386 GCA_036008545.1 Verrucomicrobiia bacterium
CGCGACGGACACGGGCCGGCCTTACTTTGTCATGGAATTGGTGCGCGGCATCAAGATCACCGACTACTGCGATCAGAACAATCTTTCCACCCCGGCCCGCCTCGATCTTTTCATGCAAGTCTGCCGCGCCGTACAACATGCGCACCAGAAGGGCATCATTCATCGCGATATCAAGCCGTCCAACATCCTAGTAACGCTCAATGACGGCGTGCCGTTGCCCAAGGTCATCGACTTCGGCATCGCCAAAGCGACGCAGGGAAAGCTGACGGATCACACGCTCTTTACCGCTTTCGAGCAATTCATCGGCACGCCGGCTTACATGAGTCCGGAACAGGCCGAGATGAGCGCGCTGGATATTGACACGCGGAGCGACCTCTACAGCCTGGGCGTGTTGCTCTACGAATTGTTGACCGGCAAAACGCCTTTCGATGCATCCGAACTCATGCAGGCGGGAATAGATGAGATGCGCCGTCAAATCCGGGAAAAGGAGCCGGCGCGCCCATCCACGCGCTTGAGCACCATGCTGGCGGCGGACCTGACGGCCGTGGCCGCGCACCGTCAGGCTGCGGCGCTCAAACTCGTGCATCTGGTGCGCGGCGATTTGGACTGGATCGTGATGAAGTGTCTGGAGAAAGACCGCACGCGCCGATACGAAACCGCCACTGGTTTGGCCGCCGACATTCAACGGCATATCAATAACGAGCCGGTCTTGGCCAGTCCGCCCAGCAGAGTTTATCAATTTCGCAAACTGGTGCGGCGGCACAAATTTGCCTTCGCAGCAACGATGGCGGTCCTCGCCGCGCTCGCCCTTGGCCTGGCGGTTTCGTCTTATCTCTTTCTCAAGGAGCGGCAAGCGCACCAGAAAACTATTGCCGCAGAAAGGGAGCAGGAACGGTCACGTCAGCGAGCCGAGACAGAGGCGGCCAAGAGCAGGCAAGTCATCAACTTTCTGGAAGAGATGCTTGGTGGCGTAGGCCCGTCCGTCGCGGCTGGGCGGGACGCCACGATGTTGAAGGAAATCCTGGACAAAACAGCCGATCGCGCAAGTCGCGAATTGACCAATCAACCGGATGTGGAGGCCGAATTGAAAAATGAAATGGGCCAAATCTACCTGGCCTTGGGGCAACCCGATAAAGCGGAAGTCATGCATCGCGCCGCATTGGTGTTGTTGAGTAAGAGTAACGACGACGATGACGGGCGCACCGCCATAAGCATGAACAATCTGGCCTTGGCCTTGAGAGACGAGGGTAAATGGAAGGAAGCCGAGAAGTTGATCCGAGAATCTCTCGCCTTGAGAGAGAAGGCTGCCGGCACCAACCGAATTCCTGTCGGCCTCGCGCTTGCCAATTTGGGTGAGATTCTATTGATGGAGGGAAAGAACGCTGAGGCCGAATCCACCCTGCGGAACGCGTTGGCCATTTATCGCCAGTCCGGCGCAGACAACGAGCCTTTCACGATTGCAGCCATGCATACCCTTGGCGGCGTTCTTCGCTCTAATAGCAAACTGCCTGAGGCTGAAGCCCTTTATCGACAAGCCCTGACACTCACACAAGGCCATATCACCAATGACGCTCCCTCTATAGAAGGGATCCAGATGGATTTGGGCATTACCATTCGTGACGAGGGCAGGCTTTCGGAGGCAGAAAGCGTGCTGAATCAGGCCGTGGCCATGCAGCGAAGGCTTTTTGCCGACGGCCACCCTGATCTGGCCAGGGGAATCTATGAACTGGCCAATGTCATGATGTTCCAAGGCAAGCTGCCTCAAGCGGAAACGAATTATCGTGAGGCCTTGACCATGTACCAAAAAACCGCAGGTAAGGAGAATCCGAACGGCGCCCAAATCATGAACGACCTCGCCTCGATTCTCCGCAAGGAAGGCAAGTTGGATGACGCAGAAGCGCTCTATCAGCAGGCTCTGGCCCTGCTGAAGAACAAGGTTAGCGACGACCATCCTTACGTAAGCTTTTCTCTATCGGGTTTGGCCCAGGTGCGCCAGGAACAGGGTAAACTGGCCGAGGCTGAGAGCCTGCACCGCCAAGCTCTGGCCCTGAGACGTAAAGCCCTGGGCAATGAGAGTCAGGGTGTCGCCACCTCGCTCAACGACCTGGCAGTCGTGCTCTTCATTGAAGGCAAAATCCCGGAGGCCGAAGATACCCAGCGCGATGCGCTCGCCATCCAGGTGAAAATCTACGGGCCCAGTCACCCGTCAGTGCTCAATTCTCTCTACAATTTGGTTCGTACCATCGTCGTCCAGACCAACCTGACCGAAGCGCAACTGCAAGACAAGTACGCGGCCATCGAGCCCGTGGCACGCCAGTGCCAGACCGCTCTTACGGATAAATTTCCCGATGAATGGGTTTCCTTCAGCGGTCGTTGCTTGCTGGGTTGCTGCCTGGTCGGCGAGAAGAAATATGCCGAAGCCGAACCGCTGCTCCTTTCCGGTTACGACGGGATGAAACAGCGCGAAGACAAAGTTCCTGCCTCGATCAAACCACGCTTGATCGGCGTCGCTGCCGCTCTGCAAGAACTCTTTGAGGCCACCAATCGCCCCGATCAAGCGGCGCAATGGAAGATAACGCTGGCCGACTTGAAGAAGGCTAATGGAGTCAAGTAGAATCTTCACGGCCGAGTCTGCTCGGCGCGCGGTCGTGCCGTTTTGCGCGCCGTCATCCAACCTCAAGGTCCCTTGGGCCTTTTGATCGTAGACTCTTCGTTCCATCGCGGCTGACATCACCTGCCGCATGCAGGATTCATCGCGCCCCAGGCAAATCATTTTGCGCCTTTGTCCCGGGAAACTCGCCTTGGTTGGCAGTGGGCGAGTTTGCCCATAGACAGAGACTTAAATCAGGCGCTCGGCGCCAACATAGAAAGAGCAATCAATGAAGATTCAATTCACATTATCAACGCTCCTCTCCCGGTCCGGACGATTGGGTCTGGCGTTGGCGGGGCTAATCCTGCCGGCTATCGCAGCTTCGGCGGCGCCGGCGGAGGTCCTGCCGCCATCGTCGCTGCCATACGGGTTCAGTTACGCAGAATGGTCGGCCAAATATTGGCAGTGGTCCCTGGGCCAGTCCACGAATCATGTCGAATTGATAGGCGAGACGGGAGTCTGCAGCGGACCCGGCAGCCGCGTGCGGTTCCTGGCGGCAGCGGATTTACCGGGATCAGGCGGGGTCACCATTGAAACCAATCACGTCATCATCGGCCCTGACACGCCGCTGTTTTTCCCGGTGCTGAGCGCGTACGATGATAACAGCGCCTGCCCCACCTTCACGACCTACACGGCGGCTGAACTGGCGGACACGAATGCTGCCAATTGGAGTTATGTCACGGAGACCACCTGCACGATTGATGGAGTTGCGGTCCCCGGCCTGACTGACCCGGCCACCACCGAGTATCTCACGATATCCCCGCCGTTCAGTTACACGACCGCGGAAAAGCACAACGTGCTGGCGGGTTTCTTCGGTGACCCGTGCGTGCCGGGGGATCTCACCGTTTATCCCGCGGTGGCCGAGGGCGTCTATTTGATGCTCTCCCCGTTTCCGCACGGGAAACACACGATTCATTTTGTCGGCCATGTCACGGCCGGCGGCAATGTCGTGGTCGATGTGGACATCACCTATGACATCACGGTGCTTTGAGTTCGATCACCAAAACAAGTGAGTCAGGTTGGACCTGTTCAACCGACCCTGATCTTTTGGCAAATTGCCAGGAGGTCAGGGCGTTGCCCGTTAGCCGCGACTTTGTCAAAGCGGTTTGCGCCTTTTGTTCTGGTTAATCGCTTTGGAGGGCAGACAATGAATTTTTCGCATGATTGATCCCCCAGATCGCGAAGTGGCCCTCTTTAGTGCTGCGCGGCGGTTGCCGCCTAATGAGCGCGCCGCTTTTCTTGATGACGCCTGCGCCGGCGATGCCGCTCTGCGGCAACGCGTGGAAGAACTTCTGCGGGCCGGCGAAGAAGCAGGTGCCTTCCTCCAGAAACCGGCCGCCAACGCGCCTGGCCGAGCCAGAACCATCCGGGTGACGCTGCCGCCCGTCGAGAAACTCGGTGACCGCGTTGGCCGGTACAAAATTCTCCAACAGATCGGCGAAGGCGGGTGCGGTGTGGTCTATATGGCCGAGCAGGAGGAACCCGTTCGCCGCCGCGTCGCGCTCAAGGTCATTAAGCTCGGCATGGACACCAAAAGCGTCATCGCCCGCTTCGAGGCGGAGCGGCAAGCCCTGGCTATGATGGACCACCCGAATATCGCCAAGGTCTTGGACGCAGGCGCGACGGACACGGGCCGGCCTTACTTTGTCATGGAATTGGTGCGCGGCATCAAGATCACCGACTACTGCGATCAGAACAATCTTTCCACCCCGGCCCGCCTCGATCTTTTCATGCAA
>DASYNM010000420.1:0-14344 GCA_036008545.1 Verrucomicrobiia bacterium
GGGAAAGCGAAAGCGGGCCTTGGCGCGCAAGTATGGCTTTATAGTGCAGGATTTTAAGGAATGGATTTTGGATTTTGATCAGGCAGCGGCCAGCGAATTTGGCCGATATGTGGCCGAGTACGAAGCGGTTCGGGGCGTCGCTGGACTCGACGAGGCCGATGTTCGCGATTTGCAAATCGCCGCAATCGCGCGAAGCCAGGGATGGACCGTTGCGACGCGCAATTCCAAACATTATCCGTTCGTTGACACCGTTAATCCGTTTGCGTCTTAGGCGCGTGGCTGCGGCAGAGCGGTCTTTTTTGTCAATTATTTCTTTTTCGTCTTTGGCTTGGCTTTTTATTCGAGGGCGGCTTGGGCGGCGGCCAGTCTGGCGATGGGCACGCGGAAGGGGGAGCAACTGACGTAGGTCAGGCCGGTGCGATGACAGAATTTCACGCTGGCTGGGTCGCCGCCGTGTTCGCCGCAGATGCCCAGCTTGATGTCGGGGCGGGTCTGCCGGCCTTTTTCCACGGCGATCTTGACCAGCGCGCCGACGCCGTTTTGATCGATGGTGGCAAAAGGATTCTGCTTGACGATCTCCAGTTCCTGGTAGCGCGGCAGGAAATGGCCCGAATCGTCGCGGCTCATGCCGAGGCAGGTCTGCGTCAGGTCGTTGGTGCCGAAGCTGAAGAAGTGGGCGTCCTTGGCGATCTCATCCGCCACGAGCGCGCCGCGCGGGATTTCAATCATGGTGCCGACCAAATACTTGACCTTGGCCTTCTTCTCTTCCATCACCTGTTTCGCAGTCTTGTGGACGATCTCCAATTGCAGTTGGAGTTCCTTCGGGAAGCCCACGAGCACAATCATGATTTCCGGCTTGACGGGGATGCCTTCCTTTTGCATTAGGACCGCGGCCTCGATGATGGCGCGGGTCTGCATCTCGGTGATTTCGGGGAAGACGATGCCCAACCGGCAGCCGCGCAAGCCGAGCATCGGGTTGAACTCGTGCAATTCCTCGACGCGTTTTTTAATCTTCTCGACAGGCACGCCCATTTTGTTCGCCAAATCTTGCTGAGCTGCGCCTTCGTGCGGCAGGAATTCGTGCAAGGGCGGGTCGAGCGTGCGAATCGTCGCCGGCAATCCTTCGAGCGTGCGGAAGATGCCGGCAAAATCGTCGCGCTGATAGGGGAGCAGTTTGGCCAGCGCCTTTTTGCGATCCTCTAAATTGTCAGCCAGGATCATTTCGCGCATGGCGTCGATGCGATTGCCTTCAAAGAACATGTGCTCGGTGCGGCAAAGGCCGATGCCCGACGCGCCGAAAGCGATGGCGTTGGCGACTTGCTCGGGAGAATCGGCGTTGGTCCGCACAGACATGCGCGTGGCTTTGGCGCACCACTTCATCAGTTGCGCGTAATTTTGGTAGGTGCGGCTCTCGCTGGCTTGGAGCGTTTTGCCGATCAACACCTGGATAATTTCCGACGGCGCGGTTTTCAATTCGCCCGCGTACACCTCGCCGGAAGTGCCGTCGATGGAGAGGAAGTCGCCCTCCTTGAAAGACTGTCCGCCGACTTCCATTGTGCGCGCGGCGTAATCGACGTGCAGCGCGCTCGCGCCGCAGACGCAGACCTTGCCCATCTGCCGCGCCACCAGGGCCGCGTGCGAACTGACGCCGCCACGCGCGGTCAGGATGCCCTCCGCCGCAATCATGCCGCGCAAGTCTTCTGGCGAAGTTTCGACACGGACCAGCAACACTTTTTCGCCTTTGTGATGCGCTTCGACGGCGCGATCGGCATTGAAATAAATCTTGCCGGTGGCCGCGCCGGGGCCAGCGGGCAAACCCTTGGCGATAGCCTTGACGGCTTTGATGGCCGCGCGATCAAAAACCGGCGCGAGCACCTGATCGAGTTGCTCGGCGGGGACGCGCTGGACGGCTTCTTCCCAGGAGATCAACTTCTCCTTCTCCATTTCGACCGCGAAACGAACGGCGGCCAGGCCGGTGCGTTTGCCGTTGCGGGTTTGGAGCATGAAAACTTTGCCCTCCTCGATGGTGAACTCGAAATCTTGCACGTCGCGGAAATGGCTTTCCAGGGTCTGGCGCACCAGCTCCAATTCCTTGGCGGCCGCCGGCATGATTTTCGCCAACTGCGCTACCGGCTTGGGCGTGCGCACGCCGGCCACAACGTCCTCGCCCTGGGCGTTGATGAGGAATTCGCCGTAAAAAACTTTCTCGCCGCTGGCGGGGTCGCGGGTAAAAGCGACGCCGGAACCCGATTTGTCACCGGTGTTGCCGAAGACCATCGACTGCACGTTGACAGCGGTGCCCCACTCGGAGGGGATGTTGTATTTCTGGCGATAAACCATCGCGCGGTCGTTCATCCACGAGCCGAAGACCGCGCCAACCGCGCCTTCCAATTGCTTCCACGGATCGGTCGGAAATTCCTTGCCTGTCCGTTCTTTGATGAGAGCCTTGAAGCGCTTGACCAACTCTTGCAGGCCGGCGGCGTCGATGCGCGTGTCTTCGGGATGGGATTCGCCGGGGAACAATTCTGCCTTCAGCCCTTCAATGACGATTTCAAAAGGTTCGTGGTCTTCGTTCGGGCGCTTTTGCACGCCCATGACGACGTCGCCGTACATCTGGATGAAACGGCGATAGCAATCCCAGGCGAAGCGGGGATTGTTGCTGGCCTTTTCCAGGGCGACGACGGTTTGGTCGTTGAGGCCCAAGTTGAGGATGGTGTCCATCATGCCGGGCATGGAATCGCGTGCGCCGGAGCGGACGGCCACCAGCAGCGGCTTCTCCACGTCGCCGAATTTTTTGCCGAGAATCTTCTCCGTGTTGGCGATGGCGGCCTTGACCTGAGGCCACATTTGCTTTGGATAAGTTCGGTGATGTGCGTAATAATAAGTGCAGACTTCGGTGGTGAGAGTGAAGCCGGGCGGGACTGGCAAGCCGATGCGGGTCATTTCCGCCAGATTGGCGCCTTTGCCGCCCAAGAGCGGTTTCATGCCGCCGTGGCCGTCGGCCTTTTTGTTGCCGAAGAGATAAACGTACTTTTGCGATTTTGATGATGTCTTTGCCATAATAAATTATCCAGTAAGTGCTCGCCCTGGGGCGAATTCCAATTGTGCGCTGACTTTAACAAAGCGCGCCACACAGTCAAATTCAGTTTGCGAATGGGTGCTGGTCAGAAATTGCGATACAGTATGCGGAAATTGTTCATCAAGTCATGCGCTGGCGGTTTAAGCCTGATTTGCCTAGCCGCATTGCTGACGGGTTGCCATCAGCAGGCCTCCGCGCCTGCACCATCCATGCAAGTCTATACGGTTAAGGGTGTTGTGAAGGAGCTGGACCCGGATGGCAAAACCGCTGTGATTCGGCATGAGGCCATTCCGGGCTACATGCAGGCCATGACGATGCCGTTCGAGGTCAAGGACACCAACCTGCTGAGCGGGTTGAAAGCCGGCGATGTTATTTCTTTTGACTTGGCCGTCACACCAACCGAGGGATGGATTCAAGCCCTCACCAAAATCAGTTCCGCCGCGCCGGAAGAGGCTGCCCAAGCAGCGCCGAAGCCAGCCTTCACTGTTTCGCGAGCGCTGGAGCCGTTGGATGTCGGCGATCGGCTGCCGGATTATCATTTTACCAATGAATTGGGCGAGGCGGTCAGCTTGAGCCAATTCAAAGGGCAGGTGTTGGCGTTCACGTTCTTTTTTACCAGTTGCCCGTTCCCGGACTACTGTCCGCGCATGACCAGCAACTTCAAGCAGGCTGAGATGGCGTTGGAAACAATGTCCAATGCGCCCGCGAAGTGGCACTTGCTTTCCATTTCGTTTGATCCGACGAATGACACGCCGTCGAGGCTGGCCAAATATGCGGGGGCTGCGGATTACGACAAAACGCATTGGAGCTTTCTGACTGGGGACGAGGATCAGATCAGCGGTCTAGCCGAGCAGATGGGCGAGAACTACTGGCACGAGCAGGGCAGCATCGGACATAACCTTCGCACGGTGGTGGTTGACCCGAGCGGACACATTTGCTACGTCATCCCGGGTAACAAATGGACGGTTGAGCAATTCGTGCAGGACATGGTTCAGGCAGGAGGGCATTGAGGTATTTTCTCTTAATCGTAATCGTAATCCTAATCTTAATCTCTTCACTTCCGAAAAGAGGATTAGGATTAAGATTACGATTAAGAAAGAAGGAACCGAGAGCCTGGTTGATTTTTCGGTGCACCAAGTACAGACTGCCTTGTGATGATGAATGCCGAGTTGCCATCAGATGAGTTGCTGCACGCAGTCTGGGAAGGCCGGCGCATCGGCCCGGACGACGCCCTGCGGCTCTATCGCCTCCCTTTGGAGGAGTTGGGGATGCTGGCCCATCGCCGCCGGCAACTGGCCCGCGCGGCGGCCCACGACGGACGGGGCAACCAGATCGTCACTTATATTGTTGACCGCAATGTCAACTACACGAATGTCTGCAATGTCTATTGCAAATTCTGCGCCTTTTACCGCACCGAGGCGGACGATGACTCTTATGTCATCACCCACGATGAAATGGACCGCAAGATTGAGGAGACCATCGCCCTGGGCGGCACGCAAATCCTGATGCAGGGCGGGCATCATCCGAAACTTTCGCTGCAATGGTACCTGGATTTGTTGTCGCATATAAAAAGCAAGTTCCCGCAAATCAATATCCACGGCTTTAGCCCGAGCGAATTCATCCATTTTCGCGACGTGTTCGGCCTGTCGCTGGAAGATATCATCACGCAATTCGCGCGGGCTGGGCTTGGCTCGATTCCGGGCGGGGGAGGGGAGATACTGGTGGATCGGGTGCGTCAACGCATTTCGCCGCTCAAGGCGATGAGCGATGACTGGCTCGAGGTAATGGCGGTCGCGCATCGGCTGGGATTAAGCTCGACGGCGACGATGATGTTTGGCCACGTCGAAACCATTGCGGACCGCGTGGAACATCTGGAGCGTGTCCGGGCGCTGCAGGACCAGAGCAAGGGTTTCACGGCGTTCATCGCATGGACGTTTCAGGCGGAACACACGAAGTTGAAAGCGCCGACGGTCGGAGCGCACGAATACCTGCGCACACAGGCCCTGAGCCGGATTTATCTAGACAATTTTCCCAGCATTCAAAGTTCGTGGGTGACGCAGGGCCTGGAAATTGGCCAGGTGGCGTTGCAATACGGCGCCAATGATCTCGGCAGCATCATGATCGAGGAGAATGTAGTGTCGCAAGCGGGCACCACCTATCGCATGGGCGTGGCGGACATGCGGCGGCTGATCGAGGAATTGGGCTACGAAGCGCACCAGCGGGATAACTGGTACCATTTGCTGAATTAGGAATTTCCAATGTGCGCTCGGAGCGAGGGTGTTCGTGTCCGTCCAGAACCGACGTGCCGGCCTACCGCTCCATCTCGAAGAAGCTGGTGAAAATGGCCTCTTTGATTTTCCACAGCAGCGCGAGCGTCACCGCCACCGGCATTAATGTCAAGAATAAGATAAACCATTCGCCGATCATGGACATGTCCAGGCCCCGCTGTTCGATATGACGGGGCACGCCTTGAAAATCGGTGAGCGCGAGGTAAACGGAAAGACTGCCCAAAGCGGCGGAGAGCATCCAGGTGTTGATGGTGGTGAAGGTACGCGTTTCCAATCGCAACGTTTCATCCGGCAGCATGGCGGACAGGCGCCGCAGCACTTGGTTGCTGCAAATGAGAAAGAGGAAACCGGTGGCGGCCAGAAATTTGACACAAACCGAGTAGAAGGCAACCGTAGGAAATCGGTGCCACCAAAATAGGAAAGGCGCCAAACCAGTGTTGACAATGGCGAAGATCTCAGCGCGATCGAGCGCTTGATGCCAGACGCGCTCCTGGGGTTGGAAATCCCGCATTTGGCGCAGCCCATACCAAAGCCAACCGCTCAACACAAAAGCGGGCGCGAAACTCAGCGCGCCCAAGTCGTCCAGCCAATCGGTCCGCGCCGTTTGGACATCCGCCGCCAAGGCCAAAGGGATTCCCCAAAAGAGAGTGGACAATCCTCTAACCAGCCGCCCCAGCGCTCGCATCAGATCGGCTTTCGCGGGGTCCATCCGGTTTCAAATGGCCAGGTAGGTGTACTCTTTCAGGCCGCGTTCGTAGTCGTCCAGCAACCTCATGCCTTCCGACGGTTTGAGGCGGTCGGACTTGATCGCCTCGTCGATTTGCATCTTCATTTGCCGCTTCAATTCGTTTTCGTCGTATTGCACTGAGGTCAATGTCTGGACGATGGTCGAGCCTTCGATGATTTCCTCGACGTAATAACCGGCCGCCTCGTCGGGGTCGAGGAAGATGTGAAGTTCGTTGACGCGCCCAAAGAGATTGTGCAGGTCGCCCATGATGTCCTGATAGGCGCCCATCAGAAAGAAGCCCAGGTAGTAAGGCTCCGGGCCGTTGCCGTTGGCCCGCGGCGCGTGCATGGGCAGGGTGTCGCGCACGTCGGACAAATCAATAAACTTTTTGACTTCGCCGTCGGAATCGCAGGTGATATCGACCAGCGTTCCCTCGCGGGTAGGTCTCTCGTTCAAACGACTAATGGGCATGATCGGGAAAAGCTGGCCCAAAGCCCAATGGTCTAACAATGATTGGAAGACGGAAAAATTGCACAAAACCTGGTCGCCCAGGCTGTCCTCCAGTTTGCGAATTTCCTCCGGCACGTAGCCCTGGCCGCGAAAACTCTGCACGACCTCGCGTCCAATTTCCCAGTAAAGAGTTTCGATTTTGGCCTTGTCGCGCAAATCCAGCATACCCAGCGCGAACATGTGCTGCGACTCTTCGCGACGGTCGCTGGCATCGTGCAAGGCCTCGAGCTTGTTGAGCAGCGGAAGATTTTTGCGGATATCGAGCAGGTCGCGCACGAGTGCGTGCTCCTTGTCGCCATACTCAACGACCGCGTCGGCCCTGATTTTCTCAATCGTTCCTAAAGTTTCCACCAGCAGGACGCTGTGATGCGCGACGATGGCCCGTCCGCTTTCGCTGATGATCTGCGGATGCGGTACCTGCTCCTGATTGCAAACCTCGCCAAGGTAAAACACGATGTCGTTGGTGTACTCTTGCAAAGTGTAATTGGTGGAACTGTCGAAGGCCGACCGGCTGCCGTCGTAATCGACACCCAAACCGCCGCCGACATCCAGTGACTCGATGACGAAACCCATCTTGTAGAGCTTGGCGTAAAAGCGCGCCGCCTCCTGCACGGCCTTTTTAATGGTGAGAATATCCGGCACTTGCGAACCGATGTGAAAATGCAGCAGCCGAAAGCAATGCTCCATTTTTTCTGCGCGCAGAATTTCGGTCGCTGCCACCAACTCGGTTGTGTTTAATCCGAACTTGGCGTTTTCCCCGCCGCTGTCGGCCCATTTGCCGGAACCTTTGCTCATCAACCGCACGCGAATGCCAAGCAACGGCTCCACGCCCATTTGGCGCGAGACGGTGATGATGTGCCGCAACTCCTCCAGCTTCTCCACCACCATGATGACTTTCTTGCCAAGCTTGATGCCCATCAGCGCCATGCGGATAAACAA
Source organism: Verrucomicrobiia bacterium (assembly GCA_036008545.1). Classification (GTDB taxonomy): domain Bacteria; phylum Verrucomicrobiota; class Verrucomicrobiia; order Limisphaerales; family Palsa-1400; genus Palsa-1400. The sequence continues at coordinate 7,544 of DASYNM010000420.1, forward strand.
GGAGTCTTTGTAACCGTTGCAGATAATCAGGCAGCCCGGCTGGTTTTGCAGCGCGAGGCCGGCGAACAACTCGGGCTTGCTGCCCACTTCGAGGCCGAATTGGTGCGGCTTGCCCGCGTCCAGAATTTCCTCCACCACTTCGCGCAATTGGTTGACCTTGATCGGAAAAACGCCGCGATAATGATTTTGATAATTGAACTCCGCGATGGACGCAGCAAAGGCCTGGTTGATCGCTTCGACGCGGTCACGCAAAATATCCTGGAAGCGAATCAGGATTGGAAATTTCACGCCGCGGCCCTTGGCCTCTTCGATGACGTCGGTCAAATCGACGACCGCGCCGTTTTCGCGCAGCGGCATGGCGACGACGTGCCCGGCATCATTGATGTCGAAGTACTTCGCTCCCCAACGATTGATGTTGTACAAAGCGCGCGCCGCCTGGATATCCCAGGGGGCTGGCGGAGAAGCAACTTGGCTCATTTCCATTTCAAATCCGACCCGCACTATATGAAGATTGGCGTGGAATTCAATAGAGCGATTGAAAAATCTTTTTGCGCGCATTGCCAGAGTCGATTTTCTCTGCTCTCTTAGTTCGATGCCAAAAGCGAAACTGGCCGACATCGTCCGCCGCTGCCAAAAGCTGCTGCGGCCCGACACTTTTTCCGATTGGGATGGCGCGGCCAACGGGTTGCAAGTGGAGAATTCGGGCGGCGTCACGCGCATCTCGGCCTGCGTCGATGCTTCGCTGGCCACCATCAAACTGGCGATTGAAGCTGAGGCCGACCTGATGATCGTGCACCATGGATTATTCTGGAGCACGACCGTTCCGTGGACTGGCAAGCGTCGGCAAATGCTCGAGCTGTTGGTCAAGCATAATCTGGCCGTCTATAGTTCGCATTTGCCACTGGACGCGCATCCGCGTTTGGGCAACAACGCCAGATTGTGCGCGGCGCTGGGATTCAAAAATCTGCGTCCGTTTTTTCTGGAAAAGGGCCGGCACATCGGCTGGCAGACGCGGACTAAGATTTCGCGGAACGCGCTGGTCGAAAAACTGACTTCTGCGCTGGGCCGCGCGCCGCTTTTGTTGCCCGGCGGCGGCGAGCGATGTGAACGAATTGGGGTCGTCACTGGCGGCGCAGGGGCCGAGATGAAGATCGCCGCCCAGGAAGGCGTGGACACCTTCATCACCGGCGAAGGCCCGCATTGGACGTATGCGATGGCGGAGGATTTCGGCTTGAACGTCTTTTACGGCGGCCATTACGCGACAGAGACCTTCGGCGTGAAAGCCCTGGCCGCCGATTTGTCAAAAACGTTCGGCATTCCGTGGACGTTTTTGGATCATCCCACCGGCCTCTAATAATTGAGCCTGAAGAACTGGCTGTTGGTGGAAATGGATGACGTCACGACCAGGCTGCTGCCTATGGTGAACGGAGTTGCCACCACGTTGCTCCAATTGGCGCCAGGCGCGGTCGCTGTTTGCAGTCCAAAGCCAGTCGCCGCTAATGGCCAGGATAGGACCACATTGTTTCCGACCTGGCTGATCTCCAAAGTCGGCCAACTAGAACCGCCCACCGCCAAAGTGGCATTCTGGAAACTGGCCGAAACTAGGTTGGCATTGGCGTCCGCCACGCCTTGTTGAATCGGGCTGTTGCCAAAGGCCAGCGCAGCGTTATTGGAGTAAGCGACGGAGGCGAACTGCATTTGGATAACCTGCTGCGTGCCAGCCGTGAATGTGGCCGGTGGCACCAATCCAACCAGGAAGCCCACGGTGCCACTGGCGGCCAGGTTTGTATTTTGGACCAAGGCTGTACCCGAGGGCGCGCTGATGCCCAGGTTGGCTTTGGTAAACCGAACCAGGCTCGGATCGAACGTCACACTGAAACTCAAGGCATTTTCATTACCCTGGGCGACCAAATTCACCGCAACGGAATTGGTGAGCGTTCCTTGCGACAGCGGCACCAGCATGACCGTCGAAGAGTCGTCGGTCTTGACGGGGTGGCCAGGGAAAGGCATGTCCGGAATTGGGTTTGTCGGCCCGCCTGCCGCAGTCAGCGGATCTAGTCCCACTGCGTAGCGGCCTACCTGCACCCAATCCGCCACCGTGAGCTGGCCGTCGCCTTGCGTATCGCGCGGCGCGCAATCGGCTCGCTGAAATTCGCTGCCGTTCGCGGGCGTTTGCACCCCTGCCACGAAAAGCCCCTCCTGGACCCAGTCTTCGATGTTTAGTACTTCGTTTCCGTTTGGTCTTGGCGACACATCGCCGCCAAGTGCGGTGACGGGGACGACGACGGCGCCGGGCACAAAGACCGCCGGCAGCGAGTTCGCCTGGGAATCGGAAACCAGCGGCGGAGGCTGACTTGCAAAGGTCAGGCTCGCCGTCGTGCCGCTCGCGTTGGTCACCGGCAAGACTTCGAACGACAAGTTGACCAGGTCCAGCGTTCCTGCGGAGAAGGTGCCAGTCAACATGGCGAGGTCCAAGCCGAGGCTCCCGGAAGCAACTTGATTGGTGTTGGCCAGCAATTGCGCGCCCGTGGCGCCGCTGCCCAAGCTCACCCCCGTGAAAGCCAATACGGCAGGATTGAAATTGAGCGTGAAACCAACAGCGCTTTCTGTCCCCAAAGCGTTCATGTCAATCGAAACGACCACCGTGCCGCCGCCGACCCCGTTGGTGCTGCCCACTTGGATCGTTGATTCATCCACCGACAAAGTGGCCACCGAACTGGTCGCCGAGCCGTAAGGACTGCTCGCTACCATGGAATAACTTCCAGAGTTGGCCACCACGGCATTGGATGCGGTAAAGGAGTTATTGGTTGCTCCTGAAATATTGGTGCCGTCGAATAGCCATTGATAGGTGAGGGGAGCGGAGCCCGTCGCCGCGGCGCTGAAGGTCACGGTCGCGCCGGCCTGGACGGTTTGATTGGAAGGCGAGGACGTGATCATGGGCGGAAATAGTGGAGAGAGGATGGCGTTGGAGCTTGTTACCGAACCTTCTGCCGAAGTCACGATCACCGCGTAGGCTCCTGACTCCGCGCCCTGTAGATTCGTCAGGGCCAAGGTCGCGTTGGTCGCACCGGCGATATTGGTGCCGTCGAATTGCCATTGGTAAGTCAGGCCGTTGGAGCCGCTGTTTTGATAGTACTTTTGCTCGAGGTAATCCGTCACCGCCAACCGGTCTGCACCGCTTAGTTCCCCTTGGTAACAGATCACTTCAGCTATGTCGCCGTCGAAGTTCAGCCCTTCACCGACGAGCGACGGATCCCAACCCCCCACGTAATACCCAGCCGCAGGCGCGGAAAAGCTTCCCGTCGAGAAGCTGAAATTGGTCGAGCTTGTTGCTGTGGTGTCAAAAATATTTAGCGTGCTGAGATTCGAATTCAAAAGGTCGGTCCAAATGCGATAGGTGTTGGTTGGCACTGTGAAAGCGGGCATGTAATCGTCGCCATAGCCGCTGAAAACCATGTCGCCGGAGGCAATGCCGTTCCCCCGACAGCAGCCAAGTGGAAAACCTGGTACGCCGATCATCCAGAGCACGTTTTTTGCGTTAGCGCTGGAGAAGACGTTGTAAACGGTGAAGGCAGTCATGGCGTTGGAAACGCCGACCAAGCCCGTGGCGTGCAGGTAGGAACCATTCACGTTGTCCTGAATTCCATTAAACCGAACCGCTGGCATGCCTCCGAGCGCAGGCGGATAGGCCAGTAACGGTTGGTTGGTAGGATTGCTTTGTGAGGCATTATTGGCATTGCCCGATTGGTCCTGCCACAAGCTGACTTGCCCGTCCCCGTTGGTTACGACGCCCACATCTCCTTCGAGCCAGAGTGCAAGCGTACCGGAACTGACAGTGGGCAGCGGAGTCAACGTGGCGATGACCGACAAAGTGACATTGGATCCGACGACGGCCTCCTGGCTTTGCGGTTGCACTTCTATGACCGGCAGCATATCGACAGTCAGGGCAGCGCCGGCGCTGAGAGCCGACCCAAAAGGACTGCTCACAACGACCGAGTAGATACCGTTGTTGGCGGATTGAAGGTTCGTCAGCGTCAAGGTTGAATTGGTGGCCTGGGCCAAGGGCACGCCGTCAAAGGACCATTGATAACCCAAAGGCGCGGTGCCGGACGCACTGACCGTGAAAGTAACATTGCTTCCCTGACCAACCTCCTGACCTATTGGTTGAACGCTGATGGAGGGCGGAACCTCCACTGTGAGAACGGCGTTGGAACTGCTCGTCGAACCCGCGGAATCCGTCAATATCACGGAATAAGAACCCGTTTCGTTGGTCTGAACATCGGCGAGCGCCAAGGTGGCATTGGTCGCTCCGGGGATGTTGGTGTTGTTGAACTGCCACTGGTAACTCACATTGCTGTTAACCTCCGCCAGATAATACTTCTGTTGCAAATATCCCAGCACAGCCAATCGGTCCGCCTCGCTCAGGTAGCCTTGGTAGCAGATCATCTCCGCTATGTCGCCGTCAAAATTGAGGCCCGTGCCAACCAGCGACGGATTCCAGCCGCCGACGTAATATCCGGTGCCAGGAGTAACAACGCCGTGCATCGGCATGGTGAAATTGGTTGCGCTGGTCGCCGTTTCGTCAAATATATTTAATGTGTTCAGATTGGTGTCCAGACGGTCGGTCCAGATACGATAAGTGTTGGTCGGGACCACGAAGCCTGGAAGGTAATCATCGGTATAAGTGCTGAAGACCAGTTCACCGTTGTAGCCTTGGCCGTCACCTATACCATCCCCACGACAATAGCCGTAGCCGGATCCGGGCACACCGATCATCCACAACGAATTTTTCCCATTGACGCTGGAAAAGCCATTGTACACCGTGAAGGCGGTCATGGCGTTGGGAACCCCGACCAAATTGGTCCCTTGCATATAGGAGCCGTGAATGTTGTCTTGAACCCCATTAAATCGAACAGCCGCCCTGGCGCCGAGGCCAGCCGGGTAAACCAGCAACGGCTGGTTGGTGGTGTTAGTTTGAAAAGCATGGTTGCTATTGCCCGATTGGTCCTGCCACTGGCTGACTTGACCGGAGGAGTTGCTAACCACTCCCGCGTCTGCCCTCAGCCAGAGTTGCAACGTGCCCGAGCTGACGGATGGCAGCGACGGTGGCGCGGAACCGTCGGCGACGGTGACCCAAAAGGTTACGTTGCTTCCGGCGATGGCCGTTTGGCCTTGCGGTTGGGTAATGACGATAGGCGCGTTCTGGCCAAGCGCGTTGTAGATAACGAACATCAGTGCCACCCGCGTGGCACAGAAGCGCGAAGTTCGCAACATGCCATGGAGAAGACTGCTCCTCCGAGAATCCGACATCATAAATCAATCTTTCAGTTTGTGTCGCGAATAAGCGAACACACTACCATACTACGATTGCGTGACTGCTTATTCTACAGAGTTGCCTGGATTAGTCAAGGGGATAATTGGCTCAATTTCACGGTGTAAGTCTTTACAATTCACCAGATTGTGACAAGCCAATGCGGTAGGAAGTTCCGTGTATCGCGGCCACAAATCACCAAGTTATCGACTGTCTCTCCGCTCATTCCTCAATCGTCGGAATAAGCATGTTCTTCTTGAATTCGTCGCGATCCAAAAATGGGAACAAATCTTCCAAGGGCTTCGAGCCCATGGATCCGTCCGGCCTGATGTAAGAGGCAGCGCGCGGGATTCGATCCTCATTCGGCGCGACGAGGACTTCGCACACGACCGGGCCGTCCATGTCCAGCACTGCGCGAATCTGCCGGTTCAGATTCGCCTTGTCGGAGATGCGCACGAACGGCAACCCGTAGGCCTTGGTCACGGCGCCAAGGTCGGGCAGCGTCACGCCACTGGTACGGTCCGCGCCTACCAACTGCTTGAAATAATTATTTTGCGATGCGCGGATGGAGGCGTAGCCATCGTTATTGGCGACAAAGAACTTGATGTCCAGGCGCAGACGCTCGACGGTGGCCAGTTCCTGGATATTCATTTGAAAACCGCCGTCGCCATCGACGCAGATCGTTGGGCGTCCGGACGCGACTGCCGCTCCTATCGCCGCCGGCAAGGCAAAACCCATCGAGCCGGTGCCGCGGTTGTGGAAGCAGCGCTGGTCCTTCTTGATTTTCAAGCAGAGCAAAAATATCTCGATGGCGAAGCCTGAACTTCCCGGCACAATGACATCGCCTGGCGCAAGCTCGTCGCTCAGAACCTCGGAGAAGTGATACATGCTCAGTTGGTTTGGTAAGTTGCGATGTTCCGGAAGAACCAACGGATACCGCTCTTTCCATTCCTGGCACTTCTGCACCCAAGGCTGCCAGCCCTCGCCATGAACCGCGCCCGCCTGAGCTTTCAATTCCTCCAGGAACACCTTCGCGTCCGCGACGATGGGCAGATGGATCGGCGTCTTCATCTTGCGGATTTCCGCCGGGTCGATGTCCACCATGATTTTCACGGCGGCGCGGGCCATGCGCTCGTGGGCGTAAGCGGTCATGGCCATGTCAAGACGAGAGCCGACGACCAGGAGCAGATCGCTGTTTTGCAGCGCGAAATTGGCCCCGCGCGGCGCCAACGAACCGGGCCGGCCGAAATATAATGGATGGATTTCAGGAATCAGATCGAACCCCAACCATGTGGCCAGAACTGGGATTCCCAAAGTCTCGGCGACCTGCATGAAAACTTCCTCCGCGCCCGCGGCCCGGATGCCGTTGCCGGCCAGCAGCACGGGGCGCTTGGCTTGGTTGAGCATCTTGACAAGTTGGCCGACTTCCTGACGGAGTTGGTCTGTGACTTTCGATTTGTCAGCCTCCGCCTCGGGCGTAAAGCCAGCCA
>DASYNM010000421.1:0-14534 GCA_036008545.1 Verrucomicrobiia bacterium
AATCCACGTGCGCGTGCTCGATTCGGCCCGCGTCGCCGTCGATGTTGGGTTTTTCATCGACCGCATTCGCGCTGCCCTGGCCGTGCGCCAGAAGCATCTGCCGGGCGCGAGTTCGTTCCGTGTCGTCAATGCGGAGAGCGACTTTTTGAGCGGACTTATTATTGACAAATATGCCGGCGTGCTGGTCCTGCAAATTTCCTCGTTGGGCATGGAGCAACGCAAGGCGATGATCGTCGAGGCATTGCAATCTATTTTTTCGCCGCGCGCCATCGTCGAGCGAAGCGACGCCGCGTTTCGCAAATTCGAGGGCATGCCCGAAACCAACGGCGTCTTGAGCGGGACGCTGGCAGGCCCGGAGCGAATCGAGATGAACGGTCTGAAATTCGATGTGGATATTCTCGGCGGACACAAGACTGGCCTGTATTTGGACCAGCAGCGGAATTACCAATTGGTGGCGAGCTTGGCCAACCACGGGCAGGTGCTCGACTGCTTTAGTTTTCTGGGGGGATTTGGCCTCCATTGCGCGCGAGCCGGGGCAACGCATGTCCACAGCCTGGACCAAAGCGCCGAAGCCTGCGCCGCCGCCACCCGACACGCCGAGCTCAACGGCTTGACCGGCCAATGGAGCGTCGAGACTGTCAATGTTTTTGACTGGCTCAAAGCGCGGACGGCGGTCGCGCCCCACGAACGGGTGGTTCCCGTTTTCGATTCAATTATACTTGACCCGCCGTCCTTTACCCGCACCCGCGCCGCCGTGGAGGACGCTCTGCGCGGCTACAAGGAAATCCATCTACGCGCGCTCAAGCTCTTGAAACCGGGCGGCACCCTGGCCACATTTTGTTGTTCGCACCACGTCGATGCGGTGCTCTTTGAGAACGTGATTTTGGACGCGGCCTTCGACGCCAGACGCGTCCTGCGTCGCGTCGCCACCCTGAGCCAATCGCCCGATCACCCGATTTTGCCGTCGGTGCCGGAAACGGAGTATTTGAAGGGCTTTGCGTATGAAGCCGCGCGATGAGGTGACTTCTGTCAATTGTAATCTTAATCCTAGCCCAAGATTATTGAGATTTGGGCGTCGCAGCGCTCCGCCCTCCCGATGAGATTTCGGGAGGGGCGAGCGCCGCGAGTCCCTGGATATCTGAAAGAGATTACTGTCGAGAGCAAGAGCCGGGAATCTCTATCCCTCGCGCTTGCACGCGAAAACCCTTTTCCGCCGGCGCCACGACCATCGTGCGCATGTCCGGCCTTAATCGGCTGATGGAGTCGTGGCCCTCCAAGCCCATGACCAGCAGCGCGGTGGAAAGCGCGTCGGTTTCCGTGGCGGACGGCAGCACGACGGCCGCCTGGACGGCATTGTTGACAGGCCAGCCCGTGCGCGGATCGATGACGTGGCCGAATTTCTTCCCGCCCGCCTCGAACGACTTTCCCCACACCGCCGAGACGGATAACGCATTGTCGCGCAGCACGACCGCGATCTGGCGCGGCGGCTGATCCGGCGCAGGCGCGATGGCGATTTTCCAACCGTCAGCGCCGGGCGGTGCGCCAATGCCGCAGACCGTGCTGGTGCCGCCGTGCAGCAACGCGCAAGTCACGCCGGCCTCGCGCAAGGTTTCCGCAGCGCAATCAATGGCGTAACCTTTGCCAATTGCCCCGAGGTCGATCATCACGCCCTCCTGATCGAAGCGGACGGAATAATTGTCTTCGTCAAGTATTACGTGGGCCATGCCGGAGCGAGTTCGTGCAGCTTCGATCTCGTCCGGCTCGGGCACGCGGCCGGTCCCGTGCATGAAACCCCAGCAGCGCACCAGCGGCGCTACTGTGATGTCGAACGCGGCGCCGGTTTCGCTCTGAAGTTGGCGCGCGTGTTGCAGCAGTCGGAAAACCGACGGGCTGACGCGCACCGGCTCGCGCGCGGCGGAAGCATTGACGCGGGCGATTTCGCTCGTAGGCCGGTAGAGGCTCAATTGCGCCTCCAGACGCTCGACTTCCTTCAGCGCCTGCTCTCCGGCGGCGCGGAGGCGCGTTGCGTTTTCCCCGTGCAACACCAGCTCAAACCGTGTCGCCATGGCGTTTAACGCCAGCTTCACCGGTGTCATTGTGATCCTTCAATTCAAGTGAAAAGTGATGGCAACTGATCCACATCCTCTGTCGCAAATAAAAACGATGCGCGGCGAAACGCTGGACGCCAGAATCCAACTCCAGCCGCTGACAGCCTTCGGCGCGGGCGAATTCGCATAGCCAGTCCATCAACTCCTTGCCCAGTCCCTGCGACCGCGCGCGCTCATCCGTCACGAGGTCGTCCAAATAACAATGGCGTCCCCAAAACAGACCGGACATAATCCGAAAACCGGCCGCCGCGACGACCTTGCGCTTACGCCGGATGAATGCAAGGCGATAACCCTCCTTGAACTGCTTTCGAATGGTAGCCACAAAATCTTTCTCCTGCAAATTCGGGCGCAACTGGAACATGACAGTCCAGCAATCTCGAATGTCTGCATCTGTATTGGCGAAAACCACGGACATAGTGTTTGCGGTGCGCGCGATGTCAGGCTTTTGCGCCGAGATCGTAAGTCAATAGCATTTCCACGACGCCGTTCTTGGCGGCATAACTTCCTTTGCCAATGAGACCCGCCAATTCACCGGTGCCGGAGCCTGCGACAACGGTCCATTCGCTGTGCGGCTCGCCGGCAAAAGTGCCGACGTGATGGATGACAAAGCTGTCAGTCTTGCCATCCAAAGTGCCGGCAATCCGCTCGAAGCCGGAAAAATAAGTTACTCCGTCACCTCCGGCACACATCAAATATTCGACTGCTTCCCCGCCCGAAATTGAACCTTGATAGGTCTGGGTCGCCTTGGTCCGGGTCAGCTTGGTTCCGCCGCCAAGTTCATCTGACGGCTCATCCTTCCAACTTTTAATCGTAAACGTGGATTTCGATGTGACGCTCATAGTTTGTTTTGAAAAGCTGTTGCATCAGCCTGACGACGAGAACGGAGCCACGCCGAGCCGTTGATGTCAAACGCGGATTCGACGACCACTTGTTGCGCCATTGAGCATTTTCTCAACGAAGTCCGATGAAAGCGGAATCGCCGGCGGATTCTATTTTTCAGTCCGTTTCATCCGGCGATACTCCCAACTCCAAGAGAAGCGAACGGATGCGAAGTCGATCGGCATTGTTCATTTTGAGCAAAGCAACGGTTGCGCGGCCAACCGGCGTCTTTCCAACCATGTGAGCGTCCTCAGAACGAAAGTGTTGCCCCCATTTATCACGGCGCGGATTGAAGAGACGAACCAGCTTGCGGCCGGCTGGTTCGAGGGCGGCAAGGTTTGGTCCCTTCGCAAAATTGCACTCAGGGCACGCCAAGGCGAGGTTTTCGGTCGTCTCCCTGCCACCATGTTGTCGCGGCGTGATATGCTCGATATGGAAACGCAGTTCAGAGAATTCCTCTGGGAGGTGGCAATACTCACAGCGGTCGCCGGCCCGTTGACGAACCAACGCGCGCAATTCGGCGTCCATCAAGCCGCCTTTGGCCTCCGCAAAAACGCTCGCGCTTCGGCCTTGAGTAGAGTCAGGAAGGAGTTGGCGCGAACTAGCGACTCCAATTCGGCGCGTTGCCTGGCTGTGAGAGCGCCTTCGGAATTTTTGCCGGCCAGTTCATCGTAGCGCGCCTGCACTTGCGAATCCGCTTTCAGACGCAGCAACGCGTCCGCCAATTCCGCCGTCAACTCCCGTCGCAATGGCCGCAATAAGCGCTGCAAACTAATCAGATCCTTCCGATTCGCCATGTCCAAACCATAAATTTGACGTGCTGAAAAAGCAAGCCAGAAACGAGAGCGGAAGCGACGCGTTCGACGAAAAAGAAGTCGCCGGGATCTTCATATCTTGTAAGGACGCGACCAGAGAAAATAGGTGAATCCTGGGAGTAACTCTACCGGCCCCTGCTTCGGACTGAGCCTGCTCCAGCCACCGACCCGATTACTCCCACTGGTATACAGCAAAACGCGGTCATTGAACAAGTCCTTCAGGAACTCCACAACATCGTCAGTAATAATCCGGGATCTTTGCTCCTCCCCTAACTTCTGGTCGTAAGTACTAAAATGACCGTGCGTAATCTTCTCAATCAAAACAGTCGCCTCCTCACCGCCATCATAAACCTTAACTTTGCCGACGGCTGCTTGGCACTCAGGGAAAGTGGCAATCGGCTGCGGTGGTGAGTCGAAAATAATCTCCCGGCCAGCGAATTCGCTCTTCAATGCAGGAATGAGGCAGTCGCGGATCATCGAGGTCCAATCTCTATTATAAAATCGTCGGTTCGCGTATTAAAATTAGTTCGGTCACAGAATCCGAATGCTGCGAGTTGTTCATAAACATTGAAGCTCGCCTTTGTTATACAAGGACCGGTTCGATTACTAAAGCGCAAATATACACGATGATTGCGAGATTGCTGAACTGAAGTGGCTTGTTGGCATCGTTGCTTATGGCTTGTCAGGCCACAAAACGCGGCTCGTAAACAGGTCCCAAGCCATGCTTGCGCAATAACTCGATGAAGCGCGCGATGCCGCGGCGCTCGTCCGTGCCTAGATGATAGTGGATGTGCCAGCCCAGGTAATCCTTGCGGAAATTGAGATCGAACTCCGTCCGGCTGGAAATGATGTAGTCGAGCGTGTCGAGGCCGAAGGTCCGGGCCTCGCGCAGGCGGCGGCGCAGGACTTCGTTGGGGATGCGGCGCAAGGCCCACACGGCATAGACGAACGGCAATTTTGTCAAGTCGAACCATGCCGTGCCCAAATCCCAAATCTCATGCGGCGGCGAGGATCGGGCGAACTCAATCGCGGGGTCGCCGATCAAGAGCACGTTGTCCAGGGAGCGAGCGGTCGTGTAATCGGGCAATGGACGCAGCTCGGGCCGCCAGGCGTTCTCGGCCAGCAGGACCTTGAGCAAATTCAAACTCGAGAGCGAAGCGGTGTCGCAATGAATTTCCCGCATCTCCGCCAGCGGTTGCCGATGGGCCACGAAGACGCTCTGGACTTCGCCCAACGAAGCCACGGCAATGCCGTCAAGTATATCGTAGCGATCGTGCAGCAGCACTTCGGTCAGGCTGACCAGCGCGGCGTCCAATTCGTCGCGCTGCAAAAGGCGCGCCAGTTCGGAGGGAGGCGCGAATAGGATTTGCTCCTCCAGTCCGCGCGTCAGCGGCACGGCATTGAGATAAGGGACGGAGCCGACTTTGAAGCCGGCCAGGGAATTCTCCAATTCGCATTCCCGCTGGAGCAGAGCGGGCCGCGTTTCGCGCTCGAAGCGCCGGGCCAACTCCTCCGGCGTCTCGGCGGGCGCCATGCGCAGCTTGGGCATTTCTTCGGGTGTGGGCATGGAAACTCAGGCAGACGCTGGTACGCCGCTAATGGTTTTAGCTGGAACTATGCAGTTGACAGTGTGGCTCACCCTAACCCTCTCCCCCAGGAGAGGGAACGTGACGAGGCCGCGCTGCGAAAAGTCGCTGCGCATCGGTTCTTTCCCGCCGCTGAAAAAGCTTCTCCCTCGCCTGGGGGAGAGGGACGGGGTGAGGGGTTGGGCAAGAGTCATCATGACAACTCAGGCAGAGGCCAGATTGCTTTCCAAAACCTGGGAGACGCCCGCCACTGGCGTGTCCTCTCCCGCCGGGCCGTCCAAAACTTTGACCGGCCGATAGAAAGTGTCGCGCTGCACGGGCGTGCGGCCGGTTTCGCGGATAGCTTTGATCATTTCCGCCTCGGTTTGAAGCTGCGGAGTCTTGGCGCCTGCCATGTGAAAGATGTGCTCTTCCATGATCGTGCCGTGCAAGTCATCCGCCCCGTAATTCAGAGCCACTTGCGCGAGCTTCAAACTCAGTCCGACCCAATACGCAGTGATGTGATCGAAGTTATCCAGGTAGATTCGGCTCACGGCAATGGTGCGCAAGGAATCAAAACCCGTTGGCGGAACTTTCACTGGAATATCGTTGTTCTCCGGTTGGTAAGGCAGCGGCACGAAACCGGTGAAGCCGTGCGTTTCGTCCTGCAAAGCGCGAAGCTGGCGCAAGTGATCTACTCGGTCGGCCAGCGATTCCACGTGGCCGTAGAGCATCGTGCAAGTGCTCTGTCCGCCCATCTTGTGCCACGTGCGGTGAACGTCCAGGTATTCCGCGGCCGATTCCTTGCCGCGCGCGATGCGCGAGCGAATTTCCGGTCGGAAAATTTCCGCGCCGCCGCCGGTCAACGAATCGAGGCCGGCCTCGCGCAATTCGCGCAGGGTATCGGCAACCGATTTCTTAGCCATCCAAGCCAGGTGCAAAATTTCGATGGCGGTAAAGCATTTCAATTGCAATCGCCCGTCCACCGCTTTGAGCGCGCGCAGCATCTCGGTGTAATAATTGAACGGTAACGAGGGATGCAGCCCGCCGACAATGTGCAATTCGGTCACGCCGACAGCTAGGGCTTCGCGCGCCTTTTGCGCGATCTCCTCGACGGTGAATTGCATGCCGTCGGCGTCGCGCTTTTTGCGGGCGAAGGCGCAGAACTGGCAGCTCAGGATGCAGTAATTGGAATAATTGATGTAGCGATTGACGATGAAGGTGGCGCGGGTGCCATTTTTCCGGCGACAGACAAGGCTGGCAAGCGCGCCGAGGGCGTTGAGGTCTTTGCTCTCAAAGAGCCGGAGTGCCTCCTCTTCGGAAAAGCGTTCGCCCGCCTCGGCCTTGTCGTAAAAGCCGCGCCATTCTCCCTGTTGCAAAAAAAAGTTCATCTTTTGAACCGCATCCATGGAAACACAATTTCGGTCAGAGTCACGACCAGAAACACCACGCTGATGAGAGCGTTGAGGCGGAAGAAGGCCAGTTGCATCCAGTCCAGGCCGCGCCGCCGCGCCACCCAGTGTTCGACCAGCAAACAGAACAAAATGAAAATCAGGCCCGCGCCGTAAGCCAGGCGCAATCCGGCCAGCAATCCGAAGATGGCAAGTAACAACCACATCACCATGTGGCACAGGAACGAGACGGAGAGAGCGTTGGCCACGCCCCAGCGCACGACGAGTGAATGCAAACCGTGCCGCCGGTCGAACTCGTAATCCTGCACCGCGTAAATGATGTCAAAACCCACCAGCCAGAACACCACCGCCGCCGCCAGCAATAGCGGCAGCACCGCGCTGTATTGCAAGACGCTCCAGCCGTAGCCGTCCGGCCAGAGGTGAAAACTGCCCTTGACCGCGAGCCACGCGCCGATGGGCGCCAAAGCCAGCGCCAGCCCCAAGAATACGTGCGTGAAATCTGTGAACCGTTTCGTCAGCGAATAAAAGCAAACCACCAGTAGCGCGACCGGCGAGAGGTAAAAGCAGATCGGGTTCAGGAAATAGGTTGCGGCGATCAATCCCGCGCCACTGGCCAGACACAACGTCCATGCGCCCGCCAACGAAATTTCCCCGCGCGGCAAATGGCGCCCGGCCGTGCGCGGATTGGCGCGATCAAACTCGCGGTCGGCAATGCGATTGAAGGACATGGCGCAAGTTCGTGCGCAGACCATGGCGGCCAGAATGAGCAGGAAAACTCTGGCCCCCGGCCAGCCACGGTGGTCGCGCGCCGCGATGGCCATCGAGGCCAGCGCGAAGGGCAGGGCGAAGACCGTATGGGAGAACTTGACGAAGCCGCCCCAGCGTCGAAGGGCGGAGACAATCGCCCCATCGCGCCCCGCCGCCGGCGGCAAGTGCGCGAGGTCGATTTCTTGCCCACGGCTGGCAGGCCGGCCTTGCTGATCCATATCGGAGTTTAGAGTGCTCGCGGACATCTGGCAACCACGCCAAATCAAGGAATTTATCCGAGTCAAATCGGCAGGAGGAGCACCTCGACCGACGTGCGGCTACAATAACGAGGCGATATACGGTGATGTTCCCATTCAGCTCTTGGAATTGGGATTTGGTTTATCCCTCACAAAGAAACAAATAGTCCAGCATATGCCCGCAAAGGCGAGCACGAACGAATCTCTAAAGAATCTGGTTTTGAACGAAATGCCATAAGCCAAAACCTCAGCGACAATCCAACCTGAAAATAAGGTGGCGACCTGAATCTTGTTGAGCCTCATTTTCATCATCATTTATTCGAGGCCGTTCGGACGGCGGATGATGGAGGATTTTGCCAGGCGGTTTTCCTCGCGCACTACCTCTGCCGTGTAACTCTGGGCAAAATAGCCGGGAGGTCGAAGCGGGATCGGATCGATTATTCTCGTTTTTCGCAGCCGGCTAGCTTTTGTCGTAGCCATAACCCAAGCCTAGCTTTTTTTCAGTCTGACATCAAGTCTCTTTGCAGAGCGCCCCCTTTTCATCGCCATTGGCCGATCTTTCGGATTGGTACAGTGTAGGTTGCGCGCCCACTGCGTCGAGTCGCAAACCCGAGGCCGGCTTCCGGCGGCCTTCAACCCTTGCCACCGCGCCGCCTGCGCACTGGCTCGATGGTTTTTTCGCGGTCGCGCGCCACCAGGACGATCGCGCATCCCTCGTAACCGAAGGCGCGCCGCATTTCCTGC
The DNA here is from genome assembly GCA_036008545.1 of Verrucomicrobiia bacterium. Classification (GTDB taxonomy): domain Bacteria; phylum Verrucomicrobiota; class Verrucomicrobiia; order Limisphaerales; family Palsa-1400; genus Palsa-1400. The sequence continues at coordinate 8,528 of DASYNM010000421.1, forward strand.
GTGAGATATTTCCGGTATTGGTCGGAGAGCAAATCGGTCCGGTTTACGAACAGCAGAAAAGTCGGCGGCGCCTGGCGGACTTGCGTGGCGTAGAAAAATTTCAGCCGATGCCCGGAGGAGCTGACTGGCTGCCGCCGCTCAATGGCATCGTTCAACGTGCGATTCAAGATCGCCGTCGGAATTTTCTGCTTCAATTGTGAGGCGACGTAACGGATAGATTCGAGCAAACGATCCAGGTGAAAGCCCGTCGTGGCGGAGGTGAAAATCACGGGCGCATAATCGAGAAAGAACAGGCGTTCGCGCACCCATTCGCCAAACTCGGCCAGGGAGGCGAGCGGTTTGTCCTGGCCTTCGCGCCGTGTTTTCTTGCTCGCGGCCCGAAGGTCGCGGCGGCCAGCCTCCAGGCCCGGCACGGCCAAGTCCCACTTGTTGACAACGAGAATGCACGCCCGCCGCGCCTCGATGATCTTGTCGGCCACTTTTTTATCCTGCATCACGATGCCTTCCGCAGCGTCCAACACGAAAACAACGATGTCGCAGCGGTGGATCGAGTCCTCCGTCCGCGTGACGCTGAAGAATTCCACCGAATTATCCACGCGCCCCTCGCGCCGCACGCCTGCGGTGTCGATCAGAATATATTTCTGGCGCACGCCTTCGGTTTCGACTTCAAAGGGAACATCGACCGCGTCACGCGTGGTGCCGGGCGTGGGCGAAACGATGACTCGCTCTGAGTGCGTCAGCGCGTTGATCAGCGACGATTTGCCGACGTTGGGCCGGCCCACGATGGCCAGCTTGAGCGCTGGCTCGGCGGGGGCGGCGTCCGCGGTCTCGGTGGCGGGGACGACGGGAATGGCCGCCAGCGCGGCGTCCATTAAAGCGTCGATCCCCCGCTGGTGGATGGCGCTGACTGGAAAAATCTTGGCAAACCCCAGCTCGGAAAATTCGGCGGCGCCGACTTCGTCCCGGTCGTTGTCCGCTTTATTGACAGCCACCAGCGTTGTCTTGCCCGCGCGGCGCAACTTGGCTGCGACTTCCTTGTCCAGCGGCACGACGCCGTCGCGAACGTTGACGACCAGGACGATAACAGCAGCGGACTCGATGGCAATTTCGACCTGCTCGAACGCGGCGCGGGCGATGACGTCGCGCGCCTTCTCGCCCTGCACCAAGCCGATGCCGCCGGTATCGACCAGCGTGAAGGGCCGCCCGTGCCATTCGACTTCGGCCATGACGCGGTCGCGCGTGACGCCCGGTTCATCGTGAACGATGGCGATGCGGCGGCCGGCGATCCGGTTAAAAAGGGCCGACTTGCCGACATTGGGCCGGCCGACAATGGCGATTAAATCTGACATGCGGGCCCAGCATACCCTGAATCCGCCCGGCCACAATGGTTCTTAATTTTGAGGATTATACTTGAGCCAAAGGCAAAAAAAACTACTGTTAGCGCATGTCTAAGGTAAAACACATAGTCCTTTTGAAGTTTAAAGAGGGAACGGCCGAAGAACAAATCACGAAGTTCTTCGAGGATGCCCTGGATTTGTCGGAGACGGTGCCCGGCATTGACGATTACGTTTCCGGCAACAATTGCAGCCTGGAGAGCCTAAATGAAGGCATGACCCACGGCTTCATCATGACCTTTTCGGATGTCACCGCGCGCGACGCCTATATGGTCCATCCTGAACACGAGCGGTTCAAAACCATGGCCATGACCATGGTGGAGAAAGTGCTGATTTTCGATTTTGAGGTCTGATTGCCTATCAGTATTAAGCCGGCATCATTCAGTGCCAGGGGAGCGTTCTCCCTCACCCCGGCCCTCTCCCCAAGGAGAGGGAGAAGCCACGTCAGCGTCGGGAAAACCACGTTGAGCCTCAGAGTTTTGCGGCGCAGCGTTGTAATAATATTCCCTCTCCTGGGGGAGAGGGCTAGGGTGAGGGCGAGCCTTCCCATCAACTGCATCGGTCCTCTGCCCGAATGAAACGCACGCATCATTGTAACGAGTTGCGCCCGGCCCACATTGGCCAGAGCGTGACCCTTTCGGGTTGGGTTCATTCCCGGCGCGACTTGGGCGGGCTGATCTTCATCGACATCCGCGACCGTGAAGGCCGCACGCAAACGGTCTTCGACCCGTCGGATTTACCGAAGGATCTTTTCGAGCGTGCCGCGTCCCTGCGCAGCGAATGCGTGGTTAGCGTCTCCGGCAAAGTCCGCACCCGGCCGCCTGGCAGCAACAATGCGAAAATTCCCACCGGCGAAATTGAGATCGCGGTCAAGTCGCTGGAAGTCCTGAACATGGCCGACGTGCTTCCCTTTCCCGTCGATGACCCGGAAGTGGCCAAGACCGTCAACGAGGAGTTGCGGCTGCAATATCGCTACCTCGATTTGCGCCGGCCGGAAATGGTGCGCAATCTTCGCCTTCGCAGCAAGGTCGCCACGGCGACGCGCGTCTATTTCGACGAGCAGGGTTTCCTGGACGTGGAGACGCCGACTTTGTTCAAATCGACGCCCGAAGGCGCGCGCGAATTCCTCGTGCCGAGCCGGATGCATCCGGGCAAGTTTTACGCGCTGCCGCAATCACCGCAGCAATTCAAACAAATCCTAATGGTCGGCGGCGTCGAGAAATATTATCAAATGGCCCGTTGCTATCGCGACGAAGATTTGCGCGCCGATCGCCAGCCGGAGTTCACGCAGATCGATCTGGAAATGTCTTTCATCGAGCGCGAGGATATTTACACGCTGATCGAGGGCTTGCTCAAACGGGTTTGGAAAACGGCGCTTGACCGCGACATCCCGACGCCGTTCCCGCGTCTCTCGTTTCAGGAGGCGCTCAACCGCTTCGGCATCGACAAGCCGGACACGCGCTACGGATTGGAGTTGGCCGATTTCACCGAGGAATTTCGCGGCAGCTCGTTCAAGATTTTCAGCGGCGCGATCGCCGCCGGCGGCGTGATCAAAGTCCTCAACGCCAAGGGCCTCGCCGACGCTACACAGGGCCAGATCGAGACGATGACCGAATACGCCAAGAGCCTCGGCGCCAAAGGACTCGCCTATATCAAAGTTGAAAAAGGCGAATGGAAATCGCCCATCGTCCGGTTTTTCAGTGACGCGGAGAAGGCGGCGCTGACGAGCAGGCTCAAAATCGAGGAAGGCGATCTGATTCTGTTCGCCGCGGACCAATGGCTCACGGCTTGCGAAATCCTGGGCAAAATCCGCGTCTATTGCGCGGAAGTTTTGAAGGCCGCCGGCAAACTGGCGATCGACCCGAACCGCTTTGATTTTCTGTGGGTGATTGATTTTCCATTGCTGGCGTTCGACAAGGAACAGAACCGCTGGTATTCCAGCCATCATCCGTTCACCTCGCCGGTGGCGGAGGACGTGCCGTTTCTCACCACCGACCCCAAGAAGGTGCGCGGACAGCATTACGATATTGTGGTCAACGGCGTCGAGTTGGGCGGCGGTTCCATCCGCATTCATCAACCCGAATTGCAAAAGCTGGTCTTCGAGCAGGTGCTGCAAATTCCGCCCGAAATGGTCAAGGCGCGTTTTGGCTACATGCTGGAGGCTTTCCGCTACGGCGCGCCGCCGCACGGCGGGATTGCCCTGGGCTTCGACCGATTGATCGCCATCTTGTGCGGCACGCCCAGCATTCGCGACGTGATCGCCTTCCCCAAGACCGCCAAAGGCGCCGACTTGATGACCGATTCTCCCGCCGGCGTCGAAGCTCGCCAACTGCGCGATTTGTATTTGGAAGTGAAAGTTAAGAAAGAGGGCAGCTGACCGCAGGGACAGAACTAATTCACAGAAGGTAACGAAGGAAACGAAGGGGGGTCAGGCGGGGCGTCAATTCGAAACTCGGTGGGTCGAGACTCCGTCGAGACGTGACTTTTTCCGATAAAATCCATTCAGTAATCGACAGAGTCTCTCCCCACCAGTCTGTGTTGATCAATACGAGGCAACAGTGATATAACTTCCTGGCTCCGCAACGCTATACAAAGGCACAAGTCATGAAAGAATCCGTGCGGCATCAATTGCGGGAAATGCGAGCGGCCTGGCTGGCCTGCATCCTTCTACCATTACCGGCCATGGTACTCTGGCAATCCCACCTGGGCCGTTGTTTTGCGCTGTGTTTTTTTTGCGCGGCCTGCTTTTACCTGGCCGCGACGCGCTTCCGATCACCGATCGACCCCGACAGGCCGGGCTGGTCCGACAGAATGCTGGCGCTGGCGGTCGCGCTGTTTCTCGCTTGGGCAGGGTTTTCAGTGCTCTGGCTGGTTCTGGTTGATCCGCATGATTGGGTTGCGCTGTTCATCGGGCTGCAGATTCTCATTCCGTCGTTATGTGTCGCGCCTTACCTGAGCTTGATCACAGGCCGGCCGTTTGCAGCGGTCGTTTTCGCTTTCTCTTTGCTGGCATGTGCCAAGGGAATTGCCGGCGTTATCGTTTGTCTTGTCTATGGTTGGTCAGGGCCTCGCCACGACACGAGTTTCCCCTGGACCGCGCCGAACCTGATGCTTTCGACGTTCTGGGTGGATGCTGTGATTCTGTGCGCCTGCTGCTACAGGTTGGGTGCGCGAGCATTTCAATTATTTTTATCGAGGGCAGCGGGCCAGGCCGGGCGTCAACTAGAAACTCGGTAGGGCGAGACCGTGACCTGAAAAATAGATCATCGCTTCAAAAACAATAGCCGTGACGAATGGCAGAGTCAATCCGTGGTCCATCAGTTCCGGGGAGCATACGCGCCCTCGCGTGTCGCAGTCGGCGCCCTCGCCGACTGCTTCCGCTCATGCAATGGGGAGTGGAGAAGATGCGGGGATGTGGCCGGCGGGGGCGCCAGCCACTACACGCGAGGCGCGCGTGCTCCCCGGAGGCAGACGTTCCATCGTTGGCGAAGACGGGCGGTCTAACGTTCGTCTTGACGTCGCGTTCCAGCTTTGGCGTTGCGGCATGCGTGAGGCAAAAGTGCAAAACATGACAATACAATTAACTGACTCTTTTGGTGCCCTCGGTCTCGGGGAGCATACGCGCCCTCGCGTGTCGCAGTTGGCGCCCTCGCCGACTGCTTCCGCTCATACAATAGGAAACGGAGAAGATGCGGGGATGTGGCCGGCGGGGGCGCCGGCCACGACACGCGAGACGGAACAACATAAGAGAGGCCCGCGCGGCGGGCTGGGCGCGCGTGCTCCCCGGAGGCAGACGATCCATCGTTGGCGAGGACGGGCGATCTAACATTCGTCTTGATGTCGGATTCCCGCTTTGGCGTTGCGGCATGCGCGAGGCAAAAGTGAAAAATATGACAATACAATTAACTCACTCTTTGGTGCCCTCGGTCTCGGGGAGCATACGCGCCCTCGCCGACTGCTCCCGCTCATGCAATAGGAAACGGAGAAGATGCAGGGATGTGGCCGGCGGGGGCGCCGGCCACGACACGCGAGGCGCGCGTGCTCCCCGGAGGCAGACGATCCATCGTTGGCGAAGACGGGCGGTCTAACGTTCGTCTTGACGTCGGGTTCCAGCTTTGGCGTTGCGGCATGCGTGAGGCAAAAGTGCAAAACATGACAATACAATTAACTGACTCTTTGGTGCCCTCGGTCTCGGGGAGCATACGCGCCCTCGCGTGTCGCGGTCGGCGCCCTCGCCGACTGCTCCCGCTCATGCAATGGGAAGTGGAGAAGACGCGGGGATGTGGCCGGCGGGGGCGCCAACCACGACACGCGAGACGGAACAACATAAGAGAGGCCCGCGTGGCGGGCTGGGCGCCTGTGCTCCCCAGAACACAGACGTTCCATCGTTTGGCGAAGAGGCGGTCTAACATTCGTCTTGACGTCGGCTTCCTGCTTTGGTGTTGCAGCCTCGTCGAGGCGAAAGCGCATGATATGACATTATCAAGAACTGACCCCTGCTTAACCCTGTTTATGAGCGAAAGACCAGCAGTTGTCAAGATCAATCGTGGAACGTTTGACTACGACGTTCTCATTAAACGATACCTTTACGGTTACATTCCTATTTTGATCGA
>DASYNM010000422.1:0-2395 GCA_036008545.1 Verrucomicrobiia bacterium
AGTCGTGGGCTGCTGGGGGTGCATCATGCCCGGAGGCATTCTACCGGGTCCCGAGCCGGGTGCCAGACCGGGGGGCGTTTTGGGCGGGGTGGAGGGCGGTGGGGGAGCAGGTTGAGCTGAGGCGTTGAGAGCCACCAACGCTGCGACAAAAAGGACATTTCGCATCAATTTCATTTCTATTCTCGTTTCATTCGTTCTGTCAGTAGGGACAAAGCCGCTACGTAAATCGTTCATTGTTAAACGGCCCTAATGATTATCACAACGCCCGACGGCTGTCCAAGCTATTTTTGCTTGGGGGCGTGCCCCTTTTCCACTGGCCTTCAGGAGGCTTGAGGCGGCTTGGCCGGGGTCGTCGTCTTGGGGCTTTGGCTGGCGGCCACAAGCTGGCCCAGCATTTGGGAGTTTCTGGGTATCAACGTGATAACCGCCTGTCCTTCAACGATATTCTGCGTTTCCAGCGTTTCAAACAACGCCCGCGAAATGTCCGGGTCCTGCGAGATTTTCTGCAAGGCCGCCCCCACGATCTGCGGGCGCACGGCGCCAGCCTTGGCAAATTCGATGGCCGCCTGGCGCTCCGCCGTGCTGGTGATAATGCTTACTTGGTTGGCGCCGTCCTGCTTGATGGCGCTGGTGACTTGCCGCAGCCGGTTGACGACTTTCTCCTCGATCTGCTTGATCATCTCCTTGTCGCGAAAATGCACCTTGCGGATATAAACCGAACCGAGCTTGTAGCCCCATTCCTGCGATTGCGGCGAAACCTCCGCCCGCACCGTCTGGCTCATCGGATGCCGGTTTTCCATCATTTCCGCCAGCTTCAGGTTGCTCAAGCAGCGCACCGTCGAGTTGCCGACGTTCGCCGCCAGCGAACCGCGCGGATCGGCGTTTTTGAACAGGTAGGCCACCGGGTCGCTAATCGCCATTTCGTACCAGACGCCGATGCCGATGGGCGCGCCTTCCTCGGAATTGACCGGCGTGCTGCGCAAGTATTCCTGATCCAGCCGCAAATCCAGCACGTGGCATTTGCCGAGAAAATTCACCAGCGGCGCTTTGACGCCAAGCTTGAGAAAGAGAAAATGCAGCCCGGGCTGGTCGATCACCGCCAACACCTTGCCGAAGAGCACATACACCTTGCACGTCCGCTCCTCGACAATAGTGTAAAGCCCCAGCAACTGCATAAAGCCAAAGAATGCCGGCGCCAAGGCGAAGAAGGCCACGAACGTCACCACCGCCGCGATGAAGAAATGCGCCACGCTAGTCATGGTTCACCTCCAGGATAACCGACTTGGCCTGATTGAATAGCTTCAGCCGCACATTGCGGATGTAAGCCTCAAGCGCACCCGCGCCGCTCTTCTTCAAATCACTCAATTGCTCCGCCATCGCCACCAACGGCTGCGTCTCGGCTTCCGCGCGGAGGGTCTCGATCTCGACGGCGCGCTTGGACTGCACGATCTTCTGGTCCGCCCCGGCCTGCGCCAGGCTGATGTCCGACGACACCTGGTTATAGGCCGTGTTGATGGCTGCCAGAGCCGATTCCACCTCCGGCGGCGGATCGATGCCGGTGATGAGCGAGGCGTCCAGCACCACGCCATAACGCGCGTCCGATTGCGCGCATTCCTGGGCCATGTGATCGTTGATGTCGCGCAGATTCTTGCGCAGGTCGTTGATGGAAATGCCGATGGTCGCCGTGGCCAGGCCCAGGTGCGGCGCGGTTTCGCCGGCAATTTTCGCGGCGGGCGGCGCTTCAAAATTGGCGATCCGCTCGCGCAACACGGAAATGAAGTAACCCATCACGTGCGTAATCGGATGCTTGACGCCGAACACATAAGCGTAAAGGTTCCGCTCCGAGGCGCGCCAGCGAATCTGCCCTTTCAAACCGGTGTTAAGCTGGTCCTTTGTCACGGCCTCCAGCATCGTGCCGTTGTAATTGGCCGTGGGATCTTCCGGGTCGATCGACATATTCACCGTCTGCGTGGCGACGGAAACCTTGTGCACCTTCTCCCAGGGCCATTTGAAGTAAGGCCCGCCCGGCGGAATCACGCGCACCTGCGGATAAACATAGCGATCCCTCTCATCCGCGCTCAACGACGCCGCAATCGGGTCCTCCAGCGTGGTGGCATTGCCGACCCGCTCCGCGCGCCCGAAACTGGTCTTCACCGCGCGCTCGTTTTGGTTGACCGTATAAAGCCCCGCCGCCAGATACCGCACCAGGAACCAGGCCACAAAGCCCACGACGCAACCGAAAAGAATCGATGTCATACTTGACTGATACCACCCGCCGCGCGAATTAACAATGAGAGAAGCCTTCCAAAAGGGGACGGCGTTTGTAATGAGCATTCCGGGGGGGTATATGTATGCTACAGTTATTCTACTTTTGCCTTGGAGCTGCATTAGGTTT
>DASYNM010000423.1:0-33198 GCA_036008545.1 Verrucomicrobiia bacterium
GCCATATCAACGCCGCGATGATGCCCGCCCCTATCAATACCAACGGCCAGTTCAGCGCCAGGCCGAATTTGAACAACCTGAACAAATCCGTCTCGGCGGGCGGAAAGACCCCACGTGCCGGCGCTGCGGCCGGGTCGGGTTCGGCCGACGGCGCGCCGGAGAGCAACGGAAATCTTAATCGGGCCGCGTTCCATTCCATGCGGGCATTCTCGACGGTGGTGGCGGCGCGCGTCAATTCAACGGTGTGATTTTCGGTGGTCCAAGTCTGCTCGTTGATCGCCTGTACCTTCTGGGCGGCTTCGCGGAATCCCGCCAAGGCGCGGGCCATTTCCTCGGTCTCGCGGCGCGCGTTCATTTCCGCCTCCTCGAGCAGGCCGACGCCGCGAGTAAGTTGTTGCACAATCTCGGCCCGGCCGGTTTGGAATTCGACTTGACGCCGGCGCAGCTCCTCCAGGCCCGACCGCTCGCGCTCCAATTCCTCCTGCGCCCGTTTCAATTCCGCCAGCTTGATCTGCTTCTCGCTCACCAGCGCCTCGATTTCCTCGCGTGTGGGCGGCCGGTTGGCCATGTTCGCGCCCGGTGTTGGTGCGGCGCAGGCCGACGCGCGGCCCGGCTCAAAGTCGCTGTCAACAAATTCCCCGGCATTTTGATGAGCGGACATAGGCATAAGTGGTTAAGTCTGTTGGACTGGTTCCATGCGGTTACTTGGCCATGACCATCATTTCTTCGCGCGGTCGCGCCTCGTCTTCTTCTGCCTCGATGGAACGGCCCGGCGTCGGCGTTTCCAACGGCTGGATTCCATCGGGTGCATCGGTGGTCTTGTGGAACTTGACGCTGACGATCTTGCTCACGCCGTGTTCCTGCATCGTCACGCCATAGAGCACGTCGGCCATGCCAATCGTGCGTTTGTTGTGGGTGATGATGATGAATTGCGAATGCACCAGGAACCGTTGCAACACGCGAATGAAGCGGTTGATGTTCGATTCGTCCAGCGGCGCGTCCAATTCGTCCAGCACGCAGAACGGGCTGGGCTTGACCTGGTAAATTGAAAACAACAACGCCACCGCCGTCATGGTCTGCTCGCCGCCCGAGAGCAGGGAGATGCTTTGCAACTGTTTGCCGGGCGGCCGCGCCACGATGTCGATGCCGCATTCGAGCACGTCGCCTTCTTCGGTGAGGATCAGGTCCGCTTTGCCGCCGCCGAAAATTTCGACGAACATGGTGCGGAAATTGTCGCGCACCTTCTCGAACGTCTCCAGGAACATCTGCCGGGTCTGCGTGTTGATGCGGTTGATGACTTCGACCAACTGCGTTTTGGCTTGCACCAAGTCGTCGTTTTGTTTGGTCAGAAATTGGTAGCGTTGCTCGGTTTCCTCGTATTCGTCGATGGCCACGAGATTGACCGGCCCCATTTCGTCAATGCGCGCTTGCGACTGCGCCACTTGCGCGGCTACGGCCTCCCAATCGGTGGCGGCGCCGCTGGCGGCCATTTCCTCGGGTGTCAGAGTGTGAATCCTGGCCGCGCCTTCGTCGGCCAGAGTGATGGTGATGCACTCGCTGCGAATGTCATCCAGATTGAGCTGATATTTTTCGCGGATGCGGTCGCGCAGGTTCTGCGCCGCCATGTTTTTCTGCGCCAACTCGACTTCGATTGTCCCGCGCTTTTGTTGCAAATCGCTCAGACTGCGGCGTTGTTCGCGCAATGCGATGTCGGCGGTCTCGATCTGTTCTTCCAGCGCCTGCTTTTGCGAGAGCATCTCCGCGGCTTGAATATTGACCTGCTCGCGTTGGCGCCTCAGGGCTTCGATTTTTTGGCCCGACTCGGCGATTTCCGCGTCGGCCTGGCGTTTGCGATCAAGAAAAGATTGAATTTCACCGCGACGCTGTTCGGCCAGGTGCGTCAACTCGGCGATGCGCTGTTCCAACGGCTTCTTTTGGCCGGCGAAGGATTGACTCAATTGCTCCTCGGTGGCCAGGGCGACTTTCGTTTCCGTGAGCGAAGCGTTGGCCACGTCGCGCTGCTGACGCAAATTTTCCAGTGAGGCGGTCAACTGCGTGACCTTGGCCTGTCCTTCCTGCTCGGCGGCTTCCAGCGTGGCGGCCCGCGCGGCAAGCGTCTGGCGCTTGGCGGCGCCCTCAGCCTCCTGCGCCTTCAGACTGTCAATCTCGTAAACGACGGTTTCGATTTTTTGGACGAGCATACGCGCGGAATTCTCCAGCGCCTTGAATTCGCCCTGGCGTGTGGCGATGGCCACTTCCTGCGTGCTCAATTCCTTCTGGGCCTCCTGCAATCCGGCCTGCAACTGCGTCTGTTCGCCCGTGAGCGCGCCCTTTTGCCGGCTGATTTCGTGGACGCTCTCTTGGAGTGTGGCCGCCGCCTGATGCAAATCGGCGATCTGGTTTTTGCGGCCCAAAATGGAGGCCGCCGCCTGGCTCGAACCGTGCCCGTTCAAATAACCGCCCGTAAAAATGCCGTGACGATTGAGCAATTCGCCGGCCGGCGTGACAAAATCGCACGCGCCATTGGCCTCGCGCCAGGCGGCCGTGGCCGAAGCCAGATCGGGCGCAATCAATGTCTGGCCCAACAACCGCTGCAACAACGGCTGCACCGAAGACTCGGCCTCAATCACGCTTAACGCGCCGACGGTGTTGGCCGGCAATTCATGCTTGGAGCCGTTGGAATCAGGCGAACCTTGCTGCGCGGCGGCCAGATGGAGGGCCGCAACGCTGGCGCGGCCGGATTTGGTGGTGCGCAGGTCTTCGACGATTTGGCGCGCTGTGTCCGGCTGCTCAGTCAATACTAATTGAAGATGGTGGCCCAGCGCCGTCTCGATGGCGATGACGTAGGGGTTTGGCACGCGGATCTTGTCCGCCAGCGAACCCAGCACGTTGCTGGCCGTTTTGAGAGCGGAAAGCGCGCCCGCGCCGAAGCCCTCGTGCTCGGCCTGCAATTGCTCCAGAACGCTGAGGCGCGAGCGCGTCTCGGCCTGGCGGCGCAGGCCGTTGTCCAGTTGCTGGGTGATGTCGTTTAGCTGTACTTGAATCTCGCGCAAACGCTGCTGACGGTCCTCCACCGTGCCGCGATGCGTCTCCGCGTGGAGAATCTCCTCCTGCACAGTGGCCGAGAATTGCGTAAGCCGGCCTTCCAAGCCGACGCGTTCTTCTTCGAGTTGGATTTTTTCGGCGGAAAGTTTTTCCAATCGGACCGCGTTGCCTTCTTTTTGCAAATCCAGCGCTGTGATTTCGTTGCGGGCGCGGCTTAGTTGCTGGGCGGCCTCGAACGCTCGCGCCTGCGCCTCGCGCAAGGCTTCCTGGTCAGCGCGCAATTCATTCTCGACGCTTTGCAACGTGCGGCGTTTGGACTCCAAAGTCTGCTGATGCTCGCGCAACGCAGCCTCGGCCGTGTTCAGCCGGGCGATTACGCCGTCCAACTCCTGCCGCGCGGCTAGCGTGCGTTCTTCGGCTTGGTTGATGTCGCTGGTGGCGCGGAAATTTTGGGCTTCGAGGTCGCGCAACCTGTCCTGGTTGAATTGGATGCGGCTTTCGTGGCTGTCGATCTGGCCCTTCAATTCCAGCCCCTGCTGTTGCCATTGGCCAATCTGCTGATCCTGCTCGGAAAGTTCTTCGCGCAACGTGCTGATTTCATTATCAGCCCGCAAAACCGTTTCGGAAAGCGTCTCGATCTGCGCGCGGGCTTGCTCCGATTCTTCGGTGCGCGCGTGGATGTCCGCTTGCAGCACATCGAAGTGGTGGCGGGCCAATTGCGTGTCCAGGTGCTGAAGTTCGAGCATCAGTTGCTTGTAGCGGCGGGCTTTGCCGGCTTGGCGCTGGAGCGAACCGATCTGCCGTTTGACTTCGCGAATCAGGTCGGCCACACGCAGCAGATTTTGCTCGGTCGCTTCCAACTTGCGCAGCGACTCCTTCTTCTGGGATTTGAATTTGGTGATGCCAGCCGCCTCCTCGAAGACCAGGCGCCGGTCTTCCGGCTTGCTGGAAAGGATTTGCGTGATGTTGCCCTGCGCCATGATGCTGTAACTCGTCCGGCCCACGCCCGTGCCCATGAAGAGTTGCTGAATGTCGCGCAGCCGGCAGGGCGTTTTGTTCAAGAAATACTCGCTCGACCCATCGCGAAACACGCGGCGCGTCAACGTCACTTCGTTGTAAGCGATCTCGACGCCAGCCGCCGTCAAATGCTCGCCATCAACGCCGCCGATGGTCAGGGAAACTTCCGCCATGCTCAGTGGTTTGCGGGAATCGGTGCCGTTGAAAATGACGTCGGCCATTTCGCCGCCGCGCAGAGCCTTGGCCGATTGCTCGCCAAGAACCCAGCGGATGGCATCGGAAACATTGGACTTGCCGCAGCCGTTGGGGCCGACAATGGCGGTCACGCCCGGCTGGAAATTGAGCGACGTTTTGTCCGCGAACGATTTGAACCCCAACACAGTTAAATTCTTCAAATACATGTTGAGGCATAAATAAGCATCAAACCGGGGATAAAGTAAAGCGGAAAAACCACAATATAATGGGGTTAGTCCAGAATATAGCCCCCGTAATGGGGTTTTTGCCTATTTGGGGAGTGGTTTTTGGTGCTTTTGTGGCATAAGTATCACAACCACAACAATATACACATATAAACGTTAGAAACCTACTTAAACGAGGGCGAACCGGCTGATTGAGATTTCCGGGAGGGACGAGCGCCTGCGAGTCCGTGATCTGTCTTCAAGCCACCTTGGCCTCATCGATAAAACCATTTCACGGACTCGCAGGCGCTCGTCCCTCCCGAATGTGGCACTTCGTAATATTCGACGATCATCGCTGAAGTCTGGCCATCATCTCCTCGTGAGAAACAGCTTGGACTTTCCCCGTTTCCATTTGCTGATCGCGCTCCGCTGCCAGAGCCACAACCGCGGCTTCATCCATCTCCTTTGTGGTGGCGGACGGGTCTTCCAGGCTTTCCCAAAGAGAGCCAGCCAAAAGCGCTCTCTCCCTGGCCGGGAGCCGCAATGCTTCGGAAGCAATTTGATCGATACTCATGTACAAAATTTACAGGAAAATCTAGAATAGGCAAAGCACGAAAGCCTGCAGGTTCACCACTGTGGCGCTGTTATGCTCGTTTGCTGCCTCGACAACTGCCCTATGCGATGCCATCTTTCTTGCATGAGTCAAAGCCTACGGTATCTCACACGCGAGCCAGGCAAGAAAACAGTGGTGGTGCTTTCGATCGCGGATTATGAGAAACTGCTGGACGATTTGGACGATTTGTCAGCCATAGCGGAGCGGCGGAACGAACCGAGCATTCCTCACGATCAATTCGCAGCGGAGTTAAAGCGAGATGGCATCCTTTAACAATCAATGGCGCAACTCGGCCTTCACAATGAGGTCCTCAATGACATCGTCGCAGTTGACACTCCTTTACAACGAGTCGCTTGACTTGTTCCTAGGAGACGGAGTGGCCAAGGATGAGAGGCGGGCCTTCGCCCTAAATGCCGAGGCGGCACACGGCGGATATTCGGAAGCTGTGCTCGCGATGGGCTGGTTCTTCCTCAACGGAGTCGGCGTTGAGCGCGATGTCGATCAAGCAACGAAGTGGTATCGCAAGTCAGCGCGGCGCGGCGAGCCTAAGGCGATGTTTAGCCTTGGTGAGATTGCTTATCGCGATGAAGATTTCCCAGAAGCGCTAGCTTGGTTCAGCCGTGCATCCGAGGCCGGTCATGTCCGCTCACTCTATTGGCTGGGCAAGCTTTACTGGCGTGGTCAAGGCGTCGGTCAAGACAAGAAACAGGCGAGAAGGCTTTTGCACCGCGCTGCAAGCAGCAAGGTAATAGAGGCTCAGAGAGTTTTGAAGTTTTGGGGACGGCGTTCAAGCTAACACCGGGAAGCTCCTAGTGTTTTGCGCTTGCATGATCAGCGCAGCGTGCCTCAGCTTTGCCTCGTCTTACATCCCAGTCGCTCATGAGCATCGAGTCTTCAATGGTCAGCTACTACGCCGAGAGGGCGCAGGAATACGAGCGCATCTATCACAAGTTGGAACGTCAGGATGATTTGCGGCGCCTGCGGGAATTTGTGGAGCGCACATTCGCCGACGCACATGTCTTTGAAGTCGCTTGCGGCACGGGTTATTGGACGGAAATTGTCGCGCACACGGTCGCGTCGGTCGTCGCCACGGACATCAACGAGGAAGTGTTGGCGGTGGCGCGTTCCAAGACAATGGACACCGGCAAAGTGGAGTTTCGCAGGGAGGATGCTTACAAGTTGCCGGTTTTGCCTCGCAGATTCGACGCCGGCTTGGCCGCTTTTTGGTGGTCGCACATTCCGCAGGTCAGGATTCCGGGCTTTCTCGCGGGTTTTCATCGTGTCCTCGTGCCCGGCGCGCAAGTGGTGTTCATCGACAATGTCTATGTTGAAGGCAGCAGCACGCCGGTCTCGCGCACCGATGCGCACGGCGACACTTATCAAACGCGGCGGCTGGATGACGGGAGCAAACACGAAGTTCTCAAGAATTTTCCGACTGAGCACGCGTTGCGCGCCGCAGTGGACGGTTTGGCGACCGACGCGCAGGTTGAGTTTCTTAAGTATTATTGGGTTTTGAGTTACTGCCTATTATGATTGACGCGCCCAAATCACTCGCCAGGACGCCTGGCTAATCCCGACCCGCATTCATTTGCAGGATCAGCACCCAATCATGGCTCAGGCCGGAGGGTGGGGGACAGACGCCGTTGCCATGATTGTCGCTGAAGATAAATCCTAAGGTCGTTGAGTTGCCCGTGACGGGATCGAACCACCACGCGACGGTTCCATGGCCCCCGGCCTCTCGCAAATTGCGCAGTAGCACCGGTTCAGCACGCGGCACGTAAATGAGGCGCAACCTATCGGGAATACCCGTCGATTGCGGCCCATTGATCCCGTCGTCCGACCCGTCGATTTCGCCCCACGGCCCTTCGCCGTAGCGGGCGGCAATGATCGCGTTGGTCCACTCCGCAGCCGCCTCAGTTTTGCTGCAACGCCATTCCGCATCGGAATTGATACGCACCGCGCCGCCATCGGCAAACTCGATTTCCAACGCGGCGATTAGTCCGGCCGGATTCGCGCCTGACGCAGGTTTGTTGACAGCCGTGATTTCCAGTTCGTTCGCCCCCGGCTTGAGCAATCGGGCGATGTCGTTGAACTGCTGCGCGACGCGCCAATCCTCGCCTCCGCCGAGTTCCGTGCCGTTTAGCCGCGCCGTGAATTGATCGTCAGCCGACATGCGCAAAAACGCGCGCGCGACTTCTTTCCCCACGGGCAGGTCGAAGGCGCGCCGGAAAAATCGTTTCTCCGCCGGCGCGTCCGTGGCGGGATGGCCTTCGGGATACCAAATCCAGGCGGCCGTTTTCAGCGCCGACGGCGCGAATGCGGCCCATTCCGGATGGGGGGTGAATTCCCACCAATGAAATTGCTCGAAAAGTTTTTTCCCAAAGCCCACCTGTTGCGAGCCGGGCAGGTGCATGGCTTCGTTCCACGGAATGACGCCGTAAGTGCCACCGTGCGGGGACTTGCCATGCGGATCCCCCGGACGATTATTTTGCCAGATGCCGTTGGCGCCGTAGGTGTGGCCGGCGGCGCCGTTCATCATGCAAATCCAGAACATGCGCCGCGTCCATTCGGTCGGCAGGCTGTCGCTGAGCATTTCGTAACTGGCCTCGCCGTCGATGACCGGC
The DNA here is from genome assembly GCA_036008545.1 of Verrucomicrobiia bacterium. Classification (GTDB taxonomy): domain Bacteria; phylum Verrucomicrobiota; class Verrucomicrobiia; order Limisphaerales; family Palsa-1400; genus Palsa-1400. The sequence continues at coordinate 7,698 of DASYNM010000423.1, forward strand.
ATGACCGGGCTGGCGGCGTAGGATTTCCGCACGGTGTTGATCGCCACCGGCACCGCTTCCTGTCGGCCATGCGGAGTTTGCAACATGTCGAAATCCAGCAAACTCGCGTCGTCGGTGGAGTGGCGCGCGGTCACCGGCTCGATGCCGGTCGGATGCAGCGTCAAGGGACGATGCCACGGGTCAGTCGCGCGAATGTAGCGCAGCACAGTGGTCCAATCGTGGACTTGACTGCGGTCGTCGTAGGGAAATCCTTTGGCGAGATACCACGATAAATTGGCTTCCCCGGCGGCGCACCAAACAACCGGCCACGCGCCGTACCGCGCAATGAGATAGCGCCAGTGCGCCTTCATTTTTTCCACGCCCATCCACGGCATGAAGTAACCCCACGCGCCCACGATGCACGGCGTGATGCCTTGTTCAACCAGGTAGCCCAGGCGCTTGTCGGCTTCGTCAAAATACTGCGGGCGGATGCCGGTGTAATTTGTCTCCCAGGGGAACCCAGCCTCGTTGGCGCCGCGCGGATCGAAGGGGAACATGTCGGGATACAGCCCGGCGACGATTTGAATGACGTTGAACCCTTTCGCCATCCGGTCGGCTGTCAACTGCTGGAATTCATCCGGCCAATGCAGGCGTTGAGCAAGGCCCATCCACCAAGTGTCCCCAAGCCAGAAAAACGGCGTGCCGTCCAAGTGCTCAAAATGGCGATGATCCGCCGCCACGCGCAAGGGGCCGTGCTTGTAAAGAGGATTTTCTCCCGTGTAAGCGGTGACCTCGACGGTTCCGGTAACGCCGTTCAACCCGCCATCATCCGGGGTGGATTCCGTGCGGAACCGATGCATGCCGATCAGCGGCGAAGAATAGCGCGCCTTCCAGGTGTTGCCGCCATCCCAAAAAGCCGGCACCCGCGACTCGTGCCCAGTCGGATCGGTGAAAATCACGTCCAACACCACTTGGTTGAATGGGGCGGAGTAGGTTCGCGCCGCGGTCAAAGTCAGCTCCGCCATGACATTGGCCTGTGTTTGGAGCGATAGTTCGCGCGCAAAAACGGTTATGGCGAACCAGGGTAAGAGTAGGAGGGGCAGAAGCAGTCGGCATCTTTCCAAAGACTCGGGAATTGTGCTAGCGGATTTCATTGTCTCGGGTTTTTTCTCCTAATCGTAATCGTGATCGTAATCTTAATCCTAATCTCCCTCGTGCAGCCGATAATCAGAATTGGCCTTGATCAAACCCACGAGCATGGAAACAATCCTGCGCAACCGTTCCTTTCCATTCGCGACCAGCGTCACTTCAGCTCGCCCTTGCGAAGTCAGAACATCCAGTGCGGCGGCACACTCCAAGGCGGAGCCGCGGGCAATATCGAAGAATCGGCAACGATCGGGCGCCGTGTATTTTCCATTCCCTTCTGCGAGGTTCAGGACGATTGAAGTACTGGCGCGGTCCAATTGATCGCGCACGGCAATCGTTTTCGGGAGCTTTTGCAACAGCGGTTCGAGCCACGCGACGAAAGCGAGGGATTCTCGGTAAACCTCCAATTTTTCATGATCGAATAAGGGATTCAATCGAAGAGATTAGGATTAGGATTAGGATTAAGATTAGGAGGGAAGAATATTACCCCAGAATTTTTCGCACGTAATCCACCGATTCCGTCAAGCCCATCATCGGGTCCTTCTCCGCCTTTTCGTATTCAAAGGACACGATGTGCGCATACTTGACTTCAATCAGCGCCGCGATAATGCCCTTGATATCCATGTGCCCCTTCCCCACCGCGACCGGGATATCCTTGGTCGCCCCGACCTCCGCCAGCGAATCCTTCAAATGCATGTCGTATAGCCGCGCGTGACATTTCCGCACCGCCTCCGCCGGATCGGCGCCCGCGCGATAGGCGTGCCCGACATCGATGCACAGCCCGATGCGCTCGTCATAAGGTTGCACGGCTTCCCAGGCGTTGAAGGGGGAGGGGTAGCCGGTGTCGCCGGGGCCGTGATTGTGAATGGCCAGCCGGATATTGTATTGCTTGACATACTTCTCGACCAGCGGGAAGGCGTCGCGGGACGGCTTGCAAATCATGGTCGGCAATCCGCCCGCCTGGGCATTCTCGAACGCGCGCCGAACGGTGCTCTCGACATTGGGCAAATTGATGACCCCGCAGCCGGTCACCGTCAGGCCGGCGTCCTTGCATTTTTGCGCCACCGCGCGGCATTGCTCCGGCGTGCCATTCGCCCACGGGCAATGCGAGCCGAACAAAGAAACGTTCCGCAGGTCCAATTTCTTGGCATCGGCGATGACCTCGTCCAGCGGCAGTTTGTTCAAGGAATAAGTGGCCAGGCCGAGTTGAAAATCGTAGGCCGCCGCCCGCGCCTGCAACGCCGCGCCCGTCCAAGCCCCCGCCGCCAACACTGCCGCCTTCTTGACAGCCTCCCGTCGAGTCATCACATGGTTCATGCGAGTACTATTAGAAGGAACGACAGCCTCCGTCCAAGCAATTCGTTCATTTCGGCAACACATCTGGATATGGCCCCAGAAATCGCTCACCGTTGAAGTGAATCATGTGGTCCGGGTCTTCTGCGATCCAGACCTCGGATTCCCATGCGATATGCGACAGAAACGACTGCATCGCTCGGCGCGTTTCAAAGGCAGTAACGAACACCAAACCCGCTGTACAACTCGCGAACAAAGCTTTGAGTTCTTTGCGACGCTTTCCGTCCACCGGACCGGCGCTGGTGACGGCTTCAATGAGCAGCAGCCAATTCTTTGCGGTGTAATGAACGATGACATCAGGCATCTTTGCGGCGGAATCCAAAGTCACTCCTAGCGACGTCAGGACCGCAGTTTCGAGATGGACGAACTTGTTCTCCGTGTCGCCAATATAAATGACAACACCGCCTGGGGCGAAGGCAGGGCTAAATTTTTCGATGATGGCTTTGATGAGAATGCACCACTTCACTCGCGGCGGGACAAAAAATGAGCCGTCTGGAAGGACAATAATAAACTTCGAGAGCCAGCTATCCGACAAACCAAGCCGCCTGCCGATTCCCAGGATTGGCAGTTCTGCCAGCCTGTCGCGGAATCCCATTGGCCGAGTTTTCGGCTTTGTTATCTTGCCCACGGCGAATTATCCCAATTTGGGATAATATGTCAACTGGTTAAAAATCGGACGTGCCTAAATCGACTTTCAGTCGCGAATATGAAGTCTTCTGCGGTTTGTTGAGCGAATGCCGAGAGAAAAAGGGCCTCACACAGACCCAGCTTTGTCTCCGCCTAAAAAAGCCCCAGAGTTACGTCAGCAAGTATGAGATGGGTGAGCGCCGGCTGGACATGGTTGAACTCCTATTCGTCTGCCGAGCGCTGGGAATTACTCTGACCGGCTTTGCGAACCGATTGGAAGTCTTGATAGCGAGTGATAAGAAAGCAAGAGCGAGGCACACTGGGAGAGGCCCGATCAAATGATCGCCCCTGGAATTCCAAAAAGCGGCAACACGACTGCGGCCATGGCCGCGAGGCTGCTCGTGGCGAAGAATCTTGGTTATGCCATTCCCACTGCTCGGCAGAAGAAAAACCTGGTCGTTGCTTTTGCCAAGAAGGACATGATTGTTTACGGCAAAGCCTTTGATGTTCTGCACTTGAAGGGAACGATAGATCTCGACTCGCTGGATGCCGTTGAGTCACGGCTCGATGACATTCTGGTTTGCGAAATCAAATCGACCAACCAAGAATTGGCAGATGACTTTCGCGGCTACTTTTTCGCTCTCACCGCAGCGGAGGTGCTGGTAGCTCAAAGCCTAAAAGGCCGGTTCCGCTTCATCTTTGTGAACATCACAACAGGCAAGCACCTTGAGCTGCCGCTGAATGAAGTTTTCGCTAAAGCCCGGGGCATTTACCCAACCTGGAGCATTTCCTTTTAGCCATCTGGCTTCGACACTATGTGGGATTGAAAGGCCCACGCCTTTCATGTGAGTCCATCCTGATCTTGCGGTAGGGCGGATTCGTAATAGCGGCATCAAAAGAAGGCCGCGGCGCGCCGAATAAATCATCGGCAAGCCGGGACGACATTTCTTGAATAAAGTCGGTTGAGTGGATAGCGAAAGTGAATTGAATGCCAGCACGAGAGCAAACACGCTGACAATCAAGCATCGTTTTCGAGAGCGCATCCTGGATGAGAGGGTCAAACTCGTAGAGCGTCGCTTCAATGGACCGAACGCCGTCCTTCTTCTGACACAAACGCGATACAAACGCTGTCGTAAGGGCTCCCGCACCCGCCCCTGCATCGAGCAAGCGCACCACTTCGGGAAGCGGCCCAAACATCGAAGCCATAAAGCTTGCTAATGGCGCGGGCGTCAGGAACTGTCCAAGCTCCCCTTGCCGCTGCCGGTGTGCTGATGTGGCGGCCATTGACATTAAAAACACGGTATCGGACTCGGCCCGATTCCGCAACCGAGGATTCGCAAGAAATTAAAAAATAAAAAAGGCCATCACGGAATGTTGACTCGCTTGACTGATTTGCTGACGTTTTGGCTGTTACTTCGTACAATCACCCGAATGCTAGACGCTTGCACCTTCCGGCTTTTAAAAGAGGCGGTCGTTGGCACTCAATAACGTTTCGACGCCGAAAAACAGTTGAATATTTGTGCTTGCGTTCCCAGAAAAGCGTGGTAGTGTGCATGGTGTGGGCGCTCAGGTGCCTGTTCTTTGAGAGTTTGCGGAGGGAAAGGGCGGAAAGAAAGATGGTCTGGCCGCGAAAAGGCACAGAAGCACAAAGAAGAAAGTTTTTTTTCTTTGTGTTCTATGTGTTCCTTTGTGGCAAGGCATTTCGGCCTTCGTGTCGCTTCGTGATCTTCGTGGTGAAAGGTCCAGGAGCTCACGTAAGTCGTTGATTTCCAAGATAGTTTCAGATAGTTTCAGGTAATTTCACTGGTGAGCGTGTGACAAATTGATCCGCGACGCCCAGGAGAATCTCGCTTCCTCGCTTATTCGGGGCGTTTGATGGTCAGCCAGGTGCGGCCGTGGGCGGGGATGTTCACAGTTACTTCTGCCGCATAATCCCGTCCAAGCGTGATCTCTTGCGCAGCGCCGTCCTCCTGCTTCATGGCGGCGCGATCGGTCAGGCCAGTGTAGTAGAGCGGGAGCCGTATATGGCGCTCGATCGCTTCCGCGAGCGGATTGTAGAAGACCGCCAAGCCGCATTCGGACAAATTCGGATTGACATGCAGCCAGCCGTCCCAATCGCGTCCGTCGGCGCGGCGCAGATGAATGATGTCGCTGTCAAGAATCGCGCGGTGGCCCTTGTAGAAGGCCACCCACCTTTCGACCACGGCCTTGGTTTGGTCGGTGTCGTAAAGGCGCGGCCCGCGATAGCAGGCTTGCACGCCCGCGCCAAAAAGATTGGCCAGGCGCGTCTCGTAATGGGCCAGGTGGTCCTTGAGCGGCTCGATGGTGGCAGCCGCGCCGCCGCCCTGGTATTCCGTCAACGGCACGAACATCCAACCCATGCTCGGCGTTTTCTCCCAGGTGCCGTCATATATATTTTGGCGCTCGATGATTTCCTGCTCCTCGCGCGGCAGCGACCAATTAGACTCGCGATAGCCCATGCCGCATTTGCTGGAGCCGGCCAGGTAATACCAATCGGGCACGTTGAGATAAACGCCGCGCGCGCGGCACCACTGGTAAAAGTCCGTGATGATCCGCCACTGCTTCCACTGCGAGTCGCGCAAACCGGTGTGGCCCGGATGGTTGGTCGAGGCGCAAACGTCACCCGGATACGAGCCGTCGTTTTCCATGACGGCGCAGCCGGTCTGCTCGAAGAATTGCCGAAGCGCGTGGAAGTAAAACTCGCCCCAACGGCTCCCCAGGCACGGCGAGTCGCCGAAGCGCATCCCGCCCGGTTTGCCGGTCGCCGGGTTGATGGCGTCGTCCTTCGCATCGATGGAGCGGCTGGCCAGCAGAGAATAACCGCCCAGCGCCACGCCTTTGGCCTTGCCGTAATCGGCGAGCAATTTAATTTCGGCGAGATATTCCGGTTGTTCGTTCTCGATGTCGAACCCGCTGCCAAAGGTCATGATGACCATTTCGAATCCGACCGTCGCGCATTGGTCGATCGCTTCCTTGACTGCGTCGGGTTGGGCGCTGCGGACGTGCATCAGCACCGGATTTTCCTGCGTCCAAGGCGCCAGGGTGCGATAGGCATGGCGCAAGGCCAGGCCACGCCGTTCACGCTCGGTGCTGTCTTGCACGAGTTCGAAGACACGAAAGGATTCAAATGTCCCGCCCGCTTCGATGCTTTGCGCGGGGCCGATGGGCGGCGCGCACTGCAACAGGCACGGAGTTCGCCGTTCGTAATTCACTTGCGTTGAGTAGGCCGGATCGTTGGTCCAGTGGACGCCGGGCGCGTCGGCGTCCGGGTCCATGTTGCCGCCGAAGGAATAGTCGCTGAAAACATCCAGCGCCCGGTAGGCCCCGCGGAAATTCGCGGCCGGGCCGTCCACGATGGATTCCGCTTCCACCGCCGCCAGCAGCTCGACCAGCATGGAGTCAAGCATAACGGCGTGCGTAGAGCGATTGCGCAAAACGAACCATTTGGCCAGCAGCGGCAGACCATCGTAAATTTCGTAATGCACCTCCACCGTAATCGGGCCGATGTTGGTGGGCGGAGTGAATTCCAGGGTGAGCGACGCGCCGGGCGGCGGCCAGGACGGGTTTTCCGTCAGCCACTCGGTCCGTTTGCGCCACGCGAACCGCGCTTCCGTCTTGCCCGTCTTCATGCCAGCGAAGTGAAAGGCGGACGGCTCTGGCTTCAATTCATCCAGCCATGCCGGACTCAAATAATTGTGGATCGGCTGGCCGGCGAGTCCGCCGACATCGAACTCTTTTCCATCCAGCCTCAGCTTTGCTTCCGCACGCACGGAACGGAGCAGCGATTGGCCAGTCATCAAATTGTCAAAGGCGACGGTGGCGGCGTCGGGCTGCAATCGGATGACGCGACGGATCAAGCCGTTGGCCAGCTCGATCTCGCGTCCGTCGGTGCTGAGCGTGACGCTGGCCTTGAACGGCGCAGGATCGATGAGCCAATCCCCAGAGGCGCGGAGGCCAATCGGCGAGAGCAGAAGCGCCAGCAAGCAACCGCAAAAATGGCGAGCGCGCAGAGTTGTCATGGTGACGTCCGCAACGCAAGATTGGCAAAAACAATTCGGCTAGCTTGCCCGATGGGTGGCGGAGCTTCTTTCATGGCGTGCAACAATGCCCAAACGATTCCAGGAAGGCAACTAGACGCTTGTGCTTAATCCGAAATGCGGAACGAAAAATACGTGATTGCCGGCCTAGAGCCACCGTGGACAACAGATTTCACTGACCCGCGTGCAGCTTCTCGATTTGCAGGCCCAGTCGTGCGACCAGGTCGTTGTAGAGGCGTGTTGAATCAATCCCCGCGCCGAGCACGGTCTGACAGTGTGGGCAAAGCAACATGGAGCCGGCCCACGCAATCTTTTTATCCTTAATTTTTACTTCGGCGCCAATCAAATGTGTGATGACCCTATCGCATTTTGGACATTTTCCACTCATAGATTCACGGGGTTTTGTGGCCGCGATTATGGCCTGTCTCGCGCAGCCGGTCAAGCTGGAATTTTGAGATGGGTGAAGGATTGCGTCGCGCCTCCGGACATCTACAACAGTCAACGAATGGAGGGCGATCTTGGAGGATGTCATGGCTTTCCACCGTTGGGCCAGCTTGGCGGGGAGGAGTTCGCACCCAAGTTTCGTTGTGCATCACGCCAGGCTTTGCCCGGTGCCCAGGTCGAAGAAATGGGCTTTGGTCATGTCGAAGCGCAACAACAGAGCGTCGCCGCTCTTGGCCGCACTGGCCGATGGCGCTCGCACCACGAAAGGCACGCCGCAGCTCGTACAGTAAACAAAATTCTCTGCGCCCGCAGCTTCGACGCGTTCCACCACAGCGGGTACCGGCCCGCCGCCGGCCTCGACGATATGTTCGGGGCGCAATCCCAGCGTTACCGTTTGGCCAGAATCGGTTGGCAACTTCGCCGCGAATTCGCCCTCGACGGGGACGGCTAGTTTATTTTCATTCCCGCCTTGAAAGATTATTGCTCCGTTATTCCGCGCGAGCGTGCCCTGGAAAAAATTCATCGGCGGCGACCCCATGAACCCGGCGACAAACCGATTGGCCGGTCGGCGGTAAAGTTCCATCGGCGCGGCCGTCTGCTGCAACGCGCCGTCTTTCATGACCGCGACGCGGTCGGCCAGGGCCATGGCCTCGGCCTGGTCGTGCGTGACGTAAAGCATCATCGCGCCGGCGCGGCGGCGGAGGGCCGCGATTTCGCCGCGCAATTGCAGGCGCATGAGGGCGTCGAGGTTGGAAAGCGGCTCGTCAAATAGAAAAACTTTCGGCTGCCGCACCATGGCGCGGCCCAGGGCCACGCGCTGGCATTCGCCGCCGGAAAGCGCCGGGGGTTTGCGCTCCAGCAACGGGGTCAGGTTGAGCATGTCTGCTGCCGCCCGCACGCGCTGGGCGATCTCGTGCTTCGGAAAGCGCCGCAGCATCAGGCCGAAACCCAGATTCTCGAACACCGTCAAGTGAGGGAGCAGGGCGTGGTTTTGGAAGACCATGGCCACGTCGCGATCTCGCGGCGGCACACCGGCCAACGATGTTCCGTCCAGCGTGATGACACCCTCGTCGGGCGTTTCCAGGCCAGCAATGAGACGCAGCGTCGTGGTCTTGCCGCACCCGGACGGGCCAACGATGACTAGGAATTCGTGGTCTTGCACGGCGAGTTGCATTCGGGAGACTGCGCCGACGTTTTCGCGTCGGGCGCCGACAAACCGTTTGGACACGTTCTCGAGAACCAGGCGAGCCATGCCGGGATTTTCAGCTTCCACGCCGCGCGTGTCGAGAAACTTAAAATGCGGCCGCGCCTGCGCTTATTTGTCGTCGTCCCTTCTTTAAGTGCTTGCCAAAGCGGCGGGTATTCGTTGTGCTGAGAGTTTTATGAAACTGGATTTTGTGCCGTTCGACCTGCAACTGAACCATACTTGGGCCATCTCCCGCAGCGTCACCACTGGCGGCGGCTCCAAAGTGGCATCCGTCGTTTTGGTGAGACTGAAGGACAATTCCGCCGTCGGTTTCGGCGAGGCTCCAACTTCCAAGCGCTATGTCCAAAGTGCGGATTCCATCCAGGATTTCCTGCGGTTGGTGGACCCAAACAAACTTTCCTTCGGCGACATCCCGGGCAGCATGGCCTACCTGGAAAAACTCGCACCTGGCAACTCCTCCGCCAAGTGCGCTCTCAACGTCGCCCTGGTCGATGGCGCGGCTCGCCTCGCCGGCAAGCCCGTCTATGATCTTCTGGGACTGGGCTTCACCGAGAAAAAGCACCTGACCTCGCTCAGTATCGGCATCGACACGCCGGAAATGATCCGCCGCAAAGTCGCCGAAGCCGCGTCCTACCCCATCCTCAAACTCAAAATTGGCTCGCCCGGCGATGCCAAGAATCTGGCCGCGTTGCGCGCGGTCGATCCTAAGAAGATCGTGCGTGTCGATGCCAACGAGGGATGGACAACCAAGGAGGAAGCCTTGCGGAACCTCGAATGGCTGGCCCGCGATCCGCATATCGAGTTTGTCGAACAGCCCATGCCGGCGTCCACTCCGACGCACGATTTGGCCTGGCTCAAGAGGCGTTCTCCGCTGCCGCTGTTCGCCGACGAATCATGCCAAAACGTGCGCGACATCCCCGACTGCACCCAGTGCTATCATGGCGTCAACGTCAAGCTCATCAAAACTGGCGGCATCACTGGAGCCTGCGAAACGCTGCAGGCGGCGCGCCGGGCGGGATTGAAAACGATGCTTGGGTGCATGATTGAAAGCAGTGTTCTGATTACCGCCGCCGCGCACCTGGCGGAGTTGACTAATCACCTCGATATCGATGGCAATCTGCTCATTTCAAACGATCCATTTACTGGCGCCGCGGCGGAGCATGGCGCCGTCTCCTTTGCGTCTGCCACGGAGAAAACGGGCTTGCGCGTCAAGTCGAGGAAGATGGATCCGTTTGGCGGCGGTCTTTCATCCTAATCTTAATCGTAATCCTAATCTCTTTCTTCGCGGTGGAAGATTAGGATTACGATTAAGAAGTGAAGCGAGAGGCCGTCATCCAACGCAACCCAATTCAACCCAGCGTCGGATTTTCCAGGCGCGCAATGCGTTCTTCCAACGGCGGATGCGAAGCGAACAGCGCCAACAGGCCGCCGGTCTGGCCGGAAATCTTCAAGGCTTGAACGGAGTGTTGCTGTTGCCCCCCAGCTATGTCCGCCCCGCCTTCGTGGACGGCTTGGAGCGTCTTGAGCGCCGACAGCATGTGTTCGCGACCCGCGTAACGCGCGCCGCCGGCATCGGCGCGGAATTCCCGCCAGCGCGAAAAGGCGCACACCACAATCATTCCCAACACCATGAACACGGTTTGGAACAACTGCATGAGCATCCACTGCATGAACGGACTGCCGCCACGGTCGTCATCGCGGTCCGATCCCCGCGTCAGCGCCATGGCCAGCACCCAGGCCAGAAAAAAGGCAAACGAATTGACCACGCCCTGGATAAGCGTCATCGTGACCATGTCGCCGTTGGCCACGTGCGCGATCTCATGGCCCAGGACGCCCTCGATGTCGTATTGCTTCATGCGTCCGAGCAGCCCGGAAGAAACGGACACCAGCGCCCGCGACCGGCTTGGCCCGGTGGCGAAGGCGTTGATTTCGGGCGAATCATAAATGCCCACTTCCGGCATGGTCGAAAGCCCGGCCGCGCGCGCCAGATGGTTGACGGTTTGCACCAGCCGTTGCAAATCTGGGTCGGAGGTATTGGGATCGATGACGCGAACCCCCATGCTCATCTTGGCCATCAAGCGCGAAATCGCCAGGGAAACAAAAGCGCCGCCCATGCCCCAAACAAAGCAGAAAAGGAAAAGCCTCGGGCTGCCACCCATGCGCGTCGCCACACCGTGAAAGAGCAGGCTGACGATGATGCCGATGGTGAGCATCACCAGCAGGTTGACCAGTAACAGCAGCGTGATGCGTTTTGTAACTTGCCAAAATCTCATACTCTCATACCTCAAATCGTTTTCAAACCCATCCGTTTGACTCCAGAGTCCCCCGGACGTTCATTAAGCATATAATGAGGGATTTTTGAGAAATTTCAACCTCCCAAGCTACGGCCCACGATGATTCAGCGCGAGGCCCGGCGCGTTGAGAGCAAGCAGCGCAAAGCCCTTGGCCTCTTGGCTTTGACCGCCAGGCCCGCGCAGAGTAGTGTCCTCAACTCGATACATTCGGCTCTTTGGCCACTCATTGTGGCAGATGCAAACAACACGCAAAAATGAAAAACGGGACTGTTTCAGTTGAGGACGTTGAATACAAATGGAGTATCTATCGCCAGCCCAGATGGACAGGAGCAGGCGTGCTGTTGGGGCTGTCCATCCTGGTTAAAGCAATTAGTTCGAGCGGGCGTGAATTGGTTTTGCAATTCGCGATTGATCCCTCACGTCATGGAGACATGCCGCAGCACCAGCGCTACCGAGTATCAAATCGTCGGTTAATCGAATGCATCCAAAATGCAAGGAATGCGGGATGGGATCCAGACACGCGCGGAAAGCATTTTTTCTTCAATGCTGGGCCGGTGAATCCAAATTAAGGACGCGGCCCCTTGCGGCGAGAGGAGCTTTGCCGGCAGGCCGCGAATATCCCCGCTCGCTATTTCGCCTGGGGCTTGCTGGGCCACGAAACGATGATGGCGACGCACGCCAGGACAATCAACAGGACCAAAACGCCGCCGCCGAACCCGTGCCCATGGAATCCAAATATATGTGCCAGTATCATAATGATTTTCCTTTCAAGCCCAATACGGCGCGGTCTGGCGAATATTGCGCAATCTCTTTAGTTTCTTTATTTTTGAAAACCATCGAATTGTCTTTCAAGTATCTTTGCCGAGAAATCAGCGTTCTGCCATAGCGCCCGCCTTGCCCAGCAGCCCATCCAAATGTTCGATGCAAAAGCGGGACCAGGATTCGTACCCGGACGAATCCTTCAGCACTTCCGCCATCGGGATAAACTCAGGACTCACGACGCCGCTGCACCGGCGCGCGACCGTTTCATCGGCGACGCGCACGACGTGGACGACTCCGAAATGCACTTGTCCTACCTCGGTGCTGTCGTCATTGATCGCGGCCACGGCTGGCTCGTTGGCGGCATCGACGCCCACTTCCTCCATCAATTCGCGCCTCATGCCCTCCTGATAGCCTCGGTCGTTGGAGAAAAGTCCATGATCCTCCTCGGAGATGTGCCCGCCGACTCCGACGGAGCATAATCCGTGCAAGCGCGTTTCCTGGCCAGCCTTGCCGCGCCTGTAACGCAGTATCTTGTGCCCGCAAATCAACAGAACGTACGGGATGAGCTGCTTGTAACGCTTGTCCAGTTCGGCCTCGCTGCGGTTCAGGTAAACCAAGTGCGAAGAGGAAGTGAGAACGCTCAAGTATTTCTCCACCTCCAGGCTCAGACCCTGAAACACGCCCAACTCATCAAGAAGTTTCCGTTCAAAACAAAGCACTCTTTCTTCGGTCGCCATGGGTTTAATTGCCTTTCTCTATTTTCTCAACAGTGGTTTCGGTCAGAAATCTTCACGAGCAAAAAACATTTTTTGTTATTCACACGTCATGCCACAGGTTGTTCACTTTTTCCTGTCTTAACGCTCTCTCTGGCGCAGGTCAAAAAGCGTTCGGCGGCGGGTGTCAATCCCTTCTTGATCCACGCCGCGCCCACGATCAACGGCGCAAGGCCAGGGGAGAAGGGAATGAGTTTCAAGCGCGGCCCCGCCATGCAAGCCAGCGATTGCGGCGCAATGGCCACGCCGTTGCCCGCTTCGACCGCTGCGATCAGGCTGCTAACGCTGTCGTGCTCCTCCGCGATGCGCGGTTTGCTCTCCTGCGTGGCAAACAGCGCGGCCAGATTTTCGTGCGCCTCGGGATAATCCTTGCGGCTGTAGGTGATGAGCGGTTCTCGCGCGACTTCCACCAGCTTCACCGAACGATGGCCCGCCAACGGATGCTTGGGCGCGACGGCGAGGTAAAATGGATCGCGCGTCAACTCCTCGAATTGCAATCCGCGCAACATCGCCGGCGGCAAGCGCACAACAAGGGCGATTTGCAGAGTCCCCTCGCGCAATCCAGCCAGCATCTCCTCGGTGGAAAGATCGTGCAATTTCACGCGCACGCCATGCGACAGGGCCTGGAAGGCTCGCAATGTCGCCGGCAGAAACCGCGCCGTTAAGGTGGGCGCGTAGCCGACGTGCAGTTCGCCGCCCGCGCCGTTGGCGATCGCGCGGGCCGCTTTGATTCCGTCCTCGACTCGTTGCAACGCGGCGCGGGCTTCAGTCAAAAAAGCGCGGCCCGCGTCGGTCAGGCGCACCGACTTGGCTTCGCGTGTCAACAGCAAAAATCCCAGTTCGTCCTCCAGATCGCGAATCTGACGGCTCAAGGCCGGCTGCGAGACGTGCAATTTCAGCGCCGCCCGCGAGACGTTTTCCTCTTCGCCGACGGCGACAAAATAGCGGAGATGGCGCAATTCCATGGGCGGATCATACGCACTGGTGCGGTGCTCGTCCAGATTGCTGGTGTTGTAACGGCGCTCAGGGCGCTCTCTTTTCGTAACGCAGATTTCCAATCTGCTGTATCGCGGATTTCTAATCCGCAAATTGGCTGAATGTTTGCGGCCTGCCGACTGGAAGTCGGCGATACAGCAGGTTGGAAACCTGCGCTACGAAGAGCGACACGCGCCTTGGCAATCCATGAGAATGGAAATGAACATTGTGTGCCTCCCGGGTTACTGCTTTCATGGGTTGAATTCATCTTATGAAAAACAAAATTTCATCGTTGGTCGTCGCTGCTGTGGCGAGCTGCGCGTTGTGGGCGAGCGCGGTTCGCGCGGTGGACTCGGTTGTTTACGAAGGCACGGCCGGACCGGGACTCGGCAAGCACATCGTCTTTCTCGCGGGCGACGAGGAATATCGATCCGAAGAAAGCCTTGTGCAGATGGCCAAAATCCTGGCCGTGCGCCACGGTTTCAAATGCACGGTCCTCTTCTCGCTCAACGCGAAGGACGGCACGATCGATCCCAACGCCGGCGAAAATCTCTCCAACCCGGAGGCCTTGGATCACGCGGATGCCATCTTTATGATGCTGCGCTTTCGCCATTGGCCGGACGCGACGATGAAGCATTTCGTGGATGCCTATCTCGCCGGCAAGCCGATCATCGGGTTGCGCACCAGCACGCACGCCTTCGCCTATTCCAAGGATTCCGATTCCGTTTACGCCAGATATTCGCATGACAGCAAGGCATGGCCGGGCGGCTTTGGCCGTCAGGTGCTGGGCGAAACGTGGGTCAGCCACCTCGGCACAAATCACAAGGAAGCCACGCGCGGAATCATCGAGCCGTCGGCGGCGAATGAACCTTTGTTGCAAGGTGTGGGCCAGATTTTTGCGGATACGGGCGAGTATCACGTGGATCCGCAATCCGATTCCGTCATTCTTATGCGCGGCCAGGTGCTGGCTGGCTCGACACCGGATTCGCCGCTTGAAGCCACTGGCAAGAATAATCCACTGCAACCGCTGGTCTGGTATCGCATTCATCGCAACGAAGCCGGGACGACCAACAAAGCCTTCTGCACCACGATGGGCAGCTCGACCGATTTGCGCGACGAAAGCCTGCGCCGCCTGCTCGTCAACGCCGTCTATTGGGGTTTTGGCATGGAGGTCCCGGCCAAGGCCGAGGTGCAGTTGGTGGGAGACTATCAACCGACGCCTTACGGTTTCAACGGATTCCGCCGCGGCGTGAAACCAGATGATCTCGCCATGCCCTCCACTTCCCCATGAAGGCCTGAGTTGGAGAGATACAGTCAAGACACGAAAATTTGACAGGATTAACAGGATTTACGGGATGAAAAAGACGGATGAGCGTCAGCTATAAAGCCTCACCATTCTGTGATGGAGGGTGGCTTGGTAATCCATCTTGTTCATCCTGTAAATCCTGTCTCAACTTCCTTCTGTCCTGCTCTTCCGGCACCAATCTAACCCAGCACCATGCTCTGCGGGTATGCTGAGGCAAGAAACTTGGTCTTTCTCAAGTTCGCTCGTAATGTGGCATGGTGTTGTCATGATGAAACTAAGAAAAGCAAATGAACGGGGCCACGCCGAACACGGCTGGCTGGACACCTACCACTCTTTCAGCTTCGCGGATTACTATGACCCGAATTGGATGGGCTTCTGCAGCCTGCGCGTCATCAATGACGATCTGGTCATGCCGGGCCAGGGTTTCGGGGCGCATCCGCATCGCGACATGGAGATTATCACTTACATCCTCAGCGGCGCGCTGCAGCATAAGGATTCGATGGGCAACGGCCGCGTCATCCGCACGGGTGAAGTGCAATACATGTCCGCCGGCACCGGCGTGCAGCATAGCGAATTCAATCCGTCCAAAGACGAAGCGGTGCATCTGTTGCAGATTTGGATTCAACCCGATCGCAAAGGCGTCGCGCCGCGCTACGCGGAGAAGTCGATGGCGAAGGCGCCCACCGGGGCGTTGCATCTGGTGACCAGTAAGACGGGGCGTGACGATTCGATCGCCATTCACCAGGACGCCGATCTGTGGCTGGGCAAACTCAACGCCGGCGACCGTGTCACGCATAAATTGGCGAAAGGACGCAACGCCTGGGTTCACGTGGCCGAAGGCGAGGTGTCGCTCAATGGCAAGACTTTGCAAGGCGGCGACGCCGCTGCCGTCAGCGACGAAGGCGCGTTGGAACTGAGCGCGGCCAAGCCGGCGCAAGTCCTTTTATTTGACCTAAACTGAAACTAAATCGAAACACAAAACGCAATAAAACTATGAAAATCGCCACTATTATCGCGCGGGTTTTGCTCGGACTGGTCTTTTTCGTGTTCGGGCTGAACGTATTCCTCCACTTCATGCCCATGCCGCCTCCGCCTAAAAACGACGCCGGCGCGTTCATGGTTGCTATGTTCAGCAGCGGCTATCTGTATGCGACTAAATGCTTTGAAATCGCGGGCGGCTTGCTTCTGCTGATCGGAAAAAAAGTACCGCTGGGATTGACTTTGCTCGGCCCGGTGATTGTGAACATCCTATTCTTCGATATTTTTCTCGACCACAGCGGATTGGGGATGGGAATTATTGTGGCCGCGTTCGAATTATTTTTGGTGTATGCATACCGCCGCGCGTTCGCCGGGTTATTGAGTGATTGAGTGAGTAACCTCTCGCTCCGCGTAGCCAGCCGACTCATTGAGATTATGAAATCAGCCCCTTCGACACGACCGATTGATAAGAGGGTCGGGATCGGGCACGTTCATTTGAAAGTGGCCGATCTTGAGAGGGCACTGCGCTTTTACCGCGATGTGCTCGGTTTTGAAGTCACTCAACGCTATAGCACGCAGGCGGCGTTTCTCTCCGCAGGCGGCTATCATCATCATATCGGGCTCAACACTTGGGAAAGCGCTGGTGGCAAGCCGCCGCCGCCCGGCGCGACGGGCCTCTTTCACGTCGCCATCCTATATCCGACGCGAGCGGAATTGGCGGACGCCGTGCGACGAGTCTTGCGGGCCGGGATCCCGCTCGACGGCGCGTCAGACCACGGCGTCAGCGAAGCCATCTATCTGCGCGATCCCGACAACAACGGGGTTGAGTTGTATTGGGACCGGGCGAAGGAACAATGGCCGCGCTCAGCGGATGGCGGCATCTTGATGGATACGCGTCCACTGGATTTGGACGATCTGCTGCAAACAGCTTCTTGAACTTCGTGTGAAGGGCCACACTCCTGCCGGGAAAAAATGGTTCCGCCCCGGTGCGGGGTTGGTGTAGGTGGTTCCCTGTCCCGTCCGACATCAGTTAATACTACGAATGCCTTGCGGGCTGAACCCCACCTACGACTGCAAATGGTGATCGATTTACCTTGTCGCGAAGCTACTTATTTGACACAAGTCCTTTTGAGGCACACCCGAAGAAGCAGTGACGATGAGCGCCAATCGCAAAACTCTAGTCGCAGGTACGGCCGCCCTCTTGCTCTTGGGCGTGGTGGCCGGCACTGGCCCTGCGTTTGGCTTGGGCTTCGCCTTGCCCGACCAGGATGCTTTCGCCACCGCGCGCGGCAATGCTTTCGTGGCCACCGCCAATGATCCTGCGGCGATCTTCTACAACCCGGCGGGGATATCGCAACTGGATGGAATCAACGTATCCCTTGGCGGATACGGATTCAGGTGGAACGATTTTTATACCGGCGGCAGCGGCTCCGAGTACAGTAAGGCAGCTTGGTCTGCAGCGCCGCAGGTTTTCTCGACCTACAGCTTGTCCAATTACCATCTGAGCTTTGGTTTGGGCTTCTATTCGCCTTACGCACTGAGGAGCATGCCGTGGCCTGCGCAAGTAGGGTTTCCCGCTATTCTTCCGCCTTACGTGCCGTCTGACCAGTCCGGGCGTATCGATTATTACACGCTTGCTGGAATGGTAGCCTGGCAGATTTGTCCAAAGCTTTCTGTGGCCGCCGGGCCGACGTTGAATTATTCATCGATCAATCTGCAAGATGTTTTCTCTATATATGCACCTTTGCCGCCCGGAGTGAACTTCGCCAGTTCGTTTCATGGAGACGCCACCTGTGCAGGCTACACGGCTGGGCTGTTTTTCCAAGCTGCCGAAGACCACTTCTTTGGTCTGACATATCGAAGCGCCACCGAAATGAATTACAAGGGCTATGCGACAGGAGACCAGCCTTTTTTTGTCGGCGTAGAACGCAACACTGCCGCGTCTGCTGACTTTCATTTCCCAGAAACGTTGGCATTCGGATACTCCTATCGACCCAGCGATAAATGGAATTTTGAAGCCGACGTGAATTGGACGGACTGGAGCGGACTCAAGAATGTGCCGTTGGTCGCATCGCCTCCTTTGCCGAGCAACGACACGCTGGATTTCAATTGGAAACCGAGTTGGATGCTTGATTTCGGAGCAACACGCTATCTTCCTCATGGATGGCGGACCAGCGCCGGTTATACTTATAGCGAAAAGTCGGCATCGGATGCGGATTATCAATCGTGGGTGCCGGATTCAGACCGGCACATATTCAGCGTCGGAGTGGGCAAGCAGTGCGGGAGATTCAGTTGGGACGCGGCCTATCAATTGGCTTGGGGACCACCCCTTGCAATTGGGAACAATGCCATGACCGGGGTTGCCGCCGGCAAATATGAATTCCTGGGCCAGGCTCTCACTCTCAACGTGGGCTACCACTTTTGATGTGCGGAATTTGACCTTCCTTTAAATGGTGAAAGATTTCCCTTGTCGCGGGACTGGTTTTTTGACACAAGTCTCTCTGAAGTATGCCGTCCGAAAACAAACTAACGATGAAAATCAATCGCAAAACACAAGTCGCGGCTTCGGCCGCCCTCTTGCTCGTAAGCGTGGTGGTTGTTCCGAGCACTGTTTTTGGCCTGGGTCTGGCCCTTCCCGACCAGGATGCCTTCGCCACGGCGCGCGGCAATGCTTTCGCGGCCACAGCCAATGATCCGGCGGCGATCTTTTACAACCCGGCGGGCATGTCGCAATTGGATGGAGCCAACGTCTCGCTCGGCGCCTACGGCATCATGTTGAGCGATCGCTACACCTCTCGTGGTACCGGCATTGGCTCTCCATTCCCTCCTGGAGCACCCAGCGGCGAGAGTTCTGTGAACAGCAAGACAATCTGGTCGGCTGTGCCGCATTTCTTCTCGACCTACACCTTGCCCAAGTTGCCGTTGAGCTTCGGTTTGGGCGTCTATTCGCCTTACGGACTCCGCATGGAATGGCCCAACACCGCGCCGTTCCTGGCGGCTGGCGAGACAGCGCAACTCACTTATTTGACAGGGGCGGCGATGGTTTCCTGGCAGATCATGCCGACGCTCTCCATTGCCGCCGGACCGACTTTCAATTATTCGGAGGCGGATTTGAAGGAGTTTGTGCCGGTTGCGCCTGGCTTTGGATTCGTCAATCATTTTCGCGGACACGCCACCGATGCCGGTTACACCGCCGGCCTGCTTTTCCAAGCCGCGGAGCACCATTTTTTTGGTCTCACCTATCGCAGCGCGACGGAGATGAATTACAATGGGCACGCCACCGTCCCCGCTTTTCCATTCCAGGCCAACACCGGAGCGTCGGCTGATTTCCATTTCCCATACACGTTGGTGTTCGGTTACTCCTTCCGCCCGAGTGACAAATGGAATTTTGAGAGCGACATAAACTGGACCGACTGGAGCCACCTCAAGACGGTGCCATTGGAGCCATCTCCTCCGTTGCCGGCGGCGGATACGCTGGCCTTCAATTGGAAGCCGAGTTGGATGCTGGATTTCGGAGTGACGCGGTATTTGGGGGATGACTGGCGTATCAGCGGCGGTTACATGTATAGTGAGAACTCGGTGCCCGACGGCAATTTTAATCCGCTGATCCCTGATTCGGACCGGCATATCTTTAGCCTTGGCGTGGGCAAGAAATTCGGCAAATTCAGTTGGGATGCGGCTTATCAACTGGCCTGGGGGCCGTCGCGTTCCGTTGGCAGTGATGCCACCGCCTTTGGCCTTCCCGACGGTAAATACGCATTCTTGAGCCATGCCCTTACCATTAACGTCGGCTACCACTTCTGAAGGTGGCAGCGCTGCCGCTGACAAACCGCGTCCTACTTTGCTCATCGTGGATGACGAAGAAGGGCCGCGGCAATCGCTGCGCGTTGTTTTCAAGGACGATTACAATTTGTTGCTCGCTTCCAACGGCCACGAAGCCCTCGAACTGGCCCGAAAAAACAAAATCAACGCCGCCGTGCTGGACATTCGCATGACCGGCATGAGCGGCACCGAAGTGCTGGAAAAAATCAAGCTCATCCAGCCCACCATCGAAGTCATCATGCTCACGGCTTACGAAACGGTGGATACCATCCGGCAAGCCTTGCGCCTGGGCGCCTGCGATTACCTCAACAAGCCGTTCGACGTCGCCACCATTCGCAAAGCCGTTGTCACCGCGATGGAGCGGCATTCGTTCGCCGACGAAATCCTGGCCAACAACGAGAAGCTGGCTGCCTTGCAAATCGAGTTGCACGACCAAAAGCTGCAGGAGGAAATCACGCGCACGCGCGGTGAAATTTACGCCAGCATCATTCACGACATCAACGGCCCGTTGACCATCATTTCCGGATTCATTCAGATCATCAATCAGCGCATGGGCGAATCCAAACGCCTCGAGGGCGAGGACATGGAGATGGTCAAAGACCGTTTGCGGCGCATCACCCGGCAGGTCAGCAACTGCATCGAGATTTCGCACCGCTATTTGAGTTTTATGCGGCAGCAGCCGGCGGCGCCCATTCGCATCAATGTCAACCTTATTCTTGACGACTTGCGCGAGTTGCTCACCGTCCATCCCAGCAAAGGCCAGAACACGTTGAAGATTCACGCGCTCGTTCATGACATCGATCTGCAAATCAACGGCACCGACCTGATCCAAATCCTCCTCAACCTGGCCATCAACGCGCTGCAATGCTGTCCCGAGCCCCACCTGGTCGATATTTCCAGCCAGATGTTGCACTCCGGCGTGGACTTCACCAATTTGCACGACGGGCCTACGGACCGGATTCTTTTCGGGCAGGGATTTTCCAATACGCCGCCGCTGTTGCAAATGTCCGTCCGCGACGACGGGCCCGGCATACCGATGGAAGTGCTGCCTAAGATTTTCCAACCTTACTTCACCACCAAGGCGCCCGGCAAAGGCACCGGTTTGGGTCTGGCCATTGTGCATCGGTTGCTCAAAGAAGCGCGCGGCTGCCTGCACGTGCATTCCAAACCCGGCGAAGGCACCGCTTTCAACATCTACCTCCCCGCCACCCTCAAGCCCAAGCCGCCCGCGGCTTAGCTGGCCACTGTTCGGTGGTAAGGCGGGACTATCGAGCCGAGGCTTTCTGAGCGTCCGCAGTTAGTAGCGCAGGTTTCCAACCTGCTGTGTCGCCGACTTCCAGTCGGCATGCTCAACTCGCGAAGCGGGTCGCTCTCATGCAGTACTGGCTCCGCGAGCCTTACTTTTTACGAAGTCAGGGCGTCGTGGCACTCCGCCCTCCCGATTTGGCAAAGAATTAATTCCGAAGGTAAAAACCAATCACCGCGTCATGGCCAGTAGGGTGTGGACAGTTTTCCAGTTCCGCGTTGTGGCTCCGACGGACAGCTTTTTTTCAATGGCAGTATTTGACAGCTTGGTTATCCCATACCCATCGGGACAATAGAGATAAATTTCGCGACCCACGACGCAGAATTGCTCCGACTTCGCGGCTAGTGGCTGTAACGAAGCAGGGGCCGTTTTCGGCGGTTCGCCGGCTAGAAAAGTGACGTGCAGTTTGGATTGATCAATGGCAGGGAGCTTCAGCAACGGGTTGCGCTTGATGACTTCTTCCATCTCGTTTGATGTTCTCAGAAAAACCGGAACCGAAAATCCAAAATCGCGCACAATCATTTGTTCGATTTTTTTGGACAGGCTGATGGCAGAATCCTTCGTGGCTTCAAAAACCACGTTCCCGCTTTGGATATACGTTTTAACATTGCTGAATCCAAGTGCGGCGAAGGACGCGCGAAGCTGTTCCATCTTGATGATACAGTGTCCGCCTACGTTAATCCCGCGCAACATTGCAATATAGTTTGACATAACGAGTCGAGCCACGCCGGGAAAACGATATCAACAGCGATTGTGGAAATGAAGCACGAACCGGCGTTCCGTTGAACAAACGCATTTGAAACTCCATCCTTGCCAGGCGGTGCTCGCTCAGGCTTATTTGGCCAGATTTAGATTTTGAGAATGAATCGTGAATTGTTGGCTAAGGCGAAGTCGCTCGGTTTTTCGGACCGGCAAATCGGGCATTTGACCGGGAAATCCGAGGCGGCTGTCCGCGCCTTGCGCGCGCAACTTGGCCTCGCGCCCAGTTACCGTTTGGTTGACACATGCGCCGCGGAGTTCGAGGCCTACACCCCTTACTATTACTCCACTTACGACTGCGGCGACGACGAGACCAAAAGCGGCGACCGGCGCAAAGTCATGATCCTCGGCGGCGGCCCCAACCGCATCGGCCAGGGCATTGAGTTCGATTATTGTTGCGTCCATGCCGCCTTCGCGCTCAAAGAGGACGGATTCGAGACGCTAATGGTCAATTCCAACCCGGAAACCGTTTCGACCGATTACGACACCAGCGACAAGCTCTTCTTCGAGCCGCTCACGTTGGAGGACGTGCTGAACATTTACGAACGCGAAAAGTGCTGGGGCGCCATCGCGCAATTCGGCGGTCAGACGCCGTTGAATCTTGCGCTCGGCTTGCAAAAAAACGGCGTCAACATCATCGGCACTTCCCCGCAAAGCATAGAGGTCGCGGAAGACCGCAAGCTCTTCGCCGCCATGCTCAACAAGTTGGGCATTCCGCAACCACCCAACGGCCTGGCCACTAACGAAGCGGAAGCCGTCGAGGCCGCGCGCGGCTTGGGTTATCCGGTGTTGGTGCGGCCGTCGTTCGTGTTGGGCGGGCGCGCGATGCAGATCGTCTATTCCGACGCCGAGTTGGCCCACTACATGCGTTTCGCCGTCGAAGCCTCGCCCGAGCGCCCGGTGCTGGTGGACAAATTCCTGGAGGACGCCACCGAGGTCGATGTCGATTGCATCGCCGACGTTGGCCATTTCGCCGATCCTTCTCAAGGCACCAGCGTGATCGGCGGTTTTCTGGAGCACATCGAATTCGCCGGCGTGCATTCGGGCGACGCGGCGATGGTGTTGCCGCCGCACACGCTCTCGAAGCAGGTGATCGAGACAATGCGTCAATACACGCACGCGATGGCGCGGGAATTGCGCGTCATCGGCCTGATGAACGTGCAATACGCGGTCAAGGGCGACAAGGTGTTCGTGCTGGAAGTTAATCCGCGCGCCTCGCGCACCGTGCCGTTTGTCAGCAAGGCGATTGGCGTGCCGTTGGCCAAACTCGCCGCCAAAGTGATGGCCGGCAAAAAGCTGGCCGATCTCGGTTTCACCAAGGAGATTTGGAGCAAGTACTGGGCGGTCAAGGAATCTGTTTTTCCCTTCAACCGATTCCAGGGCCAGGACATTTTGCTTTCGCCGGAAATGCGTTCGACAGGCGAAGTGATGGGATTGGACGCCGACTTGGGCATCGCCTATGCCAAATCGCAAATGGCCGCCAATGCCCCTCTGCCACTGCAAGGGCGCGTCTTCATCAGCGTGAGCGACGCGGACAAGAAAGAAGTGGCCGCCATTGCGCGGCAATTTGCCGAGCTGGGCTTTGAGATCGTTTCCACCGCCGGCACGGCCCGAGTATTGACAGAGGCGGGGCTGAAGGTTGCGCTCGTTTTCAAACTTTCCGAGGGCCGCCCCAACACGCTGGATTTGCTCAAGAACCGGGAGATTCAACTGGTCATCAACACCCCAGCCGGCCAAAGTCCGCGCGCGGACGAAGTGAAAATCCGCACCACCGCCGTCTATACCGGCACGCCGATCATGACGACCTTGAGCGGTGCGCGCGCAGCCGCCCTGGGCATCGCTGCCCTGAAGAAAAACGGTTACGCCACCAAAACCTTGCAGGAATTTCACCAGAAGGTGTAAGGTGATAGGGCTGGGGAAGCCACAGATTAACACACATGAACACCGATTATTCCGAGAAGAGTGTTGCACGCGTCTGGTGATCCTGGTTGCTTTCGCGGATCATTCCAATCTGCGTCTGTCTGTGTCCATCTGTGGCTCAATTGCGGTTTTAAGAATGAAGTTGCGTCCGGCAGAGGTACTTGGAGTCGCGATGAAAGTTTTGAGCCTTATCTTGTTTTTGGCTGCTGGCTTTGTGCAGGCGCAGAACGCAACCCCTGCCGATCCTGGAAAAGCGAACGCCGATTCAACGCTGGCTGGTTTGCTCAAAGCAGTGGAAACGCGGGATGGGCCGGATGCGGCCGCCATTCGCACGAACGCAGCCGCGACTCTAAGCCGGCAAGGGGATGCCAAAGTTCTGATACCTCTCTTGACAAACAACTTCGATCCCCAGGTGCGCTTGTTGGCCGCGCAGGGCATGGCTGGCAACGCCGACGATTCTGTGACTGCGGCATTGCTCGAGGCGCTGCGCGACACCAATGCGCAAGTTCGTCTGGCGGCGATAACTGGACTAAACTCGCCGGACAGAAACGACATTCCTGCCAGCGTGCCTGCTTTTCTGAAATGTTTGGATGACCACGACCCGGACGTTCGGTTGCAGGCAGCCAACCTATTATGTCTTGATCCGGCCGCTGCGCGCGAGTTGATTCCCGCGCTCAAACTCGAGCAAAGAAATCCAGACTCGGTTGTCAGAGCGGCGGCGGCGGTCGCTTTGAAGGAATGGCCCAAAGACAGGTATCCCGCTCAGGCGTTTCAAACGTTCGCGCAGGAACTGGCCATCAGCCTCGCTGAGCAACAAGGCGTGGCATGGTCCGCCGCTGTGAAAGTCCTGGATGAGCGCCGCCAACCGGTGCCGGGCGCAGCCGTGTCAATCATTTATTATGTGCCGGCGAAATTGGGCGGGGATCCCGCTGCGAGCTTTAGGAAAATAGAGGGTTTAACGGGCGCCAACGGAGTGTTCGTCGGCTCTCATCGCGACAATACGTTGCGACTGGCCTTTGAAGCTCAAAAAGACGGTTATTATCGCACGCGCGCGGGCCGTGATTTTACCGACGAGACCAATCGCAATTTCGCCTTGACGCTAGTAGTCAAGAAGATGATCCATCCCGTTCCGATGTATGCCAATCGGGTGGATTTCGTTCATGGCAAAAAGCTTCCGCTCGACCAGCCGATCGGATTCGATTTGTTGGCGGGAGATTGGGTGGCGCCCATTGGGAAGGGCATTCAAACTCAGATGTTAGTGACGTGGAGTTGGCACGTGGATAAGGACGATCGACGCGGCTACGAGGAGAAACTGAGCCTCAGTTTTCCCAATGCGGGCGATGGCATCAAGGAATTTGATTCGTCCGGTCCTTCTGGTTCGGGGGGCAGTGACTTGCGCTCGCCGCAAGAAGCTCCGCAAGACGGTTATCAACCTCAGTTGATCAAATTACGCAGTTCGCATCCGGGCCAGCCCGGCACGAACACCTACGATTCTGTCCACAAGAATTATTTCCTTCGAGTCCAGACCAGTTTGGATGAGAACGGCAAAGTCAAAAGCGCGCTCTACGGCAAGATCTATGGCGATTTCGATGAGGCCTTCTGGACGTTCCTGAACCCCGAGACGAATTCGCGCAGCCTGGAACTCGACCCAAAACACAACCTTGGCCGAGGCGGTTTTCACGCATGGCCTTTGTATTAGTCGGAACTATTTAGTGGAGACAAATCGTTCTCCCTCACCCCGACCCTCTCCCCAAGGAGAGGGAGAATTTTCTCCCGCGATGGGTAAGAACTA
>DASYNM010000424.1:0-17868 GCA_036008545.1 Verrucomicrobiia bacterium
AAGCCCCTCCGTTTCGCGGTTGTCGCGATCCTCCGATTCTTGCACGGCGGCTTTCTCCTGCTGGTTGGCCAGATGCATCGTCTTTTGCAGCAGGGCGACGTCCCGATTCAAGCCGCGCAACAGGCGCAGCTTGTCCTCGAATTTCTGGTCCGGCTCGCCATCCCAACTGTTGAGAAGCACGGCGTAACGCGCCGCCAGCGCCCCGGCCAGCGCGCCCGCCAACAGGGACGTATCGACGGCCGCTTCCATCTCGTCGCGGCCCTCGGAGAGTTGGCGGGCCTGCTCGATCAATTCGCGGCGAATCTGCCATTCGCGGAATCCGCCCAGGCGCCACTCGGAGAGGTTTTGTTTCGTGATGGGTGCGCCTTCATAGCTGGCCTTAAGCGCTTTCTTGACTTCACTCAAGCCGTTGAGCCAGGTCAGAAGTTTCGGGCCTTCCTCGCCATTTTCCAGCCGTTGGTTTAACTCAGCCCGGACGTTGCCGGGCAGTCGCGCTATTTTTCCGTTTCGTGTCATATATAACTTCTATCTTGGTTTTGGTTGGTGGTTGGTGGTGAACTACAGGAAAGTTGTTTTGACAGGATGAACAGGATAGACAGGATTCGGAAAAAGCCAGGACAAGCAGATTTTATCTTGTTCATCCTGTAGGCCGCAAAGCGGGCCGCTCTTAATGTGTTCTGACTCATCCTGTCAAAAAGTCTTTTGCTGTTTTCAACTTTCACGCGCCGATTTTCGCACGGAACGCAAAAACCAAAAAACCTACCGTAGGCTTTTAGGTACGATTTATTTTGGAGGGGTCAGATCGACGCTTGTTGTTGCAGCATAATAGCTTACAACTCAAGAAACTCCAAAAAACGGCGAAAACGCGAAAACAAGTGTGAAATATTTTCGGAGACGCCGCCATTTTTCTGTCAAACAAACGCATTGATAAAAGGCGGCGTTCGCAAGATGTAGAAAAAGAACGAGCGCATCTAAATTGCCGCTAGCCTTCGAAAAGCGGCGAGCGGATTTCGCATCGGGTTGGTAGGGACGCATCGGCGATGCGTCCCTACCACATATCAGGGAGCATTGCCCGGCAAGCCGTCTCGTCTGTATTCCTCCTGAAACGATTTGCCAGCCGATGCGGAGGGCGTACATTTCGCCATGCGCTGCCAGATTTGCCAGAAGCGTTCGGCAAATGTTCACGAAACCCACATCATGGGTCCTCCTGGACAGCAGACGCGAACCGAGCGGCATTTGTGTGAAGTGTGTGCCGGCAGAAAAACCGAACTCCAGATGGGGGAGGAGCAGAAAGAACGCACAGCGACAAACGAGCGGCGACGAGAACAGATTCGAGTGTTAATGGAAGAGGTCCGCAAGGAATTATGGGAACCCCGATTGGCTGTAATGAAGAGCAACCAGATTCGAATGCGGGGAACGGCATTGGATCCCCTCTGGAACCTCGTATTGGTCGGGGTTCATTCTCTCCTGCCAGACGTTGACCCCTTAAATGTGCTCTTTGGCCCTGTCCAAGCCGGGACGAACCACGTGGTGCGACAGGTTAAAGACTGCGAAGTTCACGTCATCCGCTGGCATCCTGACCCCAAACAACATGTGTGTCATTTGTTTGAGTTGTTCCCGCAAGCGGGCGCCAGCCTGGACCTGGAAAAGAAAATCTTGTTCGTTGAAGCGGAACGGACGTTATTTCCAGATCCGTACCGGAGCCTGACCTTCTGCACTTTAGCGTCTTACCTGCTTGGTGCGGGCCTCTCTCGTGACGACCGTTTTCACCTCAAGTCCGCCAGGATGTGAGTCTTCGCCTGGGCAGCATTCTACGCCCACGGCCGATAGGCTTGGCCGCGCCGCAGACTCCATCTCCTGGCAAATTGCGATGACATCGCTTCGCCTTCTACGCTGACTAGGCGCCTCGAGGAACTCATCGGCGGCGCGGAGTCCCATAAGCGCTAACTTAATAATCGAACCGGCAGACACCGTCTCAGCGAGATCACGACTCCAGAGAATTCCCTCGCCCCGCCCAGCGGGGAGAGAGCTAGGGAGAGGGGATTGATTTGGCGGACGAAAATTGTTAGCGTGCGGGCAGTGAATCCGACCAGCAACGCCCGACGTCTCCGCCGCGACCAGACGCAAGAGGAGAAACAGCTCTGGCGCGCCTTGCGGGCCGGACGCTTTCCCGGATTCAAGTTTCGCCGTCAACACCCGGCCGGACAATATGCCTTGGATTTTTATTGTCCCGGCGCGCGCCTGGCGGTGGAGTTGGACGGCTTTGGGCATGGGAATCCTGTTCAACGCGACCACGACCTGAAGCGTGAGCAATGCCTGGATGGGGAAGGGGTCGAGGTGCTGCGATATTGGAATCATCAATGGCGGCGCAACCAGTCGGGGATTTTGCTGGAAATTTGGCGAGCGCTCCATCGACGGACGGGTTGTGTGGCGGTAGTGCGTCTGGCGGGGAATAATCGTTTCGTTCCACCAAGCGACGGCCAATTGAGTGGCTCGTCCATTCCATCTTCAGTCTAGCCCCTCTCCCCAACCCTCTCCCCGCCGTGCGGGGCGAGGGAGAAGATTCGGAGGAATCCGGTTGTTTCCGAGCAGTACAGGCTCAGGCGGGAGGTTAACGCTTATGGCGAGGTGTCCCTACCAAAGGTTCAGGTTACCATCCAATCTCTTTGACCGATTTGCTCAAACTCTTCTGAAGAAATAGCCGGCTCGCGCGTATCACTATTGAACCGCCTGTTCGGCAGAGCGGTCGATGAATGGAAGGGCGGCGCCAGAACAATATGCCAGCAGCAATGGTCAAATCGTGGTAGCCCATGGGCAAGCGCCATTTATTGTCATCTATGTTTTCGGTCACCGACGAACAAGCAATGTGGAACGTCCAAATGAAGGATGATCATCAGGCTTTTGCGCGACTGGTCGAGCGCTGGGAAGAACCGATTTTTCGGCTCTGTGCGCGCATGATGGGCGATACGCACCAGGCCGAGGACTTAAAACAGGAAACCTTTGCCCGCGTTTACCTCCACCGGAAGGAATTTCGGCTGGAATCGAAATTTTCGACGTGGCTTTGGCGAATCGCCCTGAACCTTTGTTACGGGGAATTGCGCAAGCGCAAGCGCCATGGCGAATGTCCACTCGATGACAGCCAAAGCGATGACACGCATCCGGTTCGAGAATTCGCCGCGCTGGAGCCATCTCCCGACCGGCAGGCGGTGGTGCAGGAAGAGAACGAAATCGTGCGTCAGGCGATGGGCCGGCTGCCTGAAACGGGTCGGACCGTGCTGGCCCTCCGCTATGGCGAGGGGCTTAAGCTGCGGGAGATAGCCGAGATTCTGGAAATCTCCGAAACAACGGTCTGTTACCGCATCGGCGTGGCGCTGGCTCAAATCACGCGAATTCTGGAGCCGCGCTTAACCGAACGAAAGGGAGCAGGGCCATAATTGTTGACTCGAATATGAAATGCAAAAGGATTTTATGAACCATCCAAAACAAGAAGAATGGCTGCCTTACCTCGACGGTGAGGCGGCGCCCGAGACGGCCAAACGATTGGCGGCACATTTAAAAAGTTGCCCGGATTGCGCCGCGGAGATCGCAGGCTGGCAGCGCAGCATTCAAAAGCTGCAGCGGTTGGAATGGCCGCGCCAGCGCCACGCCGTTGGTAGCCAGTTTTGGCCAATGCTCAAATGGGGCATCGCGGCGGCGATCGTCGTGGGCATTGGATTTACTCTTGGCCGGGCATCCGCGCCCAAGGCCGGAGAAATCAAGGCAGAAGTCATGGCGCAAGTGCGGGGAGAACTTCGCCATGAGATGAACTCCGACCTGTTGGCGGCGCTGGCTGGCGATCCTCAATCGGTGACGGACACTTTCCAACGCCAAATCGCTCAGGAATTGCGGCAGGTTTCTGTCAAAGAGCGTGAGGAGGACCGCAGGGCTTTGGCGGGAATCCTGAACCAGCTTCAGCAAAAAGAAACGACCGACTATCTTTCATTACGGAAGGACTTGGAAAACCTGGCTTCGACAGCCGATGACCGACTGCAACAAACGCGCTGGCAACTGAGCCAAATGGCGGCCAATTCCGAATTCATGAACGAAAACCCATAATTGAACTAATAAACAATATGCGAACACATTTCATAACAGCTTACGCTTTGCTCACCGTCGCGACGGCGATTCATGCTCAAGATGCGCCTGCAACGACTCAAACCGCGGCGGCGCAAAACAATCCTTTGTCAGATCCTGCAAAGGACGACGTGTTATTGTCAGCGCCAGACAAGCCGATGATCGAGTACGTGCCTGCCCAGGCGGGCGCGTTCCCAAATCCGAACCAAATTCAGTATTTCGAACCTTTCGGATCGACTCAAGGTTCGGCGGAAGGCGCGGGTTCCTTTATCGTCTTCAGTGCAACCGAGCCAAAAACTTTGGATGAAATGGGGGAGGATCTGAACATCCTCGGATTCATTCTCCACCGGAACCTTCAAAAAGCACTGGGCGAACAGAGGCCCGATTACAAGCTTGGGGTCCCAATGTTGCTGCAGCCCGGCGACCGCCTCATTCATGCCTCCCAGATCGAAGGCTTCGGCGCGCTCCTCAATTTGCGGGTGCGTTTCCCACTGGCGGCGCCTCCCGCCGCGACGGCCACGAGCAAACCTGCCGAAGGACCGTCGGAGTGGGAGAAGGCTAAACGTGACCTTTACGGCGGGAATTCGACGACGACCGTGGATTCACGCTGGGCGGAGAACTCGTACCACAGAGCGGAACCTTACGATGCCAATGTCGTCGAAATTTTGAAAAAGCAGGTGCGCGAATCGCTGAAAAGCGCAGCCAACCTAAGACATGTGAAACCGGAGGAATGGATCGTCGTGACGATCACCGGCAGCCCGAATGTGCCTGCCACGCAATTGGGAACGGCGGACGCCACCGGAGGGTTAGGCTCCAGTTCCGTCCAACCTGGCGGCGCTGTTTCGCTCAGTTCCGGCCGGGCCACGATCATGACGATCCGGGTCAAGAAATCGACCGCGGAAGCCTTGGCTGCGAAGACTATTTCCCCGGCCGAATTTGAGAGCAAAGTGGAGGTCAACACCTATGTGGGTGCAGACGTTGCTTCAGGCGCTGCTCGTGGTGGATTCTTCCGCAATTCCGCCGGGTATGGGCAGCTTCAGAGAGAATGAAGCCTCATTCTACGACAAATGCCCTCCTCAAATCGTGTAGGCTCCTAATGCCGTCGCAAGCGCGCTCTAAGGAAGGTAGTGTCCTAATTTGAAATTCTTTTTACAAGAAACCACCCGAAAAACACCAAAAGAACTAGCCCGGTAAGCATCGCTAAGCCGACAATCCCCTCCGGCAGTCCGCCCTTTTTTAGTTCTTCCGAGAGGTTGTGTTTGCAACCCCGACAAAGCCAAATAACGAACACGCCAAGAAAAACACATAAATCCGAAAGCCCCATAACTTCATTTCTTCCCTATCGCATCCGCCATGATCGAAGCCCTGACTGCCGTTATGGGAGATTCGGCACCCTCCTGTTGGTCCATATCCCGGAACATCGTCTCGGCGGCCTCTTGCAGGAAAAGCGATTCCTCGGGGCCGTCCAGCTCCCGGACTCGACTTAGAATCATGGCGCGCTGTTCCGGCGTCAGTTTGGGCAGTTCCTCGATAATGTCCGCCATGCTCATCACACAAGTTTGGTAGTCCCCTATTTTGAAAGCGCACTTCGCAACACCAGCAACATTGCCAAGATAAATAACCCCAACCAGATACAGAAAAGGCAGCGCTCCCGAACGGTCCACTTTCGCAACCTAGATTTTGCCAACTCAGAGTTGAAAGAGTTCCAGTTCATTTTCTTCCATTTTGCCGCTCTCGCATTTGGCCGGCAAGCGCGACTTTTCGTGCCGATTTCCACCAAGATTAGTATTATTAAACATTTTTACAGTAAATCGCATATAGATAAGCATAATTAATACTTTCCTTCGCGCAGCCAGCAAAAGGGTCTTATTTTAGCGTAACGTGCTAGTGTGCAAATGCTTACGACATAACCGCACCATTTGACGTACTTATGCTGAAGCAGTAACGTATGAACGTGCATCGTAAAACTTATAGCACGGTCGCGGTGTCGGAACCTTCCGGCAACGCATCATCGCAGAGTTCAAGGCTTTTAAATCACGGAGTGTAAAATGAGTGAATCCACATTGACACCGCCAGTCGGCGGCGGCACGCCGAAGGTGTCGAAAGTAACGGAAGCGGTCATCCGGTTCGCCGGCAATTCGCAGGACGGCATCCAGGCCATAGGCGGTTTTCTGGCCCGCCTGGCCGGGCGCAGCGAGCAAGAGGTCATGACGTTCATGACCATCCCATCCACCATTTCCGGCGGGCCATCCATTTTCCAGGTTCGCATTGGCTCGGGCGAAGTCCTGAGCGCGGGCGACGAGGCCGACGTCCTTCTGGCTTTCTATCAGCATTCTTACGAGGACCATATTTCATCCGTGCGCAAAGGCGGCATCGTGCTCTATGACTCCGATCAGGTGCAGCCCAACCCCGAATGGGAGAAGGAATACCGCCACGTCGCTGTGCCCATCACCAGCCGGACCATCGAGGCCATTGGCGGCACGGCCAAGGACAAGGGCAAAAACATTTTTGCGCTGGGTCTGGTGGCCAAAATGTTCGATCTCAACCTGCCGAAGCTGGAAAGGCTGATTACCGAGCGGTTTGCGGGCAAGGATGAGAGCGTGGCCAAGACAGCCCTAAGCGCCTTTCACACTGGTTATGGCTACTCGCTCGGCAATCTCCTGGAGACTTTCCAATTTGTTGAGGCCAAGAAAAAGAGCGGCCAGCAAGTCGTCATGACCGGCAACGAGGCTTTGGGGTATGGATTGATTGCGGCGGGGATTCGTTTCGGCGCAGCTTACCCGATCACGCCTTGGTCGGAAATCATGGAATTGCTCCGCCGCGAACTGCCCAAGTACGGCGGCACTTTTGTGCAGTGCGAGGACGAAATCGCCTCCGTCTGCATGGCGCTGGGCGCAGGTTGGGCGGGGCGCGTGGCGGTGACGGGTTCCAGTGGCCCGGGCATTGCTTTGAAGACCGAAGCCATCGGTTGGGGCGTCATGGCGGAAGTCCCATTGGTGATTTGTGACGTGCAGCGCGGCGGGCCGTCCACCGGTATGCCGACCAATGTCGAGCAATCGGACCTGAACATCGCCTGTTTCGGCGGGCACGGCGATTCGCCCCGAGTGGTGCTGGCGCCGTCGAGCGTGGAAGATTGTTTTTACACCGCGATTGAGGCGGTCAACATCGCCCGCCAATACAATACGCCGGTCTTCATCCTCAGCGACCAATCCATCGCCACGCGCATCGAGACTTTTGAGGAGCCGAATCTGCAAAAAGTTTGCCAGGATTTGACGCCGGACCTTTCGCCGGTGGCCAGCTACACGCCTTATCCGGTGGATGGCCGCGTTGAACGTCGCGTGGCGCCGGGCACGCCGATCGCGAACGGGCAATATCCGCTGGCCAGCGGATTGGAGCATGATGAGATGGGCCATCCAACCGGTTCGCCCAAGCTGCACATGCAAATGACGGCGCGCCGCCGCCACAAATTGCAGCGGCTGGGGGAAACGTTGCCTGTTCCGCAAGTCTATGGCCCGCCGGAGGGGAACATCCTCCTAGTCGGCTGGGGCTCGACTCAAGGCCCCATTCGCGAAGCCGTCGATCGCGCCCGCGCGGCGGGCGACAGCGTTTCCTCGATAAATCTGCGGCATATCAGCCCGTTGCCGCCGGGACTGGAAAACATTTTCGCCGGATTTAATCACGTCATCGTGGTGGAGATGAACGACGAGGGACTTTACGGCTACGGCCAATTGGCGGGCCTGCTGCGGGCGCGTTTCTGCCTGCCGAAGATCGGTGGGTTGAACAAAACCGATGGCTTGACCTGGCGCGTGCGCGAAATCCTGGAACGGGCCAAGACCCACGTGGCCGAGGGCCTGCGCAAACTGTAACATTAAATTTTAAAATTCGATTCTTATGAGCGAAACGACTGTTGAAACTCCCACGCAGGCCAGCGCGACCGCTTTGCCGACAGTGCCGGCGCTGCCCACCACCGAACGCAAAGGGCTGACGAAAAAGGAACTGGCCGCCGACCACCCGACTTGGTGTCCGGGCTGCGGCGATTTTTCCGTGCTGGCCCTCTATTTCAAGTTGCTGGAAAAGCGCAAGCTGCATCACGAGAAGATCGCCACCATTGCCGGCATCGGTTGTTCGAGCCGGTTTCCCTATTTTGTCCAGGCCAACGGGGCGCATTTCCTGCATGGCCGCGCGCTGCCTTTTGCCAGCGGCGTCTCGCTCACGCGCCCCGACCTGCACGTCTTTGTTTTCGGCGGCGACGGCGACGGCTTTTCCATCGGCGGCAACCATGTCAATCATACCGCGCGCCGCAACATCAAGATGAGTTACGTCATCATGGACAATTGGGTTTATGGCTTGACCAAGAAGCAGACTTCGCCGACTTCGCCGCTCGGCTTCAAGAGCAAGACGGATATGTGGGGCGCCGTCGATCAGCCAATCAATCCGATGAAACAATTGATCGCCGCCGGGGCGACGTTCGTGGCGCGGGCCACGCACACCAACGCTAATCATTTGCTGCAAATGATGGAAGCGGCCATGGACCATGACGGCTTCAGCGTCATCGAGTGCTTGAGCGAATGCGTGGAGTTTTATGACGGCGCATTTGACGCCTCCAACCCGCGCAAGGGCGGCAAGTTTGAACTAGTGCCGGCCAGCCACGACGTGACGGATGAGAATGCGGCTTACAAACTAGCCGACGCGCCGTTTCCCGGTCATTTCGGCATTTTCTACAAATCGAATCGTCCGACCAAGAACAAGCTGGAGGCGGATATCAACGCCGGCATGATGGCGAAAGTGGCGGGCAAGAAGGATTGGGAGATTCTCCAAGCCACCTTTAATCGGATGAAGTGACGGATGGGGAAGAGCGACAGAGGGACAAAGCTATACGCACATAATACATTGTGCGAGTCAAAGAGTTGGCTTCATTATGCGAACCGACGTGAGAAGCACATGTCGATTTCTGTGGCTATTGGTTCTGCCATTCCTGGTGTCTGGGTGCGCCATCGCAAAGCGCGTGGGGAGCCCGAGCACGGAAGTGGCGCTTAGAGTCCGCACTGCACAGCCGCAGCATTACTTAGTCCGAGTCGCAGGACAGCAGTCGGCAGATTACCCCGTCGCGGCTGATGGTCTTGTGAAGTTCACTGTGCCAGCTTTCGCGGGTGGTTGCGACATGTATTTGTTTGATGTTATCAAGATTCAAGACGGTTCAGCAGAGAAGCTTCGGGTCGTAGAAGTGCGTCACGAGGGGCGCGTGATTCGCAGATTATCGCTTTCGCAAATCGCCAACTTGATGAGAGACGAGGCAGGATACAGTATCGTCAGAGTTGGAGAGTAATTAGACGTGCAGCTCTCTTTTGCAGAGTGGGGGAAATTTAAGATAACCGAACATCCACCATTGCATTGTGCGACATGCTTGGCGGAATTCACCCGTCTAGGCTTGATTCTCTGTTGGACGCGACCGTCAAGTAAACGCCGAGTGTCCTAAGGTGTGAGAATTTCGATGTCCGGCGCCACGTGCTGAAAGTGGGATGGGTTGCGCGTCACAATCTGGAACGCCCTCTTGCGCGATTGTTCAACGGCCTCCTCAATCGGCGTGGAAGGAACGGCGGTTGGCCCAGGTGACTTGTCAAGCGTTCGGTATATCGACAGGTTTAGCTTCAAGGCCAAGCCACTGATACGCGCTCGCGGAATCCCTGAATATCATAATCTCAATGGCTGGATTCTCGTTGTGGGCCAGGAACATGCGGGCGAGGCCATAGGGAATCGATTTGGGGGCGATAATGGCTGATTTCACCTTGTTCTTGAGCTTCGCTTTCCCGCGCTTTTCCGCGAACGCCACCAAATCGCTGGAGCGCAATTCTGTGAAAACCGCGTCCGACAAATCCGAGATGCGGTCGGGTGTGACATCCAAACGAGACTCCAGATCCTGTAGTTTCTCCAACACGTAATCGAGATCTTTCCCTGTGACTTTCCCACGAAAAAAACCCTCGAGTACGCCGTCCCGCATCTGAATATGGATGGGCATTAGTTTATATGGATAACAATTAATACACAAAAGTTTGTGCGTCTATGAAAATGGCCAAGCTCGTCATTCCTTGGGCGCATCTCACTTCTCGAACATACCTCTGAGCGCGTCCGATGACGTCCCCTCGCCCCGCGGCAACGCGGGGAGAGGGACAGGGAGAGGGGCGCGTCTGGTCGAGCCTCCTCCCCATGAACCTCCCATTGAAGAAGGAGCCTCCTCTCCCCAACCCTCTCCTCCACAAGTATGTGGAGGTGAGGGAGTTGAGCGAAGTCGTCCAAAAAGTGAGATGCGCCCTCATTCCTTCTCCGGCGGCAGGGTTTTGACGTAGGCGGCCCAGAGATTGGTTTCGACATATAGCTCCAGGAAGACCTGGGGACGCAACTCAAAATAGCCGGCCATCAGGTGGCTCTTGTCCGGTCCCTCGTCAAAGGCCGCGTGCAGGGAGGCCGCGACCATCATGATCGGCGCGGGCGGCTGCGGAGGAATTTTATCCCAGTAACCGACTTTCGCGAAGCGCCGAAAATACCACGGCAACGGCCAATAGCTCTCTGGCGAAATCACCTCCATCACGGTGCCGTAACGTAGCGGAGAAACGTCCGCCAATGCTTCGACGGTGGCGACCAACCGCAGGGCGTCGGGCAATGTCTGGCTATAGACATAGGGATTTTTTGCGCTGTCACAATACGGCACACCCTTGGAGTCCACGCCGAAATTGCCGCGCCATGATTGCCAGGCCAAGTCCGTGACGCCCGCCGCCAACACGACAACGGCAACCGCTCTCACCCAAACTGGCCGGCACGCGCGCCATAGGAGCACAGCGCCAACGCCCGCCAGCAGAATCATCCCATGATAAAAGCCCAGCAGGCACCACGGCGTTTTGTAAGGGAGCACCGTGTAAATCAGTGTCAACCAAAGGGTGTAAAACGCAATCAATCGCAGCAGCAGGTTGCCTCCGCGTAGCGCGCCAATGAATCCGACCACCGCCAGCGCCACGATGAATCCTTCGCTCCAGATCGGCCCGCCGTGGACATGGAAAAAAAGCAGCCGCTCAAAATAGAAATTCCACGGATGCACGTGTTCCGTCGCGCCGCCCGCGCGCCTGAACCACACAAGGTAAGTGCGCAACGCGTCCAACGGACCGGCGCCATTCGTGAAAAAGGAGGAGAAAAAAACAGCGGAGGTCAAAGCCGCCACGACTAAAGCCGCCACCATGTGACTCCATTTCCATCGCGGTTCAAAATTCGCCGAACCGTCAGCGCGAAACTTTCCCCATAGGGCGGAAGTTCCGACCGCGAGCGCCACAGCCGCCAGCGCGAAAACAAATGTTTCCTTCGTCGCGTACATCAACCCCAGGCCGAGGCCGCCCGCCACAGCCCAAGCGGCGCGTCCTGAATTTGCGTAGCGCCAAAAGCAAATGAAAGTCCAGGCGGTGAAGAAAACCAGCAACATCTCGTGAATGTAGTAGCGGCTGTAAAAAACCATGGCCGGCGAAAGGGCCGTGAACGCTGCCGCCCACAGCGTTTGTGCGCGGCCAAAATCCTTGGCCAGGAGCAGCACCAGCAGGATCAACGCCGCGCCGAACGCCACCGTCACGCTGCGATAAGTCGCCTCGGTGAAATCGTTAAAATCGCCGCTGCCTTGCAGCCACGCGGGCGGAAGTGTCGAGTAGGCCAGGGTCGGACCGTGGAATTCGTCGGGATCGTATTTGAAATCGTGGCTGACGTAGAGATGGCGGAAGTTCATCGCGCCCACGCCTTCGTCGTTGTGGAAGGGACGGAGCGTCAGGCGAGGCGCGCGCAAACCCAACCCCACGCCCATCAACAAAGCCATCCCCGCCAGCAGCCACCGGTTCATTGACCGGGCAGGCCGAAAGCTTCGACCTCGACGTAACTATTGAGGGCGCTATCGGTGCTGCCTTTGCTGTAGAGGCGAATGTAACGGGCTTGGATGCCTTTGGCGTCAATCAATTTTCCGGCGCCGGTCAGGGAATTCTCGAAGTATTCCCGGTCTGTCCCGATGCCCAGCCCGGCCGTGTTCATCTGGTCGTTATTGAAAATCGTCTGCACGCCGGTCTTGAATTCAGGATCATCGGACAACTGCACGATGACATCGCGATAGACCAGCGGAATGTTGAAGTCGTGCCATATCACAATGGCGTAAAGTTTGTATTCGCCTTGGAGATCGATTTGCACCCAGCGCAAGCCGCGCCGCAACGTCACGAGGTTTTCTTCAAAGGCCTCTTTTTTGCCGTCGGTGATTTGTTTGAGTTCGCCGTTGATGAGATTGGTGTCGCTGGCGGTGACGGGCTTGCCCAGGGCGACGTTGACTACGCCTTTGGGAGCGAGAAAGGGCGGGCGCGGATCGGAGGTCAAGGGCAGGGCGGTGGTGTTGGTGGGCAGGGCCTGCGGCGTTCCTTTCATGGCGGGCGGCGGCAGGACCAAAGGCAGCGGCGCCAAATCTTGCGCCGAGGCGGGTTGCCAGGCGGCAAACAACGCCGCGAGAATTATTAACTTTCTCATGAGAAAATAATATCCTCAAAGAAACCCGAAGGCCAAGTCTGTAATATTATGCGGCGCACTTCGGTACTTGTTTGCGGGCGCAGTTGGTAGCGCAGGTTTCCAACCTGCCGTATCGCGGATTTCCAATCCGCATGAGTTGGTATTATTGGGAGCCCGCCGACTTGAAGTCGGCGATACAGCAGGTTGGAAACCTGCGCTACGAAAACTGAGATGCGACACCCTATCAAGCCACTCGGATGACGAAAGGCGTGCGCGGTTCGCGGGCCAGCAGATGATTGGCCTTCTTGGCCTTGATAAACTCCTGATTGCCAGGGTTCATTTTCAGCACCATGCCTAGAGTCGCCGGAGTTTTCTCCAGATCAACATTATTGGCAGCAAGATGTTCGGCCATCCGCTCGAATGTCGCCAGCGCTTCCGCGTCGCCTTTGATCTGTTCGCGCATGGCCTCGGGCGAGGCGTGGGCGCCCAAACGATAGGAGATGTTGGCAGTGTGGCAAAGCGCGGTGGAAAGATGGCCGCCGAGTATGGGGGCGTTGAGATCGTTCTCGTTGCGGCTGCGCACGGCGGTGATGAAGTTTTCAAAATGGCTGGGCGGCTTTTCGTCGAAACGCTTGATTTCTTTGCCGTCCTTGTCAAAGACGTAAGCTTCCCAATAACTGCGCACCTGCACATAGCCGCCCTCGCATTCGATGATGACGCCAATGTCGGCTCCTTTGTATTTGTCCATGGCCTTGGAGCCGGTTTTTGTCGGCAGGCCGCGCACTTCAAAGATCAACGGCGCCGCTTCGTAATCGTGAAAGGCGATGAGGGTGTTGGGAGTTTCGGCATCGTCCTCGTAACCGAGACGGCCGCCGATGGACAGGACTCGCGGCGACAAGGTTTTTTCGCCAAGAAACCATCGCGCCACATCCATTTCGTGAATGCCTTGGTTGCCAAGGTCGCCGGCGCCATAATTCCAAAACCAATGCCAGTCGTAATGAAATTTGCGCCGGCGGGGAGGCGTCATCGGGGCCGGGCCGCACCACAAATCGTAATCCACGGTGGCGGGAACCTTCTGCGGGCCTTCCGATTTGCCGATGCTGGGGCGCGGCTTGTAGCATAGCCCGCGCGAGACGCGGATTTTTCCCAGATTGCCCTTTTGCACCCACTCGACTGCCTCCTTGAGTCCGGGGCTGGAGCGGGATTGGGTGCCGACTTGGACGATTTTATTGTAGCGATGGGCGGCCTCGACCATTTTCTCGCCCTCCCAGACGTCATAAGAAATCGGCTTCTCGACATAGACATCTTTGCCCGCTTGCATGCCCCAAATCGAAGCCAAGGCGTGCCAATGATTGGGTGTGGCAATGGAAATCGCATCCACATTCTTGCTTTGCAGGAGCTTGCGGATGTCTTGATAAGCTTCGACGGTCGTGCCGCTTGAGCCGAGCTTGGTGACGGCGGCATCGAGCACTTTTGTGTCCACGTCGCACAGCGCTGTCAAGCGAACGCCAGGCGCCTTGGTCCAGGCGCTGATATGCTCCTGCCCACGTCCGTTGAAGCCAATCACGGCCATGCGAATGTCATCATTGGCGCCGGGCACCTTGGCCCAAGAGCGGGCGGACCACCCCAGGACCCCGGCGCCGAGCGCGGATTGTTTAAGAAACGAACGACGTGTGATAGTTTTCATATTCAGCCTAAGTTTTGCGGTAGGATGTCAACAAGACAATCAAGCCACAGATTGACACAGATGTTCCGGAAGAGAGTCCTTTAAAAGCGCATCTCAATATTTGGCGGATTGTTTTGAAATCGTCCGACAACGTCCCCTCGCCGCGCAGCGCGGGGAGAGGGTTAGGGAGAGGGGCATTCCTTGGTCGAACCTCCTCACCCCGACCCTCTCCTCCACAAGTATGTGGAGGAGAGGGAGAAGGCCGGAGCGGCCCAACAACCAAGAGACGGCTCAAAATTATCCGACGTGTGAGTCCTGCTTCCTTTGCAAATCCTCCCGCTCTGTGCTCATCTGTGTTCATCTGTGGCTTCAACTGCATTTCAAAGTTCAATCCGCGGGCAGCTTTTCCGCGGCGTATTTCTCATAGTGCGCGGCCACCTCTCCTTGTTTCTCGTCACCGTGGTGATAGTAGAAACGATACCTAAAGGTCACGCTTTGCCCGGCCGCAATGGTCATGTCTCCGGCGCCCTTGGGCTTGTTCTCGAAATCGTGCAGCCCAAATGGATTGGCCGCGAACAAACCATAGTCGCGCACATGCCAGGTGGTGGGATGGCGGGGGTTATCGGGATGATCAAAAATAGCAACACCGAGAGTCTCCGAGCCGTTGGGGCCGCCGGCCACCGGACCATAGTAGTCGCACCAATCGCCGTGCTTGCCCCAGGTTTCCTGATCCCGCACTCCTGTGGACAAAACAATATGGCCCTCGCCTGGCCCGCTCTTATGCTTCAGGCGCATGGTTTCCGGAAGCCGTGTGGCCATGGTGCCCTCCTTGCTATCGCCAAAAAC
Source organism: Verrucomicrobiia bacterium (assembly GCA_036008545.1). GTDB lineage: Bacteria > Verrucomicrobiota > Verrucomicrobiia > Limisphaerales > Palsa-1400 > Palsa-1400. Next base: position 15,140 of record DASYNM010000424.1, read on the forward strand.
GACCGGTTTGTCCGGCGGCGCTTGCAGGGTGATGTCGAAGTCAAACATCCGTTCTGTGCCGGGCAAATTGTAGATGCGCATGGTGCGGACATCGGTGCAAACGACGTTGCCGTCATGGTCGAGCCATTTGTCCGTGGATTTAATGATGCCGACATCCTTGCCTGACCGGACTTTCACAAATTTGTCATGGACGATCTTGCAAAAGTTCTTTTCCTCCGACCAACAGTCCAGGCCGTTGACGCTGCCGTGGGCGTACCAAAGACCCCGGTGATGCGGATGGTCGTGTTCTTCATCGGTGGATTCCTCCAGCGGCCACTTGCGCGTCATGGACAGCTCGTCCGGGCCGAGCACCGGGTAAAAATAAGGGCGCGGCACGTCGTTATAGTGATAGACCGTGAAAAGCTGGCCGCCGATCTCCACTCGCAAGGTGTTGTTGATGAGCGGCGAGATTACCACACCGGCGGAAGAGTCTGCTCCATTCGACTCGCCCCGCAAAAGATGCCCACCGAAGAACGACAGGGCGGCGGCGCATCCGGTCATGATGATGCGGAAGAGAGAGAACCGCCCTGTGCGGCGTTCAGTTAAGGCGCTGATCATTTCAATTTCAGTTCACTGCTTGCTGCAAAATTGGTCGATTGGGGTGCCTCATTCATATCAGGATTATTGATTTAAGCAAGGGACTTTTAAACCATCTGCTTCCCTCTGCTGCGATGCCGCTTATTTTGGGGGACTGTCGCGCTGAACCTCCGACTTTAGCCGGGCCTTGTAAGATTCCAGGTCAGTCTGAAGTTTGGCGGCCAAGTCTGTCATGCCTTGAGCCTCGGCCAGACGTCGCGCCAGATCGGCGTTTTCGGCTGCCTTCGCGTAATCTCCGGCAGCGGCATACGCAGCGGCCAAGGTCGCCACGTAGGTGGAAACCTGGAATTGAGTCATCGCGTTGGCGCGCCCTGCCAGTTGCACGGCGGCGGGAGGATTCCTCCATTTCGCCTCCGTGCAGGTGGCAAAGAGATTGGCCAATCCGTTGACAATCTCGGGCGAATTCGGGTCGCGTTGGAGGGCCAGGTTATAGTTCGTGATGGCCAAGCCGAATTGTCCCTGTTGCTCCAGCGCCCTGGCATAATTCAAGTACGATTTGGGATAAGTAGGATTGCAATCAATCGCCGCCTTGAATTGCTCAACGGCCTTCTCCACTTGGCCTTCCTTGGCCAGCACTACGCCGAGATTATTGTGCAGGCTTTCGCTACGTGGGCTGATTTTCAAGGCCGCGTAGAACTGTTCCGCCGCGTGGTCAAGGTCTCCGACATCGGCATATTCCACCCCCAGGTTGTAATGCGCGTGGATCGAGTCGGGTTGGAAACGGAGCGCCGTCAGGTAATGGGGAATGGCCTCGCGGCCCCTGCCGGCGTTCGACAACGCCACGCCAAGGCTGTTCTGGGCGAAAGCGCTATCGCCATTGACCTCCAACACGCGCGTAAAAAGGGGAATGCCACTCTGCCAATACCGCAGTTGGATGGAGGTTGCGACCAGACAAGACAACAGCAAGACGCCTGTCAAACTAATTATCCAAGGGCGAACCGAAGGCCTCACTTCAATCCATCGACCGAGGCTCCAACTAAAAATGATGAACAAGCCGATGAGTGGAACATAAGTGTAACGATCGGCAACGGCCTGGCCGCCGACTTGGACAAGACCGATGACCGGAACAAGTGCGCCCAGAAACCAAAACCAACCGACTGGCAACCATGGGTAGAGGTGTCGGAACCGAATTGCAATCCAGGTCAGCCCCGCCAACACGATACCCGACCCCAGCGCGGCCGCGTAAGGAGGCGATGGAGGCAGCGGATAAAACACGCAAAGATTCGCAGGGACCAACATTTTCACCACATACCAACCATAGGCCGCCACTGAATTAACGAGGCGCATGGACAGCGAGGCTTGATCAAATGTCTTGATGGCGCCGCCGGAATGTTGGGCGATGATGGTCACGACGCTCGCGGCCAACGACAAGGCGAGGAAAGGCAGCTTTTCCACGGCCAAACGGAAAAACGTCGATTGCGCGCCCATGCCCGGTTCTGTCGAGGGTTGGCATCGCCGCAATGGCCAGTAATCGAGCAAAAGCAAGAGGCAGGGCAGCGTGACGATCATGGGTTTGCACAGCAATCCCAGCGCAAAAAGGGCCAGCGCCAGCACGTATCGGTTGATCGCGCGGCGATGGACATATTGCGCGTAGGCCCAAATTGTCAATAATAAAAACAACGTGCTCAGGAGGTCTTTTCTTTCCGCCACCCAGGCTACGGATTCGACGTGCAGCGGATGCCAGGCGAAGAGCGCGGCGGCCAGCCAGCTTGGCCAAAGGCGTTGCGTCATGCACTTGAGCAACAGAAATAACAGCAGCGCGTTCAGCGAATGGAGCAGGATGTTGGTCAGATGGTGCCCGCCCGCGTTCAAGCCACCCCAAAGGGAACTGTCCGCCATGTGTGAGATCCAAGTCAAAGGATGCCAGTTGGCTGCGTGCGTTGATGAAAACGCCCATTTTACGCTGTCAACGGAAAGACCCTGGTTCACCCAGGGATTTTCATAGACGTACTGTTCGTCATCGAAGTTGACGAATCCGTATCGCGTGGCGGGGATATAGAGGCAAAAGGTAACGACGAGTATGAGCAAGCCCAGAATGAAAGCGTTCGGTTCCCTGAGTTGCCACTGGAGTTGATTGGGCCTCTTCACTGATC
>DASYNM010000425.1:0-9527 GCA_036008545.1 Verrucomicrobiia bacterium
GAAAACAGACGGACAGTCAGGGCTACCCTCAGGTCCCAGATATGCGGCGAAGAAACCGTCTTCCACGGCGGTAATCACCAGGCTCCGGTTGTCTCCTTTACCGCTGTAGGCTTCGACCAGCGGCGCGCCATACTTCTCAGCCAGCGCCGGGAAGCGCCGGATGAGATATTCGCCAGGGGTCACAGGGCACTCGGCATCGGGTGGCTCGCTGTTTACAACAGGCTGCACTTCGAGATCGTCCGCCAGACTGCGTGTAGCCTTTCTTTTGGGCGGTGACTTAGTTGACGGAGTCTGTTCTTTATCTATGTTATCATCGGTTGTGTGACGGCTTGTTGTCATACTTCAATGGTCTTGAGATAAACCGCCTGTGGCCCACACCACGGGCGGTTTCGTTTTTGGAATGGCCGCGCCATCCACGGCGGCGGCCCACCAAGGCAAAGATTTCGGAATTGTCGCACTCGCGGATGCAGTGGAAAGCGCCCGAAGGCCAAATTTTGAGGTTGTCGCAGGCGGTGTCCTTTCCTTCGCTGGCGCAGACGGGGCAGCGACCTTCGAGCGAGCCGGCATCGCTGGGATAATCGTGCAGCCCCTCGATCTTGGATAGGTCTAGGTTGATTTCGCCGGGTGTGTCGTCGTATTCATCGGCCCGGCGCACGGACTGCTCATGCAAGCGCACCCTGTCAGGCCAACGCACGTCCTCGGAACGCACGAGCGGAATACATCCGGCGTTCTTGACACGATAGAGCACGCCGGACGGATGCGCCCCGGAGATGGTGGTCAGGCAGTTGCCCGCTCGGAACTCACCTGCCTTCTCGATCTTCCCCTCTGCGGCGACGCGCTCAAGCAACCAGCACTTTTCCTGAGAGAACGGCAGCTTCATCCGGCACCAGACATTTCCGCCTCGTGCGCCGAAACTCTGCTGCGCCGTCTGCGCCCAAGCATTGACCCGGAGAAATTGCTGAAGCATCGCGTCGGTGTCCCAGTCAAACGTGCGGATGTCTGCCGGCCCCATTCTGACCGCGAGGTTGCCCTTGTCGGCCCGCTCCGCGCCGTACTCCGCGAACTCCTGATCTGTCCAGAGCGCCTTCCAATAGACCCGTGGCTTTTTGCTGGCGAAGTGACAGGGCACCAGGACCGCGCCCTTCGGCAGCCAACGCAAGACTTTGGCGGTTCGACCCGGCTCAGGACGGTGATGCCAGTTGCCCTCCGCCACCATGACAGCCTCGGCCAGGATTTCCTTCGTCGGCAGCCGGATGCCGGGCGGCGGCAGGTCGCGGCGCAAACGGCGCTGGTCAGGCTCTGACCATCCTTGGATGCGAGGTTCCGGCTTCAACGTCCACCCCCAGTCGGCGGTGCGCTCCAATTGAAGTCCTCCGCTCAAGAAGTCGCACCCGATGAGCTTGGTGAGAAGTTTGTCGTCGCATTCCAGCCAGCGCAGCCCGGAGAACTCCGCGTTTTTATACCATCGCCAGCCGTCATCGCCGGTAGCTGCGTAGAACTGGCATGGTATCAGCCAACGGAACTGAAGATACATGACCTGACCTGCAAACAGGCTGCCACAGACAGGGCACTGCTGCCCGTCGGAGAGCAGTTCATGTGAGTTCGGGCGGCAGATGATTCTGAACCCGTAGCCAACGTGTTCAGCAACGCGAATGAAGATTTCAGGATCAGGAATGCAGACTACCCCATCACCAGGGGACAGCCGGACTGGCCTCCGCGAAGGAGCATTGCCTGCCGAGGCCATCTCTTCGAGCATGTCCAACGACTCACGGATGTGATCGTGGACCGTATCAAAGCTCATCCAATCCTTGGCGTTCTCCCGCTCAAATTCTTCCTCGTAATTGAAATCAGAGCACGACATGGGGATCAGGTTCAGGTGCCAAACGCCAACCCATCGGCGTCGGGCACTCGACGCACAATCGGGCTGAGGAAAAAGCCTGGCAGCTTGGGGCTGCCAGATAGAGGGCGGCGGGCTTGAAGACCGGGCATGAAGCAACCCGACGCCCCGAAGGGTCGCCCGCCATAAATTAGATTGTGTTGCAGCTTCATTTTTCACGCGGGTCTTCAATCCGCTGCTTTTAACTACAATCGCCGCCGGACTGATCTGAGCAGAATCACTAGCGCTCGAATCCACCGTGCGATGGGAGCAATGTAAACAATTTGGGGCGGTTGCCGGTGCTGACCTGGATGCCATGCCGAGTAATCGCCAAGTCGACTCGGTGAAGTGGTTTGCTGGGCTTTGACGCGCGCCGCCGCATACAGTGCAGCAATTCCTTTGCTTCATTGCGGCGCGAGTAGGTCAATTTGGCGCGGATTGTCTTCCTCCGCGCCTGATCGTGTTCCCATCTTCTGCCGGAGCGCGGGTAGGCGCTCGGCGCTCTTCATTCGCGCGACTTTAACTTGGCCAGGCGAGCCTGAATAGCCTCAGGCACTTTGCTGCCGCCCTTCCGCTCGACGAGCGTAGGTGCGTCCTCTTCCTCTGCCGCTGCCTTGCCGCGAGCGGGCAGGCTCTCCGCCGGCGGAACCTTGTCCTTGTCGTCCTCAGGCAGGGTGTCATCTTCGTCATCGCGTTCATGCGGAGACGATACAGGTTCAGCGTGGGCACGGGCGCGGTTTTCGGTCAGCGGCAGCTTGCCGGGAGACTTGTTCTTGGCTTCCTTGTTGGCCTCCTGGAGCGTGGCCGAGTCGGCCTCGGTGTCAGGTTCCGGTTCGCCAGAAAAGCGAGATTTAGGCTTTACGCTACCGCCATCCTCTTGACGGTCATCTCCGGCTTCGGGAGCGTGGTGGGCCGGACGTTGCGGTCCAAGGTCGCCGTCGTCATCATCGCCGGCAGCAAGACCCTTACGATAGCGTGGGCGGCCATCATCGTCACCACCGTGACGGGGGTGGAGCTTGCTGGCCTCGCCCTGGACCTTCTGCGCGAACGCCTCCAACTCTTCGCGCGTGGGAATCTTCACCTGTGGATTCTTCAGCGCTTTTTCCAGCTTTTCGATATGCGCATCGAAATTCTGGTCGAGTTCAAATATGGGAGCGGGCTGGAGCGGGTAGAGCCGAGTTCCTTGATGCGTGCGAACGGCGCTAAAGTCGTTGCCCGTCCGGTAGTCAAGCACGCTGTCCGGCGACGTGCCGCCGCCAGATACGTAATACCTGTGAAGTTCCTGCCAAGTGCTCTTGTTCAACTGGAACTCGTAAGGATTGATCACTTCATCCATCGACTTCTTGACGCCGTCCTGCTCAAACAACAGGCAATACGTCAAATACTGCGGGTTGGCACGGACGCGCCAGCCGAAATCGCTCGTTTCCTTGTCGTGGGCGTCGTTAAGTTCGTCAGCCAATGCGCAGACCGGGCAGGACGCTTTCAGATCACCGCCAAAATCCTTGGCGGTTAGCTTCGGACAGGTGATGGGCAGCTTGTTTAGCCAATGCTTGGCGATGCGAGCGTAAAACAAGCCCTTCGGCCCCAGGCGTGCGGGCAGGAAGCGCACAAGGATGTTGTGATCTTTTTCCAGCTTGATGCGGTGCGCGCCACGCTGCTGGCTTTGGATGAATGAACATTCATCTTTCAGCGCAGCCAGGACTTTGGGGTCCAGCGCGTTGGTGTTTCTACTTGGATTTGGCATAATACATTTAGTCTCTTGCTTTTAGTTTCGTTTACTTTTTGGGGGCCGCTGTTACGCGGCCCAGTTATTCAATCGAGTCTATAGAACGTAAAATGTTCAGGATTGCCCTGATCGGGACAAAGAGGTCGAACCTCGTTCTCTTGAAGGCGTTTCAAAACGCCAGACGCCGAGAGTTCAGCAGGTCGTCGATCTCTTCCGCCACCAACTCGGTGCCGGCCAGCCCGCTCTTACGCAAGACAGAGCGCGCCTTTTCCAGGTAGTCGTGGACGGTAGACATGGTCTGGAACCGATTTGCCCGTGGACGCTGCGGCTCTTTCGCCTTCTTCGCCCGATATTGAATCGACCGAGCCTTGAGGTCCATACGCTTGTCGGCCTGCGAAATCGGCACGGGGTCGAAAATGTCAGGCGGTTCGTTGTCGTAGCTCGCTTGGTGCGCTTCCGCTTCATACAGCATTTTTTCGGTCCCATTCGTTCCATTCTTCATGTTATCGGGTAGCAGCCTTTCGCTCTCCTTCTTTCTATTTCTATTTTTCATATTTTCATTGTGTCACATATATTTATGTTGTCGATGGAGGCATTCACCGCGACGGCGGCAATACGCATCAAAGGGAAGAACAGCTTTCTCGCAGAATTGGGGGGAGTTCCGTAAAAAAATATTTTCAGAGTCTAATGGACGATTTTCAGCGGCAGTCATCACTACTATTTAATTTCTGGGAAGCGCCAACAAGCGCCCACAGGTTTGCCTTTCGTATCCGGTTCAATTTGATTTATCATCTAGCTTCTGCGTCCTTTTTTTTGAATTGTGATTACTGGAAAAGATGGTCGTTGGCCTTGATGGGCTGGCCCCGGTCGCGGGTAATGAGATCGAGCGTGCGCAGGCGGCTGAGCGCGTTGTTGAAGCCGCCGCTGGAGGCGGCGTAGCCGGCGGCCTCGGCCAGGATGTTGGCCGCAAGTCCTTCAGGATGAATGTCCACCAGACACTTCAAGAGGTGGCGCGCGCACTTGGGTAGCTTGCCCAGCCAATACTCGATCAGCGCGGCCCCGTGGGGCAGCGGCTCAAAATCACCCAAGGCGGCCAGACCCTCCGGGGTCGCCTGCGTGTGCTGTCCCCGCACGATATAGCCCAATGTGCGCAATTTGGCCAGGGAGTTGTTCCAGCCGCCGGAACTATTCGCGTAGCCCGTGAGCACCGCAAGCTGGTTGATGGCGCGGCCTTCGGGGTACTGGGCCAGAGCGGACAAAATGGCGCGTTCGCAACGGCCCAGCGAATGGTTGCCGGCGTTTTCTGCCGGCTGGTCCGGCTTGGGCATCCTCTGCGCCGCCGGCCTTGGCTGAATTGAATTTTGGGCCTGACCGACATGCACCGTGACGGCTCCTTTTTTGACCGCCCCGCCCGCCCGGTCAATGGCTTCGATGACAGTCTTGGTCCTTTGCAGCGCCGATTCAAGGCTGGCCATCGAGGCGGAATGCTCCTGGCGCAGGTCATAGAGCAGAGTGCGCTCTTCTTCGGTGAAGGCGGGCACTTTGACTTCGACCGTTTTGACTTGGCCACCTTGGCCGCTGATGGTGCCCTCCAGTTCCTTGATGCGCTGGCGTAGCGCCGCCGGGTCGTTGTCCTTTGCCTCGGCCAGCACTTTTTCCAGCGACTGGGAAAGCTGCCGCACGAAGACGCCCACATCCACGGCCTTGGCAATGATGTGCTGGCCCGGATGCTTGCGATCCGGGTGGAAGGTGTTTTTCTCAAGGAAGTGGCACAGTACCGGAATGTCCTGTCCCTGCGGCCAAATCCAGCACTGGCCCGGAACCAGCGTGGGCAGGCTCTTGACGATCTTTTTGGACAAGTCCTCGTCCGAGAAATCGAGCCATTTGCCCAACGAGATCAAAGAATTTTTGCCCTTCTGCCGGTGCAGGATGAGGCAGTCGCAAATTTCCAACACCGCCTTGTTCACCTCCTCAGCCCGCTGGTTGATGAGCGTGTAGCCCAGCGAGGCGTTGCCGCCCATGCGGGCCAGTTTCTCGATCTCGGCATAGACCTTGCCCTGTTCGGGCTGGACGCGTTGCGGGCAAAACTCGCTTGCCTCCTCGATGAAAAGGTGGCGCAAAATCCTGTTCTCGTAGAGCAGGATTCGGATGCTCTGCTCGACGATGCTGCGCCAGTCGGCCTTGCTCAGTTTAATTGAATAAAGGTCGAGCACGAGCGATAGATTTTGCCGCATCGCGGCCCGCACGATCTCCGGCGCGGAACGGGGCGTCAACGGCAGGTCGCCGCTTTCAGGATGGGCGACCACGACCGGATAGCCTTTGCCGGCCTTGCCAGGCACCTTTAAATTTCGCCAGACGCCAATAGGGTCGAAGGCTATGATGGGGATGCCGGCGTCCATTAGTTTTTCGGCCAGAGAGGTTGCCCCATAAGTTTTGCCGGAACCCTTGATGCCAAGCAGTGCGTTGCCCTGCGAGGCAAATTCCGTGAGCGGGATTTCCAGCGGCGGGATGGAAAGCGGTTTCATTTATCTAGCGTATTGGGCGGTTCGTCTCCGAAAAATGTTGTGTTTGTGGCGCGGATGCACAGGATGACGGTGTAGTTCAGTCCTCAGTCCGCCGGCGCGGTTCTCCAGATTGATCTGCGTCATCATCCTCTTCTGCGGGCGGGACCACGTCGCGCAGACGGTGTTGCTCAGCCTCCGCCTCTTTGCTGGGATAGGTGCAGATGAGGCGCTCCAAGACCGCTTTTTCCTCAGCGGTGATTTCCACAATGTGCCGGACAAAGAGCAGGCTGTTGGCGTCCAGGGAGCAATGGTCGCTGGCGATCTGGAAGGCGGCGAAACCTTCACAATTACCCCATTCGCCGTCCTCCGTTTGGCCAGGGCCATAGCGCAGCCACGTCTCTTCGTCATAGCCCTCGGTTGCGTGCTCCATCAAAGCCCGATCTTCGGCGGTTTTCAGATCGGGCGCGGGCACGATCAGAAAATTCTCGTGATCGGCATAATCCTCGGCCACGAGGCGCGTGACGCATCTGGCCAGATAGTAACGGTTGGGTTCGTCCAGCCGCAGGCGCAGGCGCATGGCCTCCTTCGTTTCAACCGGTGGCTCGTAGTCCGATCCGGCACCCAGTTTTCTCAGCCGTTCGGCGATGCTCAATTCGTCTGCACCCAATTTTTTCAGCCGTTCGGCGTTGCTCAATTTTTCAGTCATATTGATAGTCCTTTCGTTTACAGTCCGGTCGTTTTCAGTTGTTGCTTCAAATCGTGCCAAAGCCCATCGACCAACTCGCCTTGGGCGATGGCTTCACCATTTCATAAGCATTCGGTCAGGGCTTTCGCTGTCGGCGCGCCACTGTAGGGATTCCAGTCATGCATGTTTTCCATTTGTTTGGTCATTTTTGAATTTATGGAGGCGCTGGTGGGTGTTGGGGCGGCGTGCAAATAACCGTTGAAGCCCGTCACGCAAATCTGGACTTTTAAGTTCGGTGGCCACGTTCCCCAGTTCCTGGGCAACTTTAGGCGCTGGGGCTTCGATGGCCTTGGCCAGCCCAGTCACGATCTCGGTAATCTTGCGGACACAATTTAGCCGTGAACCACGGAGGACGATGTGGGTCCTGAACGGAAGGTTGCCGGGGTTGCCGAGCGAGGCGACAATACCGGCCAGTTTCTCCATCACAGGCTCCAGAATGGCGATTGCCTTCCCACGAGCATTGAAGTCATACAGGTTACGGATGAATCCTGATTTTTCTTCCTGACACTGGCGCAGTGCCACCGTCGTTGAGTCAAGTTGATCGCGCAGCCGGCATACGTGGTCGCGCACGGTAATCGCTCTGGCCCTCCGACTTTGGGGTCCCTCGACTTTGGCGGGTGTGGCGCTGCCTGCCTTGGGTGACCCCGCCGCGCCAGCCGGAGCGCTGGCGAGGGAAGCGTTGACGGCGTCCGCGTGTTCCGTGGAGTCCGACGTAATCCCAGGCGTTATCTCGGAAACGGCGGCGGCGAAATTGCGGAGTTTCTGGCAGAACTGGCTGCGCAGGTGCTTCGGGCAATTTTCCAATTCGACGAGGAGAACATTCTTGATCCGATGCCAAGCGTTGCCGAAATCGTAGTCGTCCTTTTGGGTCGAGTCTCGACCAGTCGCGTTCTCATCCGTGGTCTGAGCTTCCGAATCCTGGCCGGCGTCGGCGTCGTGGGCCTGTTCATCCGTGCTGGCCGTGGATTGGGCCGTGGAGTTGGCCGTCGCGTTCGTCTTATTCTGCTTCTTTTTTGGGAGGCCGCGCTTCTTGCCATCCCGCCCCGTTCTGGCACTCGAACTCAAAACGGTTTTGAGTTGGCGATGCAGCTTGCTCACAAACGGCTGGGAAACACCGACCAGTTGCGCAATTGCGCCATCGCTAAGGTCCTCAAGTTCATCAAAAGATAATTGGACAGACCGGCGTTTGTCCTTGTTGCTCAAGCGCACCCCGTGAGCGCGGTTGGCTGCAATGGCGAACTTTACGGCATCTTTGCGGGTGCCCTGGCGGATGCGAACCGAAATTGATTGGAACCCCGCCTGGCGGGCGGCGTCGATGCGCTGGAAGCCATCAGCAAGGAGGTTGCTACCTTCAACAATGAACGCGTCGACAGGCGGGAAAATATCCCCATTCTTCATACAAGCGGCGTAATCATCTACCGTCTTGCGGTTGATCGAAACGCGGCACTGGATGCTGGTGTCCACCTTGATGTCCGAGAGCGGCAGGATAATCTCGGATAAAGTGGAGGCTCGATCTTCCGTGGCGGTGATGTGGTTGGTTGAGCCAGCGGCCAGCGGCTCCGGCCCGGAATCGGGAGTAGCGGCAGCCGGATTGACTTGCTGCGAATCATTCATGATCCACCTTTCTGGTTTATCCTCTCGATTTCGTCCGGCGAGATTCGCCAACCTCGACCGATCTTAAAGCCACGAAGGGGGCTACCCGTGCGGGCCACTGGCGGCGCGGCCAAATATCGTTTTTGATGTGAGCGTGTCATTTTGCTTCACCGCGTAAGAACGGGTTGTTCGACGCGTTGCTGGAAAGAATCGTATCTGGATCAACTGAGTGCTTTTCGCCCCGTATTTTTGCGAATTTGAGCAGTATCCAGGACGGACCTATGCCTCGCCGCCGGCTTTGCCCGCAAAATTTTAACGCTGGGCCAGGGGCTGGGCACCTCGCCAGACAACAGCTCGAATCACCATAGACTTTCCGATATTAACAAGTAGGTGCAACGCAATGACCCCGGCAAAAGTAATTCCATGTGGCAGCGTTAAAATCTGGGGGCGAAGACCTTCAGGCGATCAATACTGGCCAACCGTCGCATCAAATTGTAGTAGGCCCACTTCATCCGCTTGAACGCTTTTAAATTCTCTTCGTCGTCATCGAGCATGTGATTGCGCTCGACGATCAAACGCATTTCACCCAACGCGAGTGCGATTTCCTTGGCGTATTCTTGAAAAGCCGCGTTGAGCCGGGCGGGCGCAGGGTTCTTGAGCCGGGCGGGATTTGAAAGCTTGAATAAAACCTCTACTGGTCGGTCATCCAGCCATTCACCCAATCGTTCATAACCATCCTTTTGGGAGGCGCGTAACAAGTCGTCGTGCGTGTTCGGCTTCATTCGGATGCAGAACGCTCTGTTACCCGAAGGCGGGCGGCCCATTTTCCCGCTGCGTTTGGCTTTCGTGTTCATGCGCACCGATTGTGGAGAATCGCCGCGCCGCCGTAAACAAATTCTGTCGCCGCTCAGATCAGCAACTTGCGGAGCATTGCAGCCGACCAGCAACACGCGTTTAATCTTTGAAACAGCGCTGCTGAAGTTGAGCCGGCGGACACGCCGGAGAAGAACCGAAAGGCCAGTGCCGCAGGTCTGCTCGCAATCTCAAATCCCCATTAGGTCGATGGCCGGTAACTGCGAGCCG
>DASYNM010000426.1:0-1783 GCA_036008545.1 Verrucomicrobiia bacterium
AAGCGCGCAGTTTACAGCATCGACCACGCTGCCGAACTCTAGATGGTGCCATCGCCGATCAGCTTCACGATGCGACCGTTGTGGGCAGCGACGGCTGGGTTGAAGATGGTCTCTCGGTGCCGCTTCAGAGCAGCCAACGTGCCCGCCTCGTCGGCCCCCATCAGGCGCGAATAGCCGACCACGTCAGCAGCGAGGATGGCGGCAAGCCGCCGTTCGACACGCGCCTCGGCCATAAATATCGCCCGTCCTACTGTGATTTCGAGTTGAGCTTACGGCCGGGAGCGAAGTGTGTCTATCAACGCAACGATTTCCTCAACGCCGCAGTCGCCGTAGTCGGCATCGATATTGGCAAGAACACATTCCACGTCGTTGGTCTCGATCGGCGCGGTGCAATTATGTTGCGGCAGAAGTGGTCGCGTGGCCAGGTGGAAGCGCGCTTTGCCAACATGCCACCGTGCCTGATCGGCGTGGAAGCCTGCGTCGGCGCGCATCATCTCAGCCGTAAGCTGAAGGAGCTCGGCCATTCGCCGGTTCCGAGCGCGGCGCTTTTTGGCGCCAATGATTCAACGCCAAATCCTCGCGAAAAGAATGGTTAAAGGGATCAAAACCAGCCAGCACCAGGCGGCCTAAACAAAAAGAGACCCCGACCGAAACCGGGGCCTCTCCATTAGTGCTGAATCACCTGGCGCTGACACATGAGTCCTCTGGAGACGCAGGTGGGTGTGAGGATTGGTCGGGCCAGTAGTATCCACCACTCGAGATCATATGGGTAACGGCCGAAATTTTAGCAAGGTCGACAATTAACAAAGTCAAATTCCGGCCACTTCGCATTTCAAAACGCCATTTAGCTTGGAAACAGGCCAGTACCAACCGGTGCCAAGGAACGTTCCGTGATACGAGGATGGAAAGGAATTGCCGAAAACGGGCAACTTATTTTCCGATGGGTGATTCAAATCGCGTGGCGCGCCGGGCGGAAATGATGGCGGACGATTTGCGAATTTCGGCCGGTCGGCTCCCCAGGGCCGTTGCCCTCCCGTTTGGCTCTCCCTTCCGCCAAGCAGAAATGGCGATTTTTGCTGATCTTTCCAGCGAGGTTACGGCGCTCATAACCACTTATTACCTTGTTCAAGATTGACTGGCCCTGCGGGAGAGACACGTCACTGATTTTGGAGGGTTTGGCCATATGGCGGGGCTGGGTTGAGCGCTGAATTGGGATTGGTTGCCCCAGCCCGTCCAGTGGGCAGGGGGGTGGGGCTTCCGTCTTCGGGAGGCGCGCAACAAAGCACTCAGGCTACGCGCCATCCCGAATATCTGTTTCAGCTACGAGTTACGCTGCGGAGCGGATGCTGGGCAAGCCCACTACGCCGCTCTTTTCCATCAGCGACTTCATTTCACTTGAGCCGTACCAGGTGCGGGCCTTCGATACATCGGCCACATCCTGGAGGAGCAGCACATCATTGGGGTCGTCGCTGCTGCGAAATACTTTGCTTTTCGTGATGCCGGCAGATATGCGGTTCTTCTCGTTCCCATTGTAGCTCGTCTGCCATGCGTTGAAGTCCCTGACCTTGAAGTGAATAGTCAGGTTTTCGTTATTCATCTTACTCTCCTTTGTGAAAATCTTTTTTGGCACGCACACAACCAGAGTCGCGCGCGTGGCCGGCCAATCTGCGGATGCCGACGGCATCCGCAATGCAAGCCAAGATCAACTTTTAGATTAGAATTTTGCCAACCGATGGCATCAGCGCTGCCGGTAGGTGATCGGAGACGCAACCACGGAGGCCGG
>DASYNM010000427.1:0-5373 GCA_036008545.1 Verrucomicrobiia bacterium
TCTTTGGGTCTGAGCAATTGAGCCAGCAACATGAGGCCCGGCAGAACGATGAGCATGACCAGGACGCCAGCGGTATCGTGCCACGCTTCCATCTGGTGAAGGCCGCGATGGGCGGCGGCCCACACCAAAAAGGTTGTCCTCGTGAGATTCGCGATCAGCACGAAGACCAAGGATCCTGCCAGCAGGCTAATCCGCCTCAAAACTGATAATCGGTTCATCTCCCCTAAGAACAGGGAGAGCATGAGGGCAGCTTGGAGCGAGCGGACGCCACTACAGGCTTCGTCGATGCCCACTACGCCTACACCGATCTTGACCAGATTTCCAACTTGGATCGCCGGAATGCTAAGCCAATCGGCGACGTCCACCGTCAAGCCGGCCACAAACTGCATTAGGCCTTGAATAACCCTTTGCTCCAACTCCATCGGCCAGGGTATCGCGATAAGCACGAAGGCCATGGGTGGGGCAAAATATCGAACCCAGCGCCAGCCACCCAACCAATAGAGAAGGCAAAAGTTCAATCCAAGGGCCTGAAAGCCTTGGAGCCAATAAATCAACCGCCATTCCGGATTGGCCTCAATGACCAATCGAAACGGCAACTGGAGCAGGAGTAGTCCGGCACTGACGAGGCAAACCAGCCCCGCGCACCCGACAGGCGAGGCAGAAGGGCGCTCCGGCCAGCGACGCCACACCAGGATGGCGGTGAGCAAGGGCACGACGTAGCCATAATTGTATTGCGCATTGATCTGCCACTCACCAGCCAGTTCCTCGAAAAACAAGAGCCAGCATGCACCAAGCCCAATCAGGACCAGCGTCTGGCCGGTCCAAATCGATTTCCATGAAAACAAGGCGGTTCGGGCGTCCGAACGCGTCGGCAAGACAGGATGAGATGATGAAATGCCTGGGGGATGGCCAGTCATACCAATAGATGGATGGGGTTGAATTTGATTCAGGATTCGACGCGCATATCGGGCATCTGACTACGATGCCGCCACAGGAGCATCGGCAATTGCAATGCCTGTGCGTAACGCGGCACAAATCGTCCGGGATTCGTCGCACAACGAAAAAGCCAGCCAAGAATCCATCGGTCCGCCCAATCTGGAATTCGAACCTGATCTCCGCTCAAGAAACCAATGGCGGCTCCGATGCAGTGAATGGCAGGCCGATGTGTGGAGCGATTTTTCAGGTCATGGCCAAGTATTTCTTGCACGCCTCCCCCCAGGCCGATGATCACGTGACGGGGTTGGCGCTCGTTGACAATTTTTACCAGCGCATCATCAGCGACGGCGCCTCTGCCGTATTGCGGAGCCACGTAACAGTCTTCCCGGCGGATGGCATGACCTTGGGCCGTGAGCCAGCGCAGATTGCGTTCCAAGGAATCTTGCGAAGGCATGACCAGGAACGCCGCGCCCCGTTCCCCAAACTCCGGTCGTTTCAGGAGTAGCTTGAGATACTCCAAGCCCGAAACCCGCTGAATTCGATCCCACATCATCATGTTCCAAAGCACAACAAGGAAGCCGCTGTCGGTGATGGCCAGGTCGGCTTCCAACAGCGCTTGACGATAAGCGTGGTCGTGCCGCAATTCAAGCAATGCCGGCGCCGCTGGCACTACCACCAAGCCGCCGCGCGCGCCGATCTGAACGGCTTCCACGGCGTCGCCGACGAAGAATCGAACTCCGAGTATGCGGCGATAGTCATTTTCCAGTGCAACAGGAAGTTCAGTTCGCGATGCTGGTTTGAGTCGCATAGGTGGTATTTGTTTGTCCGAGTCGCCGGCGCGCGGATCGGAAGCAGTGCGGGCCATCCTCGTTCGCGCCTTGATTTGAGCTTATCGCCAACGCTTCCTAACAGGTATGCTTGGATTGCCTGCGCAGACCATGTAAGCGGGCTGATCCTGTGTCACAACACTTCCTGCCGCAATGACCGCTTCACTACCGATCGTGACTCCAGCGGCCACGAAAGCTTGCGCTCCGATCCAGGCGCCAGCCTCGACCGTGATCGGCTGGTTCCGATAGGCGAAATTGGCTTGACGATAATCGTGATTGCCGGTGCAGAGAAAGGCGCGCTGCGATACGCAACAATGAGCGCCGATGCTCACCGGCTCAAAATTGAGAATGAACACCTCTTCGCCAATCCAGGCGTAGTCTCCAACCGAGAGCTTCCACGGCAAATGAATATTCACGCGGGGCTTGATGACCACGCCTCGACCGATGCGCGCGCCAAAGCAACGCAGCACGAATCCTTTGAAGGCGGATGGAAATGGCAATGGCGTCAGAAAAAACGCACACTTGATCCCATACCAAATCACCTCGACGATTCTGGAACGGCCGCGGTCCAACCCCTGCGCGGGATTGAACAAATCAAGCCGAACGCGCGTCACGCCTTCAGCAATGTTCGGCGCAGGCCTGCAAAATCGTTCTGGTGATTTGATCCCATTCATAACTGCGTTGCACAAGTTGACGTCCCAGGCATCCGCGTTGCCGGCGTTCGCTTTCCGAGGCCTGCATCGCCGCTTTCAGAGCTTCTGCGACTGAGTCCGCCGTTGGCTCACACCCCCAACCTGCCCCCGCTGCATAAACATCGGGACAATTGCAGGCATAGGTCGCCACCACCGGCACTTCACAAGCCATCGCTTCCAACAAACTCATGGGCAATCCTTCCGAGTACGAAGGCAGCACGAAAATATCCGCTGAATAAAGCAGGGCAATTTTAGCGCTTCCCGTGACGGCGCCGGTGAATAAAATCTCCCGTTCCATGCCGAGCGAAGCGGCCAGCTCCTGGATCTGAGTGCGGTGGTTTAGTTCATCCGGGCCGGCGACCACGAGTTCCCAATCCTTTCGCTGCGCTTCCAATCGGGACCAGACCGGCACCAGCAAGTCCAATCCCTTTTTCGGGTGCAGTCGCCCAAGGAACAAAAGCCGTTTCTTGGTCTTGACAAGATTCGGAATGAGAGGCGTCGCGATGGATTTTAGGCCATCCGCCGGCCTCGGATATTCAGCAAGGTTCAGCCCATTGGGCGCAACCACGATGGCGGCTTTGTGGCCAAGAGCACGAATTTGATCGGCTTCCGCCGCCGTCAACGCCCGCCACAGACAGACGTGGTTGATATTGGCATCCTCAAATAATTGATGCACCAGCCGTTTTTTCCACCTCGAACGCCGCAGGATGTAGGGCTCGAACATTCCATGAGCGTGATAAACCAGCGATTTGCCCTGACGCCGCGCCTGACGTCCGAAAACGTAATTAGTCCCTACATACAGTCCGTGACCGTGAACAACATTGCTTTCCTCCACCAGATGAACCGCCTGCCGGTGCATCTTCGGCGAATAGTAAAGGAAATCAGGCTTCAGACGCCGGAATTCGAACGTCGCCTCTGCCGGTTTGACGGGCGTGCCGGCGTAGGTCGAGCACAGGGCCGAATCCACACCCCGCTCCAACATGTGCCGATGCAAAGCCACCGCACTGGAGCCCAAGCCGCCGCCACGCAGCGGTTCGAGAGATTGCGCAAAGTGCAGATGTTTCACGAAGCCAATCCTCGAGTTACTTCCAATGGCGCCTCTGCGGCCGAAGCATCGTGCGGAGCCAAAACGTTTTCGCCGGTCGCGGCGCGGGCGGCGAGCAAGGCGCTCCTGGCAAAAGCTGCGCAGGAAAAACTTTCCACTATGATACGGCTGGACTTGCCCATCGCCTCGCGGAGCGCCGGGGCAGCCGTCAAGGTAAGGAGAGCTTGAGCGAGGGCTGCATCCGAGTTGGGATTAAATACAATCCCATTTTGCCGCACGTCAACACCGGCCGGGGTGTTTCCACCGAAGCTGTCCTTGGGTGGCGTTGCAGGCGTGGCGGGCAAGGGCGGTTTCAACAGATCTTCCGCGCAGCCGGCAGTTTCACTCACGATGACGGGCAATCCTGAAGCCATGGCTTCATTTACCACCAACCCCCACTCCTCCCACATACTGGGCAAAACAAACGCCTCCGCCAACGCATAGAAGACCGGATTCTCCTTGATTTGGCGGAAGCCATAAAAATGAACGCCGGGCGGGATGTCTCGCATCCTTGCTTTTCGGTCATTGGTCCCAGCCATGATTTTGTCGTAAACCGGCAGTCGGAGTGTTTGACAGAGGCAACGCAATTTGACTTCCTCCTCGCCGGAGCCGACCATTACGAGGTGAACAGGGCCGGCGCCGTTTGAATCCAGAAACATTCGATACGCTCGCAGCAAGGCGGAAAGGTTTTTCTTGGCTACAAAGCGGCCCAGGCTGAGAAAATAACGCTCCGGCAGGTCATACTGACATTTGACTTCTTCCTTCCGCTCCCTGATTTCTTCGGCCCGGCAGGCGAAATAGTCGTTGTCCACGGCGTCGTAGCCGGTGAAAATCCTTTCCGAAGGCAATCCAAGAGAGGCAAAGTAGCGGCGTTGCGGCGCGCCCGCCACAAATCCGGCGTGAAATCCGGCCACCACTCGTCGCTTGAAGGCGGCCTTTAACCCGCGAGCACGAGCGGTGCCGGCGTGGGTGTCGTTCATCATTACTACTCGTGTATTGGTGAGGCGCATGGCAGCGTTTAGGGCCAGCGGCCAGTGATCATAAGAAGGCAACAAGGCCACGTCAGGCCGCAGTTTCCATGGTATCGAAAACAAGGTTGCAAGTTTGCCAAGCGGAAATTTCGTGTCGTCTTTGCCTAAGTCGAAATGAACGACCCCGTCTGGCAAATTTCCGGGGCGCCATTGGTAGTCCCTGCTGCCAGAAAAAAGTGAGACTCCCGTTACTTGATGCCCCTGGTCTGAGGCGTGGTCTCGAAAGGCCTCAAACCGGGGGCAATGATATGGCCCCCACAATCCCCAAACTATGATAATCCGCGCCATGTCTTCAAGGGTGGGTTCCTGGCTCCGTTTTCATCAACTCCCCAGATGAGAGGTGAAGTAATTCTCATAAAACCTAAGCGCCGTCTCGTGATTGAATTTTTCATCAAGCATCTCAATGGCCTGCTGCCGAATTCTTAAGGCCAAGGCTGAATCTTGCGCAAGTCGAGTGATCAAAACCGCCAGCTTCTCTGGATCATGTTGGTCAAGCAGAAATCCCGTCTCTCCGTCTTGTAGGAATTCCGACAGTCCTCCATAAGTGCAGGACGCCACGCACAAGCAGCCATGACTTGCCGCTTCCGGCGGCGTGCAGCCAAACGCGTCGAAATCCGTGTTGAACAACAGGATGTCCCATGCGCGATAATAAGGGGCCATATCCTGAACCCATCCCAGAAAATGCACCTTGTCAGAAATCCCCAATTCACACGCCAGTTTCCGCAAATGGCCTTCCTCGGGACCTCCCCCACAGATGTAGAACCTGGCACTCGGGATTTTTCGGGATACCTGCAAGGCGGTCC
>DASYNM010000428.1:0-10457 GCA_036008545.1 Verrucomicrobiia bacterium
CTTCGCTTTTCTGATCGTAGTTGTGGTGCTGGCCGGAACAGTGTGCCGGGCGACCGAGGCCTTGCCGGCTGTTCAAGCGCCTTCCGCCTGGGTGGCGCCGCGGCAGTTTGACCGGCCTTCGCCCAGTGACCCTGTGGACCCGACCCAGGATTACCTCTGGCTTCTCTATGATCGGCAAATCAACGCGCAGAACGACGAGGAGTTCGTGCATGAGGTGCGGCAGCCGCTTACTTTGGCCGGCGTTCAATTCGCCTCGCATGTCTTGATCAATTACGACCCGACCTGCCAATCGTTGACTTTTCATTGGGCCAGACTCTGGCGCGGCACCAACAAGCTGGACCGCCTCGACCCTTCCACATTGCGCGTCGATGAGCCTGAACGTGATGCCAAGGAATGGCTGTTCGGTTCCCGGATAACGGCCACCCTGCTGCTGGATGACGTGCGGGCGGGCGACATCGTCGATTACGCTTACACCATCGAAGGAAGAAATCCGGCCCTGGGCGCCAAGTTTTGCGACGCGGTGCAGCTCCAATTCAAGGAGCCGGTGGAGCGGGCGGTGACGCGACTGGTGTGGCCGGCCGGGCGGCCGCTCTACATCACCAACCATTTGACAAGCATCCAGCGGACGGTTTCGCGCAAGACCAACGTCATCGAATTCACCTGGGACGCGCGCAAAGTGCCGGGATTGCCCCTGCAACCGCTGACGCCGGCCGGATACGACCCGTATGCGTGGGTGCAGTTGACCGATTTCCAAAAATGGTCGGATGTCAGCCGATGGGCGTCGCGCTTTTTCGCGACGACCAATCCGCCGTCGCCCGAGTTGGCGCGGAAGATCAGCCAATGGCAGCAATTGCCGGACCCAGCGGCCCGCGTGACGGCGGCCCTGCGTTGCGTGCAGGAGGAGATTCGCGCTCCAGCGCCGGACGAAGAATCGGCCAGCTACGAGGCGGCTCCGCCCTCGGTCGTTCTTGCGCGCCGATTCGGGGACGGCAAGGAGAAGGCGTTTCTGCTGGTGGCAATGCTGCGCGCACTCAAGATCGATGCCTTCCCCGTTTTGGTCAACGACCGCTTGCGACAGGAATTGGCTGGGTTTTTGCCATCGCCCATCTTGTTCAATCATGTCATCGTCCAGGTCAATTTGGCCGGCCAAAGTTTCTGGCTGGAACCGACTGCGACCTACCAACGAGGGCTACTGACAATGCGTTACTGGCCCAGCTATGCCTGGGGATTGAAACTCGGCCCGGTGGCCGGCGAATTAACGCCCATTCCACCTTGCCCCGTGCAGCCACTGACCACCCTGTCGGAATACCTCAACGTCGCCGGACTCCAGGCCGAGTCGACGGCCAAAATAGTGACTGTGGCGGAAGGTCCTGACGCCGACCGCCTGCGCCAACGTCTGGCCACCACGCCGCGCGAGGAAGTCGAGCGCGAGAATCTGAGCGCCTATGCCAAGGAATATCCTTTCATCCGCCGCACCGCGCCGTTGGTCTATGCCGACGACGAGCAACAAAACCGCATCGAGGTCACGGAGTACTATGCCCTGGAAAAGCTGTGGAACCGGCTCCAGGACGAGTCGAACTTTCATTTCCGCATTTACGCCGTGAACCTGGACAGCGCGTTGGTGAATCCAGCCGATGCAGTTCGCACCCAGCCGCTGGCAGTGCCGTATCCAATCCACCAGATTTTCCACGCGGAAGTAAACGTGACGTCCTCGCTGCCCGCTGACTCGGAGAACGTGACCATGGATCGTTCGGCCTTTTATTTTCATCGCACCGCCGCCATCGTCGGAGGCAGCGGCAACCTTGTTCTCAACTTCGAATATCGCTCCTGGACCGATGCTGTGGCCGCCCCCGCCATGCCGGCTTACGTGCATGACCTAACCTCTGTCGCCGACTCGCTCGCCTACACGGTGATTGGACTTTGGTAAGCGCGAATTCCGCTATTTGACAAATTCGTATATCTCCCTCTCCTCCACACACTTGTGGAGGAGAGGGCCGGGGTGAGGAGGTTCGTCCGTAGAGTTGCCCCTCTCCCTATCCCTCTCCCCGCCGGGCGGGGCGAGGGGACGTAATCCGACGATTTCAAAAGAATTTGCAGAAAGCGAGATGCGCCCCCTGGTAAACTCGGGGCGCGTTTTTCTTGGCACGGCGCGTCGGCTGGATTATTGATGACTGGATGAAATTAAAGAGAATCGATTGTGCGCAGGGCTGCCAACTTCGGCTTGCGGTCGGGGTGGCATGTTTTGCTTTGGCATTCGGCGGCAAGGCCGAAGACCTTGTGCCGCTCGTGCTTAAATTGCCCGCGCCGGCCTTCGTCGGCACTCCCTCGGATGCGCCGCTGGACACCACCGTGGAGAAACCTACCGGCAAGCCGCGTCCGCCGCTGATGGTGCCGCCTGGGGTGAGCAATGTGGCGTTGCACAAAACCGTCACCTCCAGTGACACCAACCGACTGGCGAGCGATCTGGCCAAGATCACCGATGGCGAAAAGGAATCGGGCGAGGAGAGCTTGGCGCTGTTGCACAAAGGCCCACAATGGGTGCAAATCGATTTGGGCAGCCCCACCGAGATCTATGCCATCATCATCTGGCATGGCTTTGACGAACCGAAGGTCTATCATGGCGTCGTGGCGCAGGTGGCCGATGATGCGGCGTTCACGCAAAATGTCCGCAGTCTTTTCAACAACGATCACAAGAACCTGGACAACCTGGGCGCCGGGACGGATCGCGAATACTTTGAATCGAACGAGGGGAAACTTGTCGAGGGCAAGGGCACTGTGGCGCGCTACGTGCGTGTTTATTCCGACGGCAGCACGGTCAGCCGAATGAACGAATACACGGAGATCGAAGTCTATGGCCGGCCACCGAAGTGAGGAGCGGGGTCAGCCGAATTTGCGCGTCAAACGATCCTTGTCATAGGCGCGCCGTTGTTCCTTGGTCATACGTTCAAAGTCGGGGACGCTGCTTCGGGTGAGCGACGCGGCGGACGCCGTGGGCACAGCCTGTGGATTGTTTCTAATTGACACGATGGCGCGAGCGCCGGCGCTTCCGTCGTAACTCATGGAGAGGTCGGTCAATTCGAGGTCCTTTTCCAGCGGCAATCTGGGCTGGATGTTTTTCCCCTGCAAAACGCCGTGATAGGCGCGCACGGCTTCCTCGGGCGAAATCCGGCCGTCGGTGATCAGACGCAGCATTTCGATAAAGGCCAAGGGGTGTTCGGCGTGGTTGATCTTGCGTCCGTAAAGCGCCACGCGCGCGCCGTGTTTTTGCGCGGCGTGAATCAGCCTGAAGGCATCGTAAGTGGTGCCCGCGCTCCCGCCGAGAACGCCGACCACAATGTTTGGATCGTACTGCGCCAGTTCCTCCATCGCGCGCGGGCCGTGATAGACGATTTTCAGGAAGACCGGGCGTCCGGCCTCCGTCACGCCGGCCAGGCTGCGCAGGATTTGGTCATTGATAAACTCGCCCATCTTGGCCGGCGCGATTCCGCTGGCGGTGTTGGGATCGAAGACTTCCAGGAAATAGCGAAACTTTTTGCGCTCGGCTTCTTCGCGAAATTCCTTGAACGCCTGCAGCGTCTCGCGGTCCTGATCGAGATTATTGACAAAGGTGACGGAGTAGAGGCCCAGGTTCGCGCCGGGAATTTCCCCGTCACGTTCGCATTCGATTTTCCCGCATTGGATATGGTCGATGCTGGCGGAACGAAAAGGCTGGGCGGGTTCGACGGTATAGCAACCATGTCGCACGACCCAGACGTCGGAGGCGTCGTTGGCGCGCGCGGCGGGCGTGACATGCGAATCGCGGAACAAGCCTTCCTTGATTGTCAGTTGCTCGCTCACGTAGGCCGACATGAGCATGATATCGACTATACCTTGCCGCACGACTTCGCGAATAATATCCAAATACTCCGGCAGATTGCGGTAGCCGTATTCCTCGCGGCTCCAGACTTCGGGCGAGAAACGGGCCGGATGCTCGCCGCGCGCCGCCAGATAACGGCGCGGCCCCGGCGCGCGCACGCCAAAAGCCATGTCCGCGTCCTTGGCGTCGGCGATGATGAAATCGCGCGTGCCTCGATTGGCCTTGATGGCGGCCAGTTTCGTGTCGAGCGATTTCATCATGCGGATTTGCCGCCGACTTTGGCCAGGGTTTCCTTCAACGCTTTGGCCGAGGCTTGCAAGCCCGCCAGTTCCTTCGGCCATAGCTTGATTTGGACATGGGATTCGACACCGTCGCGCCCAACAACCGACGGCACGCTGAAGCAAACATCGCGGACGTCGTACGCGCCCTGCACGAGCGAGGATACCGGCAGCAACGCTTTCTTGTCAAGCAATACGGCGTGTACGACGTCGCGGATGGCGATGCCCACGGCCCAACCCGCGCCGCCTTTGCGCTTGATGACTTCGGCGCCGCTGCCTTTGGTGCGTTCGAAAAGCGTGTTTTGGAACGCGGGCGTGCAGTCGTGCCAACCCGCCAGCGGAAGCCCGTTGACGGCGGCGCTGGACCAGATCGGAACCATCGAATCGCCGTGCTCGCCCAAAATGAGCGCTTTGACCTGCGACGGAGCCTGCTTGAGTTCCTGCGCGATAAGCGAGCTGAAGCGCGAAGTGTCAAGCATCGTGCCCAGGCCATAAACCTGCTGCCAGGGCAAACCGGTGCGCCGCAAGGCCAGTTGCGTGAGGATATCGACGGGATTGGAGACAACAAAAATGTGCGCTTCCTTGCGCAGACCGGCGGATTGCATCGAGTCGATAATCGACAAAAACAACTCCACGTTGCGATTGATTAGGTCTAGACGTGATTCGTCCGGATTGCGTCGGAGACCGGCGGTGATGAGGAAAATGTCGCTGTCCTTCGCGCGGGCATAATCGCCGGCGTAGATGCGCTGATCACCTGCCAGCGCGCTGCCGTGCAGGAGATCGAGCGCCTCGCCCTCGGCCAGATCTCGATTGGCGTCGAGGATCTGCATTTCCGAAACCAACCCGCCGCATTGCAAGGCATACGCGGCACAGGAGCCGACCCGGCCGCCGCCGCCAATGATCGTGACTTTCATGAACCCTTTCCGGTTTGTAGTTTTGACATGATTTGATCCGTGATGGCCTGGATCAAAGCCTCGGCCTGCTGGTCCGGTCCGATGTCCCCCACGGTCTTTGGCGGCACGGCGCACGCGACGCCGGGACGCCACTCGTCGTTATTGCACAACTCGCATTCTTTGAGGCCGATTCTGGGATCGGGAATGCCCAGCGTCTGCTTGATCTTAAGCAAATCTTGCAAGTGCGTTTGGGAAAACGTCTTCAACGGCGTGCCCAATTGCGCGGCCACCACGACTGTGCGGCAATAGGCCTCGATGATTTCCATTTTGAAATAGGCGTCCTCGACGCTGACATGACTCCACGACACCACGCCGTGGTTGGCCATGAGGATCGTGTTGTGCTGGTCGCTCAAGTCGGCCACCAGCTTGCCCATCTCGGGCGTGCCGGGCGTGCGATAAGGCGCGATGGGGACTTTGCCGATGAAGACCTCGATCTCAGGAATCATGCACGTCGGCGGCTCCACGCCCGCAACGGCGAAGGCCGTGGCATGAGGCGGATGGCAATGGACAGTGGCCACTGCGCGCGCCTGGCGTTTCATGATTTGCAAGTGCATCAGAATTTCGCTCGTGCGCTTTTTCTGGCCGGCCAATTGGTTCCCGTCCAAGTCCACCAGGCACATGTCCTCCGGTTTCATGAAGCCCTTGGACACCAGCGTCGGCGTGCAGAGCGCCATGCCTTCCGCGACGCGGATGGCGATGTTGCCGCCGTTGCCATCGACATAAGCGCGGCCCCAGAGGCGGCGGCCGATGTCGCAAATTTGCAGCTTGAACGCGTGGACTTCAGGCGAGTTGAAAAAAGCCTCGATTTTGGATGAGGCGGCTGATGGGTTTGGCGCGCTGGCGGATTTGCTTGACTCAGGTCGCGCACCGTTGTTCTCAAATTCACGTAGCAGGTCGCGCGCTGAAGGAGTCAAAATGGCGTCGGCGGGAAGCGCACTGATGCCGCCGCCGTTCCGCAGCAACTCCTCCACTTCCTTGGCGCTGATGATTGTTTTCATGGCATTGGAGAGTAAAAAATCTTGTCCACCAGAACGGCGTCGATAGCGTCGATGGGTGTAGGTTTATCGAAGGGCATGGCGGCTTCACGGCCTTCGATGAATCCGATGGTTTGGCCAACGCCGCCGCCGAGATCGTCGTACACGACCAGGCTCGGTTCCTTGCTCACGACTGGAGCATTGGAGCCGCGCTTATAATGTTCGCTCGTGAACGGGCTGACCACCAACCAGCGCGCGCCGCGCAATTCCTCCACGGTTTTGCTCAGGGTGACTCTGCCAATGACGGTGCCAAGTCTCATGCGTGCGCTCCTGTGGCCGGTTCGTCCACGATGCCGATGACCATCCAACGCGCCGGACTTTTTGGGTCGCCGACGGCGGCCCGGGCCGCAGAACCATCGGAAGAAATGATGACGCGCTCATGCAGGCCGGCGCCTTGGGCGTCGATGGCTACCTGCGGCGTTCCTTCCGGATCGCCCGCAAGGCTAATCGGCTGGCAGATCAGCAACCGCCACGACTCGAAACTCGGATGCTTCCGAGTGGCCACCACGTTGCCTTCGATGCGCGCGAGAACCATAATCAGTAGATGCGGAGGTTATCGACCATCACGCAACGGCGGACGCGCGTGAACGTGCGCGGGTTGGTCACTCCTTCGCCGGTCGGCGTGGCGATGGAATAGCTGAGGTAACCTTCGCCGCCCAAGCCCAGGCCGGCCATGCACGGGCCGTTCTTGATGAACAGCGTGGTGTCGAGCGCGCGCCCCATGGCCGTCATGTTTTCGACATCGTGCGAGTGAATGATCGACGTGTGTTTGTAATTGTGTTCCGCCTTCAGCGCCGCCGCGATGCCCTCTTCCACGCTCTTGACGCGGACGATCGGCAGGAACGGCATCATTTGTTCTTCGACTACGAACGGATGGTCCGCCTGGGTTTCCGCGAACAATAATTGCGTTTTGTCCGCCACCTTGACGCCCGCAGCCTGGGCCAGCACGAACGGGTCTTTGCCGATGAAATCCTTGTTGACAACAGGTTCCGGGCAGCCGCCGCCGTGGCCTTCCTTGAAGACGAAGGCCGCTTTGGTCAGGCGTTCCAACTGTGCGCCATTGAGCCGCACCGCGCCGTTACTTTCCATCTCCGTCATGAGCTTGTCGGCGATGCGGTCGAGTGCGAACACTTCTTTTTCGCCGATGCAGAGCAAATTGTTATCGAAAGCAGCGCCCTCGATGATGGCGCGGGCAGCGCGTTTGAGGCAGGCGGTCTCATCGACCAGCACGGGCGGATTGCCAGGCCCGGCGCAGATGGCGCGTTTGCCCGCTTGCATGGCGGCTTTAACCACGCCGGGGCCGCCAGTGACGCAGAGCAGGCGAATCTGCTCGTTGGCGCACAAGGCCTTGAACGATTCCAGCGTCGGCTGCTCGATGATGCAACAAAGGTTCTCGATGCCGGTTTCGCGCGCGATGGCCTGGTTGTAGGCGCGAATGGCGATGGCGGCGCAGCGCGCGGCCGCCGGGTGCGCATTGAAAACCACTGCGTTGCCGGCTGCCACCATGTTGACAATGTTGCCGCTGAGCGTGGGAATGGAATGGGTCGAAGGCGTGATCGCGCCGATGACGCCAAAGGGCGTGTATTCTTCGAGCGTGATGCCGTGATCGCCGCTGCGCCCGTCCGGCCGCAGCCACTCGACGCCGGGAACGTCCTTGATGATTTGCAACTTCGCGATCTTATGATCGAGCCGCCCGATTTTCGTTTCTTCCAATTCAATGCGGCCCCACTCGGCGGCATTGGATTCGGCCAACGTCTTGATTATGTGGACGACCTTGCGCCGCGCCGCCATGCCGCCCTCTTGCAACTTGACGAAAGCCGCCGCCGCCGCATCGCAGGCCGGGCCGGCCTCCTGAAAAACGCCGAATTGTCCGCTGCCAGCGAATGTGGCGGGTTTGGTACAATTGCATTCTGCCTTCGCTGCTGGCGGCGCGGCACTGGCTGTGACCGGGCCGAGTCGGCCAAGAACTTCTTCGACCACGTCGCGGATAAGCTGCTCGTTAAGTGCGGTTGACATAAGCTATTTACGTCTTGGCGTTGAAGATTTCTTTCCCCAACACATCCACCGAATCGACGATGCCGATTATGACCGCATCGACGGGCGCGTCCTTGAGGTTCGGGGCCAGCCGCGCGGAACTGCCCTGACAGAACAGCACCATCTCGCCGACGCCCGCGCCGACACTGTCCACGGCAATAATCGTGTTGACGCCAGGACGGAAGCGGGTCGGGTCCTTTTCATCGACCAGTTGCGGGCGCAGCAAAAGCAGCTTGCGCCCGTTCATGGACGGGTCCTTCTTCGTCGCCACCACGGCCCCTTCGACTCGCGCCAGGAACATAATTATTTGCCCTGTCTGCGCGGCAGGATGGTTTCAACCTCGGCGTGCGGCCGGGCGATGACATGCACGCTGACCAGCTCGCCCTTGTTAGCCTTGATGGCTTGCGCGCCGGCGTCAGTCGCAGCCTTGACCGCCGCGACGTCGCCGACCACGACCGCCGTGACGAGGGCGTTGCCGACTTGCTGCATGGGGCCGGCCAATTCGACATTGGCGGCCTTGAGCATGGCGTCGGTTCCCTCGACCAGGGCGATCATCCCGCGCGTTTCCAGAAGTCCGATGGCTTGATGTGGCATAGTTTGTCTTTCGTTATTGTTTCAATGATGGAGTGGATTGATTTTGCAAAAAGCGGCGCACCTCGCGTGCGACGACCAGTTCTTCGTTCGTTGGAATA
Source organism: Verrucomicrobiia bacterium (assembly GCA_036008545.1). GTDB lineage: Bacteria > Verrucomicrobiota > Verrucomicrobiia > Limisphaerales > Palsa-1400 > Palsa-1400. The sequence continues at coordinate 8,848 of DASYNM010000428.1, forward strand.
ACAATGATTTTGACAGTCGATTCCGCCGCGCTGATGACGGCTTCGCGCGCTTGCGTTTCGGCGTTGAGTTTGGGAGCGAGCACGATGCCTAGTTGATCGAGATTGCGGCAAATCGCCTCGCGCATTTCCGCGCGATTTTCGCCGATGCCGGCGGTAAAAACGAGGGCGTCCAGGCCGTTGAGTTGCAGAAAATAGGAGCCGATCCAGTGGCGGACTTGATGCGCATAGACTTCCAGCGCCAACTTCGCAGGGGCGTTGCCCTGCTCCGCCTGCGCTGCGATGTCGCGAATATCGTTGTAGCCCCCGGACAACGCCTTGAGGCCGGAATCTTTGCACAGCACGCGCTCCGCCTCTTCAAAAGTCAGTCCCTTCAGGCGCATCATGAAGGGCAGTGCGTAGGCGTCAAGGTCGCCCACGCGATTGTTTTGCGGCAAACCGGATTGCGGGCTGAGGCCCATGCTGTTGCCAATGGCCACGCCGTTGAGAATCCCGGCGACCGACGAACTGCCGCCCAAATGACACGAGACAACGCGCAAGTCAGGCCGCTCAACGGGACTCTTGCCGCCATCGACATAGAGTTGGCGGGCGCGATGGGCCACGTCCGGGCGGCAGAGCAATTCGGCGGAGCGTTCTGCAATAAATTTATGGCTGGCCCCGTGAAAGCCCCAGCGCCGGACCCCCGCCTGGCACCAATCTTCGGGAACGGCATAGCGCATGGCCGCTTCCGGCGCCCATTGATAAAAAGCCGTCTCGAACAACGCCACCAAAGGCACACCAGGCACACGCTTGGCGAAGAGGCGAATGCCCGCGATGTAGGGCGGATTGTGCGCGGGCGCGACCTCGTTGAATTCTTCCATCGCGCGCACGACCGATTCATCCAGGCGCACACAGCCATTGACGCCGCGCGCCATGATGGTCTTGAACCCAACCGCCGCCAAATCGCTTTCGTTTTTGATCCAACCGCCCTGGCGAAGTTCGCCGAGGCAGGCTTCGATGGCGGGCGCGTGATCCGTCAGGCGTTCCATGCCGCCGCGTGTCAACAAACGCTCCTGGCCGCCGGAAAAATCGAATAACCGATATTTCAGGGAGGTCGATCCCAGATTGGCGACGAGGATTTTCACGGACGCGACTCATGTTTTGGTAGGGTCGGCGAGACGGAACTTGATAAGAGCGGCCCGCTTTGCGGGCTGCTGCGCCGACCTGGACGCCGCAGCGCGGCGTCCCTACCAGGAAACTTAATAGCTGAGATTCGCTCGGTTTTCATCCGCCGAATTATTGCAGCAGCTTGTTCAGGACGGAGAGCCCATCGTGCGGGCGCGGAATGACTTGCACGCTGACCACGCTGCCGACTTGCGCCGCAGCGGCTGCGCCGGCGTCCGTGGCGGCCTTGACCGCCGCGACATCGCCACGGAAAAAGGACGTGACATAACCGCTGCCAATTTTTTCCCAGCCGACAAATTGGACGTTGGCGGCTTTGAGCGCGGCGTCGGTCGCTTCGAGCAGCGCGCAGAGGCCTTTTGTTTCAATCATGCCGAGTGCTTGTAGTGCCATAGATATATGGTGGTGGATTGTTAAAGTTATTTCTTCGCCGGTTCTGGCAGGAAGACCTT
>DASYNM010000429.1:0-11032 GCA_036008545.1 Verrucomicrobiia bacterium
CCCTGGAGCATTAACGACGCCTTTATGGTGTGTAACCCGCAAGACACTACTTGGGTTGATCACCCTGCTTCTTATCACAACCACGCCAACGGCATCTCCTTTTGCGACGGGCATGCTGAAATTCACAAGTGGATGGATCCTGCGGTATACAACTATAGTCTGGCCGATGCCGCGGGTGGCCAGGATCCGGCCCCGGTCATACCCTCCGACCTCCACTGGCTCCAATCCGCAAGCACCTATTACAAGTAGCAAGCGCCTGCCTGTGAGCTGAGGCGAACTCCGCTACGCCGTCAATTCCGCGGCATGGGCAGTTGCTCTGGAATTGTCTCCGAGAGAGCGTCTTCGTGGCGGATCATGCGGGTCGCCGCTCCTGTCAAACGCAAATAATAATCCGTGGGCAGACCTTCGTAGGTCACGAAGTTTTTTCCCACCGGAGTTTGGTTGGCCACTTTGTAGATCGCCGTTCCTTCGTTGACTTCGTCGAACATGCCAACAAAGACGGTGCGAACATCCAGGGCCCTGAAAATGGCAAATTGCCGCCAATAAAATTCCCCTTTGACGCGCGGAATGGTGGTCGTTCCCGGCGGTTTTTGACGCAGATTATCCCATGAGAACCCGGGGAATGCGGTCGGCATGTAGCCCATGCCCAACCCCTTTAGTTCGGCCAAATCCCCTTCCCAAGAAGCGGCACGCACGCGGTCCATGCCGGCATTGTCTCTATACCTTCCTGCGTCCCACGGGCTAATCGAGTCAAACATCCGATAAACCCCGGCCCAGGCGGAATTGGTTTTGGAGCCGCCATGGAGTGTTCGCCAACCCGGATCGATTCCTCCAATGAGATAGACTCCGCCGTATTGAGGGTCATGTTTGAAAAACCGAATCAAGTCTTCGCCCTGTTGTGGTGACCACGGGCGATCCTTGAATCCCAACCCCCACAAGAGCACGACAGGCTTTCCCTGCTGATGGAGGTAGCGCGAGTCTTCGCGCACCTTGAATTTGTCGCACAAAAACTTCCAGTCGTTCATGACCTGCGCAGTCGTGGCGTCGCGACCCATTGTGAGGTCCAGCATCATCGCCCAGACTCGCCCCTCGCGGTGGCATCCCTCGCGGACATTGGCCAACACGGTGTTGATATGACGAAAGCGGTCGGGATCTCTCGCTTCGCCAATGAAGCGGCTGACAAATACGCCATCGATCCCGTATTGCCGCATCCATTTGCAATGCAGCAAGACCGGGCCTTTGCGAAACGCGCTGTAAAGCCGGGCGGGCGACCCATCGGGCATCTTGAGACCGGGAACATCGCACAAGTCGCCTGTATCATAATCTGATTCGTCCGGCCACATATCAACAGTGAACCTCCCGTTGGTGCTCTCCAATCCTTCGCCCCAGTGGCCAAAACCAAAGCGTTCCGAATCGCAAGGCGTATTGAACCAACCTTGATAGCCGCAAAGTACTTTGCCGTCCAACGTCGTGGCATCAATATCCGAGCGTGTCGGGCCGGTATAAGGACCAAGCTCTGGTTCAACGGGCACTTCGTGCGTTTCCGCCGCAAGTGAACCTAGAATAGACGTAATAAGGAAAATCAAGAGCAACATGGGCCCGCTGGGCCACTGCGCCCGAATCCCTGATCTTGGCCGCATTAAAGCGGGATTATTTCGCATAGTGCTAACGATGCTAACTGAACTAAAGTGCGTCAGTAATCCCCGATTAAGGGGATTGCAGATTATCCACGAGGCGTTCAGTTGATCAGGTTGACGGCTCCAATACAATAACGTCTTTACCTCGAACAGAAGGAGTAACTTTCAGTTTCGTGACTTTGCCATGTTCCACGTGGCCTTCAACCGTGGTTTGAAAAGGTGCGTGCAGTTTGAAATCCGCCGTCCAATCTTGAGGCCAGGCGGGCAGAAGTTGGATGCGCTTGTTGTCACACTGCATGAGCATGAGTTGAAGGGTTATCATGCCTGCGCCACCGTCATCCATGTCGGGTGTCCAATCGCTTTTTCTCCAGAACCACCGGAACTGTTGAGTGCCGTAAAAGGTCAACTCATCGTTGACAACTCTCTTCGCCTCGTCCGTCAGACCAAGCATGGCGGCTTCAAACCCATCCTGGCCCCAACAGTGTGACATGCGGAAAAGGCGCGCCCGGAACGTATTCCGGGCCAGGTCCAAGTTTGGTTTGCCCACGCCGAAGAGACTATAAGGGAAGACGGTGTAAAGTTCGGGATTCTCGGCGTTTTTGGTCCCATCATATTTTTGAGCTGGCAAAATTGTAGGGGTGCCATCGGAATCGCCCTGGCCTTTCGGCGGCAGTTTGCCTTTGGCAGTGGTGCCCATTGGAATGGGTGGAAGATCCTTTAATTCCTTTGTCCATGCCTCAAGTTGCGCCTGGCTGATCAACCCAGGTGGCAGGGAGAGAAGGCGAGGCAAGATGCTCAACAAGCCGGCGATATCGGGCGTGGGGTTGACGGCAGTTCTTTGGTAGGTCTCGATGGATTGAGACGGCGAAAACAAAATCTTGCCGTCCGAGCCGCGACTCCAATGCTGATCGTAGAAGGTGAGGACGGCATCGGCCAATGGAACGAGGGAGTCGCGAGCGAAGGTAGCATCCTGTGTGTAGTCAAAATAATCCGACATTTGCGCCACGACTTCCAGTCCACCCTGTACGTGATAGCGCATCCACTCGCTCTGCAAATCAACGCCCGGGTTGTTCCAGCCGAAGTCATTGATGTTAGGCAGCCCCCAAAAGTACATCGTTTCGAGACAGGCGGCGCCGTCGTGATGAAAGTATTGGCGGGTCCGGTCTTTCAGAAGAGGAAGCGCCTGCACGTACATGTTGAACCATGGCGCCAGCAAGTCATTGTCGCCGGTGGCCAGCAACGGCCAATAAATCAACCGGGTGTTCTGGTTCCAGAAACAAGCACCCCACGTCCGGTAATCGGGATCCCAATTTCTTTCGCTGGCACTGACGCCTTCCGGCAAGTCGTGCCCGACGGTGAAGAGGGAGCCATTGAACTTGACTGGTTGGGCGCCGCGTCCGGCGCAAGCGGTCATGTAGCGCTGCATGATATAACCTTGCGAGACTCTTTCAGCCTGCGGCGTGCCGGTGATATGAATCCAACTGCGGTTCCAAAAATCCGTCCACCACCGCTGATGGGCGGCCCAGGCCGTCTTAAGTTTGACAGCACTGATGGAATCAATTTCGCGACTCAAGTCAGCCTGCCACGCTTCCGGCGTATCGGCTTGGCGTGTCAGCGCGTAGAGGTCGAGGCGGCACGACCGCGCCGCGCCGGTTGATTTAAGAGTCTGGTTATCGGCATTCGTCAGACCTTCGCCTGCCATGGTCACGCCAAAGCAGCGGTGCAGGATCGGATCCGGATACTTTGGCAGGAGCGATTCCAAATGCTCTTTTTCAAAAACCAGCGGGTAAATGCTGCGGGAATTGAAGTGGCACCACGAGATCCGATTCTTCTGCGCAGGCAATACCGTGTCGGGATCAAACGTGAGGCCGTCCGGATCGTTGCCGAATTCAAAGAAGCCGTCCTGCGAAACCGCCTTTTGGTTGAGGTGATACTTTTTGACACGCCACAGTTCGGACGTAGCCGCCAATGCAACGGGCTGCGCAGTTTGCACCTCCAGATGAACGACCGGGCGATTGGCATCGGCCCAGATCCGCACGGCGTTCTTGCCGCTTTGAAGCTGAATATCGCCTGATTCGAGTTGCAATGTTTGCGTCCTGGGAACGGCGGATACGAACGGATTGGGCGTCAGCTTGACACGCACCCGTCCGAGTTTGAGCAATTGTCCGTTTTCACTCCAGGCATCCGACTTGGCCAGCAAGAGAACAATGTCGCCAGTTTGTTCAGTCCAAACATTGAGTGCAATGTCACCGTTGCCGATGGGCATGGAGTTGTTTTCATTGGTGCCGAGAGAATTCCAAGTCACGTCGTTGGCCTGCGCGAAATTGTCCTCTCGCGCGGACAAAAGCATGGGCAAAAGCAGAAGAAGAGATAGAGAAAGGATTCCAGGTTTCATGAGTCCGGCAGTCAATAATTTGTTGGCGGTGAGGTCGTGTGGTTAGAGACCGGTTTGTTTGATGCCGTACGTATGCCCAATCCGCGCGGCAAACGCCAGGCACTCGCCGTTGCTCTTGTCCAATTGCAATGCCACCGGCTTGGCTCCTTGAACCTCGTGGACGACGACTGGCCTGCCCGGCCAGTGATTCATTACTTGGCATTGGTGATCGCGGCGTGCCCGAATTACAGCATGGTAAGCACCGCCGGCGTTTTTGCGAGGCGAAACCAGAAAACCGTCGCGCGCTTGAAAGTTGCGGAAAGCCAACGTGTCCGCCGCCAGGACCTGAGCGGATAGCTGGCCCACAAAGCCAGGGACGGTCACCGTTGCGCTTGCGGCCAGGGAAGCCTTGATAAAGCTGCGTCGTTTCATGAGTAGATCGTGTAGGTCGCCATGACGAGACTTGATTTCCTAACGCACGCTTGAGACAAGTCAAAAATTGGGTCAATCACGAGGCGATCATCCCAGAAACTTAAATTGTTTGAATCCCCGAATTCGGGGATTTTGGTCATCTTATTTTCACTGAATCAGACGCCGATATTCGTGAATTATTCACCGAACTCCGACCATCCCGGAAATTCATCAGGCAATGAATATTCGCACCGGCGTGTGTTACGGGAGGGCGTAGGCGCGATAGGATCGATTCTGTGGAGAATACTTTGCGCTGGTGTCGTAAAGGGTGGCGGTGCCGAGCGGTGGCACAAGATTTGTGCTGAAAGGATTCCAGTTGGACAGGTCCGTGGAATACTCGATGACGTAATTCCGATTCGTCTCTCCTGTTAACGATAACTCAAATCCGTTGAGATCAATCTCCTGGACAGTCTGCGGGACGGAGGTCAGGCGAACCAAGCCGTCCTCGACCGCGCCCAGATCGACAATGGCCGAGCCATTGCCATCGCCGTCCGCGACGCGCGGGTAGCCGCGTTGGTCGGTGGCGGCCACGCCGATGTTGTCGCCCGCATCAATGGCCGGACTCTGGTTCAGCAGGGCATGGGTCCACGTGGGGCCGCCATTGTCTTGGAGCGGAGTCAGACGAGGGTCCGCCGTGGAGACGATGCCGCCCTGAAAACCATTGTTGACTTGGATCAGATTGTTAGTGCCCAGATCCATGTTGTTGGTGACGTCGCTCACGTTGGTTGAAAAATAATCGCTCGCTCCGGAAAAGGTGTCCGCCACAATCGTGTTGCGCATGGAGACGCTGGACGCCTCGCCAAAGCCGACGTTGCAAATGCCGCCTCCCTCGTCAGCCTGGTTGTAGGCGAAGGTGGCGTTGAGGATGGTGATGGAACTATTGACGGTGAAGATGGCGCCACCGAAGCCCATGCCGTTGGAGCCGAGGCTGCCGTAGAGGTTTCCACCCAGGCCGCCCACGGCTTCGTTGCTAGAGAAGGTGCAATTGGTAATTCCAATCACTCCGAAAACGCTGAACACGGCGCCGCCCATTCCGGCGCCTCCACCGCCGCCACTGCCGAGATTGCCGCTGTTGTCCGCTGTGGCGCCGCTAGCTCCACCGCCAAAACCTGGAGCGCCAATCGTCCCTCCCGGAGTGCCGCCGCCGGGACCGCCGCCGCCGCCGCCGAAGCCGCCTACTCCGCCGCTGCCACCGGCGCCACCACCGTCTCCAACGGTCTCGTAAGCGCCACCGCCACCCCCGCCACCTGCAAATCCGCCGTACCCGCCGGAGCCGCTGCCGTCGTCGCTGGTGAAACTGCTCCCGCCGCCACCGCCACCGCCACCGTTGCCTCCCCCGCCGCCACTGCCGGTTCCTGTCCCACCGATTCCTCCCGTTGGTCCGCCTCCGTTCCCTCCGGTTGAACTTTCGCCCCCGATTCCGCCATCGCCGCCCATGCCTCCACCGCCGCCGCCACTGCCATCGCCCCCGCCGTTGGTGCTGCCTCCTTCGCCGCCGAGAGCCTCATTGCCAACCAGCGTGGAGTTTACCAAAGCGAGCGTGCCGTAGTTAAAAATCGCCCCGCCCACGCCGCCGCCCCCGCCTCCTCCGCCCCCACGCTGAAAACCGGAGCCACCGGCGCCTCCTTGAGAAAGGCCGTTGGTCAGTGTGACGTTGCTGAGAGTGAGCAAGCCGCCCGGCGCGACATAAAACAGACGCATCGCCGGCGCGCCGTTGGATCGTGCGATGATCAGACCGTTGGAGCCAGCGGGTCCACCGATGGTAACCGCGTTGCTAATAATAAACGCCGAAGGACCAAAAGTATTGTCCCCTACCGTGGTGAGTTCCACCGTGCCGGAATTGGTCGAGAAGAGCCCGTTGCTGAAAACAATAGAGGAGAATATGCCGCTGTCAAGTATCGCTTGCCGAAGTGAACCGGGACCGCTGTCGTTGAAGTTGAATACGATAAACGGCAAGGAAGGCAATAGTCCCACGCGCCGCGGTGTGGAAAGAACATCGGCCTCAACAGTGGCTAGCCCGCTGCCGTCTGGATTTAGGCTCCAGAGGGTGCTGGCTCCGGCGTCTGCAAGGTAAAGCTTCGAGGCAACCGGATCGAATGCCAGGGCGGTGCAACGCTGGACGCTGCTGCCGCCGGTGGCCGAAAAGAGAAGCGTATTGCCAAAGCCATTGTAGCTGACTCGCTGCACGGTGTTGTCGCTTTGAATCGTGCTGCTGGTGGCATAATAGATGAGCTGATTGTTGACATCCAACGCCAGATCCAGCGGCGCGGCCAGCAAGTTGTTCCCGACGGCTGAGACCGCTCCGCCGCTCAAGGGGAGACTCCAGATGGCGTTGGTGCCGGCATCCGAGAATATAATCTGTGAATGAAGGAGGTCCAGCGCCAGGGCCGTGCAGCGGCTGACGCCATTGCCGCCGGCTCCGTTGGCGGTGAACAGAACGGTCCCGCCGCTTCCGTCGTAATTCACGCTCTGGATTGTGTTATTGCCCTGCGTGAAACTGCTGGTGGTGAAATAAATCTGTTGATGGACCGTGTCCAGCGCGAGGTCAGTAGGAGTGCCGGGCGTAACGGCCGCAACGGCGGCCAGTCCGCTGCCGTCCAGGTTCATGCTCCAGATTTCCTGGTTCTGCGCATCGAGGAGGAAAACCATTTTCGCCGAAGAATCCAGGGCGATGGCGGTGCAACGGAACACGCCGTTGCCGTTGACGCCTTCCGCAGTCAATATGGAACCTATCGATGTGCCGCTGGGCGAAGTGTAATCAACCGTATTGTTAGCCTGCGTCGCGCTGCTCGTGGCATAGAAAAGTACCTGGCTCCAGCAACGCGGGGCGGCGAGGCAGATGGCGGCGCAAAGCATGCCTGACCACAGCGAAGTTTTTGCCCAGCGTTTGCTCATGGGGCTTAGAGCGCGTTCAATTCCTGGATGGGAATATCCCCACCAGCGCAATGCAAAAATTCACGCACAGGTACGGTTGAATGTTCGTGTGGGGCTGGCTCCCGCCTTGAGTTCCAAGCATGGTCGGGCTCATGGTGCCGTTGCCTGCGGCATTGCTATAATCCAGTGAGGTGCCGGTCGATTCCACGGCTGGTATGTTTCCTGAAGGACTGGCTTGGTTGCCTCCCCCGGTGTTGCATTGGACCAGGTGTGTGTGCGTGGGCATTTGGGCGGGCGTCAGTGTCACGTTTTCAATTCCGCTAGTCTGGCCCATAATATAAGTCGAAAGACCGGGTCCCGTCCCTTGATGTATGGCCACGCGACTCTGCAAATTTGGCAATGCGAAGTTCGTTTGGCCGTCGCCGCCATAAGTCGTGCCCAGGATGGCAAACAGGGCCTCGTACTGATTAATGGGCAGGAGCTGCCCGTTGCACGTAGCCCATCCCTTGGGCGGAAAATTGAATCCGAACATCCTTATTTCACCGATAAATGGTTCTGACATAATTTATCCTATGGTCTGATTTTCTTTAATACTGTGACCTCTGGGCCGGCTGACGACCACCTGGTAATCCATTTTGGCGGGATTCCGCGTGCAGATCGGCACGAGGAAAAGATCGAATCGGCCGAGCGTGTCATGCGCAACCAAGTAAGTATTCTGCTGCAATAATTCGTCGCGCGAGCCTGAAAAGAAAAGCGAGAATTTTTCATGCCCAGCATCGGGAGGCGGCCGGCGCCCCGGTTTGAGCGGTTTCTCCGAATGCATTTTCACTTCCGCCAATGTGATCTGGATCGTTTTGCCGGATGCGGTCTGGACGCGGAACGAGGTGTTTAACTGGCCGACCAAGGCGGAGCAAGGGATTTCCGCCAAAGATCGCTTCCGCCAAAAGGGCGCGGTGGATTCGGCCACTACAGAGGTCGATGAAGTCAAAGCCGCCGCCATCAGGGCGGAGCAGTCACACAAGAATTTTCGGCGCGTGGACACCATGGCAAAACGTCAAGCGTAATATCGACGCATTGCGCCGAAGGTCAAATACTTTCACAATTTACTGGATGGACTTGGTGCGCTTCGTAAATTTTCAACCGTGATCCAGCGTATGCCCGCAGATCTTGCGGCCCCGGTGTTGCGGCCCGAAGGGCCGGAGGACGCGGCTTTTCTGCTCGAAGTCTATGCCGGCACGCGCCAGGAGGAATTGGACGCCACCGGTTGGCCCGCCGCGGTGCGCGAGACCTTCGTGCGGATGCAATTCAACGCCCAACAACAAGGTTATCGCGCTGCCTTTCCGCGCGCGGAGTTCGCCATCATCTTGCTGCGCGATCAGGCGGTCGGGCGCATCGTCATCGACCGCGCCGAGAACGAATTTCGCCTGGTCGATATCGCTTTGTTTCCAACGCAGCGGGGCCGAGGCATCGGCACGGCGCTGATGCAGAACCTCCAGCGCGAAGCCGCCAGCGCCGGGAAGCCGATCCGGTTGAGCGTCATTCAAGGTCAGCGGGCGTTCCGGTTGTATCAACGTCTCGGCTTTGAAAAAACTGGCGAAGCCGATATGCGCGATCAAATGGAATGGCGCGGCGATCGCGCGCCGCAACGCGACTCAAAACCGTGCGCGCCAGCTTAAAGCTTCCGTTGCAATTTGAGCCTCCGCTCTTGCAGGCGGATCTGCGGCAGATCACGGCCGAGGCGTTTGTGGCACATTTCAACAAGCGCTATTACCAGGGCGATTGGAGCGTGGCGCCGCTCCGCTCAGTCGGCGGCCGCGCCGATCAGATTTACCCAGACCCGACGGCCAAGAGCGCCTTCGCCGACACGTCGCTTTTGGCACGATGCCCCTACGTGCGGCATGTGCTGGCGTCGTTCCCGTGTCCGCAACAAGCCGTCCGCTTCATGCGTCTGAAGGCCGGTTCCACGATCCGGGAGCATCGCGATTATAGCCTTGGTTACGAAGACGGCGAAGTACGCGTGCATATTCCGGTCGTGACCAATCCCGAGGTTGAGTTTGTCTTGAATGGCGTCCGCATCGATATGAAGGAGGGGGAATCATGGTATCACGATTTCAATCTGCCGCATCGGGTGGCCAATCGCGGCGCTGCCGACCGCGTGCATCTGGTGTTGGACTGCGTCATCAACGACTGGTTGCGCGAGGTCCTGCTTTCGGCCGATGCCGTTGCGATGGCATAACGCTATTATTGACCCTGCGCCAACCGCTGCGCCTCCAATTGTCGGTAAATACCATCGAGCCATTGCTTGGCGGTACGGCGAATTTCTTGCGGTGCCGCGCGATTCTTAGTCTCTGTGTCCTCGGCGAACGGCAAGTTGGGGTTCTTCGCATGAAATCCGCACACGCGCGCCACGGCATCGGGCGCTTGGTCCGGGCAATACACGCCCCAGTGCCGCATCAGCGAGGGCCACACCACCGCCGGCAATTGCTTGTAATTGACAAGCCTGCCCTGCCCAGCCTGCGCCCCCTCCAGGGCCGCCTCGCAAATCCTGGCCAGCGTCCTAGCGCCATATTCAGCCAGGCTCATGCGCTTGACGGCCTCGGCGTCCCAGCCGAACAACGCCGGTTCCAGCACGCCGGGAATCATCTGGCCTCCCATTTGGCGGTTGTGCGACACCAGCACCTCCACCGGCTCGCGATAAACAAAAATCCACGGCACGGTTGGAAACGCGCGCTTGATAAGCGGCAGAAAAACAGCGTGCCAGGAGTCAAATTTTACGAACAGCGATTTCTCCTCCGCGTGGCGCCGCTGGCCCAGGGCATTCAACATCCCGCGTAGCCAGAGGACGCGCTGCTCCTCCGTAATGGATGGGTCGCGCAAGTGCGAGCGCAAGATGCCGTCGATGGGGCTGGCCTCGGAAATAACCAAATGCTCCGGCAGCGCCGCGAGCATTTGCGAGATGAGCGTCGAGCCGCAGCGCGAACTGTGGAAGATGAAACCCGCCGGAGGAAGTCCGGGGCTGATCGACTGAAGTTCCGCCAGCGCCGCCATCGGTGTTTCATGGCGGAAGAGCAGATTGGCGGGATGCCGCAGGCAATGCCCGACGGTTTGCTCAAAAAAAGGATCCGTGAACCGAAGATCGCCCAGGTAACCCCAATCGACCATCAGGCCGGTTGGCCGCCAATGGAGGCGAATGGGAATCCAACCGGCGAAGTCCTTCATCCTAAATCCACCTCTCCAGCCAGGCGCGGCGGCATTCACGTACGGCGTCGCGCACTTCCTGTTCCGTGAGCACGCAACCCCGCTCCGAACCCAGCCGCACCGCCAGCGCGACGAACACATCCAAGTCGGCAGTCTGCCGCAATTGTTCGTGCAAGCCGCGATCCGCCAGCACCAGTTGGCGGAAGCGTTCCAGGTTCTCAGGCGCGATGATCAAGGCTCCGCTCTTTTTGGATAGGGTGCGCTCATCAGGAAAGCGAGGCGAGTATATTTCCGGTTCGGAGCAGACGAATCACAACGTGAATCCAACCCCGAAGCAACAGCGGGCGCGAGACGCATTCCGCAGCGACCGATCCGCCTCTGCTGTGCTTCGGCGCGACATGGACGGTCGCGCTCCCCAAGCACCAAGCCATGCAAGGATTATCTGAAACTTTCATGGAAATCAACGACTTGCATAAGC
>DASYNM010000430.1:0-6460 GCA_036008545.1 Verrucomicrobiia bacterium
ATAAGATATCCTGTTGCAGTTGTTCGCGGTCCAAGACTCGTGGGAACCTAGCAAGATACTCCACGTCTCGTCCCGGTGTGTTTCCAATGCGGTCTTTGAAGGCCTCTACGTTAAAGAGGTGTTCACTTTGATCAACAGCCATTAAAAAGCCAGGAAGGTGGATGGCTTGCTCATTCTGATCGTAGAGGCGGCAGAGGTTAAGGACGGTCATGCCGCTGTGCGCTTGCGTCGTCAGATTCCAGAATGCCAGGGAGCTTTGGAAAACGTCTGAATATTTAGGCCATGAATCGAGCAAACCCATAACAATGTCAAAATGCGCTTTGGCGTTGAACAACTGATTCTGTAGAACGTCCATCTCTTTAGACAATTGCTCGGCTGTGCGGCGATATCTACTTGGCACGGGATTCTCCATTCTTATGCATTGATCTAGCGCCTCTTAGTTTATGCGTCGAACAGGGAATTCTAGGGTGAAGCAGCACTTCGAGCAAGCCCGCTTGGGCCGGTCCGCCGGTGTTCGCACGACACCTCGGCGAGGTGTCCCTACCATGAACATTGGTTGCTTCTGCCCTGGGCTTAGAACCCATCCCCATTGACAACCCCGCCCGTTTCCGCTTTTGTCCTTCGCACTGGTGAAAAAAACTTTGTTCCACAGCATCGCAGGATCGGTGACGGCGCCGCAAGGGTTCGCGGCCGCTGGCGTGTTCTGCGATATTAAACGCCTCGGCACGGGCAAAGGGTCCAACAAAGGGCCTAAACGCGATCTCGCTTTGGTGGTGTCGCTCGCGCCGGCCACTGTCGCCGGGACTTTTACCACCAACCAGATTTGCGCCGCGCCTGTGCGCCTGTGCGTGCAACGAGTCCGGCGCGGCGTGGCTCGTGCGCTCGTTGTCAATTCCGGCAATGCCAATGCCTGCACCGGCGAGCGGGGCCGCCTCGACGCCGAAGCAATGGCCAGACTCGCCGCGACCGCATTGAATATTTCTCCTGCGGAAGTCCTGGTCGCCTCGACCGGCCGCATTGGCGTCCCGATGCCGATGGCCAACGTCAAGAAGGGAATCGAGCAGGCCGCGGCGCTGGCTGATTCGTCTCCGGCCAGCGCCAGCCACGCCGCCGAGGCCATCATGACCAGCGACACGCGTCCCAAGGAAGTCGCGGTGGAGTTTGAAATCGGTGGTCGCACTGTCCGGCTGGGCGGCATTTGCAAGGGCGCGGGCATGATTCAGCCCGGCATGAGTCCATCGGGCGCCGCGCCGGCCTTGCGTCCGCTCCATGCCACGATGCTTTGTTTCCTGACCACCGACGCCGCCGTCGAGGCCAGGACGTTGCAGGCCGCGCTGAATGAAGCGGTCGCCAAGAGCTTCAACCGCATCACCGTCGATGGCGACATGAGCACCAACGACACTGTGCTGGTACTGGCCAACGGCCGCGCCGGGCATCGTCCGCTGACCGCGCGCTCGCCCGAGCTGCCGGTGTTTCAAGCCGCGCTGGAGCACGTGACGCTGGAACTGGCCCGCAAAATCGTGCTTGATGGCGAAGGTGTTTCGCGGTTTGTCACGGTTCATGTTCACGGGGCCAGGACGCCCGCGCAGGCCGACACCGCCGCGCGCGCCGTGGCCAACAGTTCGCTTGTCAAGACGAGTTGGTGCGGCGGCGATCCCAATTGGGGCCGCATCATTTGCGCACTGGGCTATTCGGCGGCGCAAGTGGTGGAGAGCAAGGTCGATGTCGGCTACAGCTTGCCGGGCAGCCGGCGGATTTTGTATTCGTTGCGGCGCGGGCGGCCGACGAGTGTTTCTTTCAAAGCGCTTTGCAAGATCACGGTCGCCAGCGCGTTTGATCTGCACATCAATTTGAATCTGGGCCGCGCCGGGGCGTTGATCTATGCTGCCGACTTGACCGAAGATTACGTTGATTTCAACAAAGGCGACGTGAACGACCCAACGACGCTAGGCGGTTGAAGCCACAGATGAACACAGATCGGCACAGACTGGGAGAATTTGCGGAGGCAGCAGAAGTCGCCGGACAGGCGCATCTCACTTTCTGGCAAATCTCTTTAAAATCGTTGGATAACGTCCCCTCGCCCCGCCGAGCGGGGAGAGGGATAGGGAGAGGGGCACCTTTTGGACGAACCTCCTCTCCCCCAGCCCTCTCCTCCACAAGTGTGGAGGAGAGGGAGATAGGCAGAGCCGCCAAAAAGTGAAATGCGCCTGCACCCGACCGGTGAAAATCTATGCATTGGAAGATCTGAGTTCGTCTGTGTCAATCTGTGGCGCCCGCTTCTTAATAGCCAACAACCGCTGGATTTGAATTTTTATGTTTCGGACACGCATTGGAGAACAGACGGAATTGGCGCTGATGGAGCATCGTCATGCGAAGGAGCTTTTCGCCTTGATCGAGGCCAATCGCGCCCGCCTGCGGACCTGGATGAGTTGGGTGGATCAGCGCCGCACGCAAGTCGAAGTCTCGCTCTACATCGCCACGAGCCTGAAGCAATTCGCGGTGGGGCAGGGGATGCACGTCGGCATTTGGGAGAAGGGCAAGTTGTGCGGCATGATCAATTGCGCTCCCATCGATTGGCCGCACAAGGCTACTTACCTGGAGTACTGGCTGGGGGAATCGTGGCAAGGCAAAGGCATCATGACAGCGGGCTGCCGGGCGGTGGTGGATTACGTTTTCGGCGAGCTTGACTTGCACCGCGTGACGATTCGTTGCGCTGTCGAAAACAAGCCCAGCCGCGCCGTGGCGGAGCGATTGGGATTCGCGTTGGAAGGCATCTCGCGCGACGCCGAATGGCTGAACGACCATTTCGTGGACCACGCCGTGTATGGATTGCTGAAGGGGGACTTTGCTGCTCCTAATCTTAATCCTAATCGAATGAATCGCTGAATGAACGGATTAAGATTATGATTAGGATTAGGATTAGGAATGAACACCGTGCGTCGGGAATTTTGCTTTTTCCCGCGCGGCGATGGGCGCTAGATTAGTGTGTGATTGATTCTGATGGCATACTCGCTGAGTTCCTGCCCGTCCTGCGCGCGGCGGAATGGGTGGCCTTGGACACCGAGGCCGACAGCTTGCATGCCTACCCGGAAAAGCTTTGCCTCCTCCAAATCAGCACCGTCGGAGGCGACATGTTGGTCGATCCCCTGACGCATATCGACTTGACTCCGCTCTGGCCGGAGTTGAAGCGGCATCGACTCATTCTGCACGGCGCCGACTACGATCTCCGGCTGTTGCGCAAGAATCATTCGTTCGTGCCCGACCGTATCTTTGACACGATGCTGGCCAGCCGGTTGCTCGGCGAACGCGAATTCGGGTTGGTCAACCTGCTCAAAAAATATCTCGGCGTCACGTTGGAAAAAGGTTCGCAGAAAGCGGATTGGTCCCGGCGCCCGCTGACGCCGCGCATGGAGGCTTACGCGCGCAATGACACCCGCTATCTCAAGCAGCTCTCGGACATCTTGACCGAGCAGTTGCGTCAAAAACAGCGCCTCGCCTGGCAAGAGCAATCGTGCGACCGCCTCATCGCCGAGTGCGCCATTTCGCCTCGGCCCGAACCGGATTTGGTCTGGCGCGTGCGCGGCAGCAACAAACTTGCGTGCCACACGCTGGCGGTCTTGCGCGAAATCTGGCATTGGCGCGAGCAGGAAGCCTTGGCCGCCAATCGCCCGCCGTTTTTTGTCTTGAGCCACGAGACGATCATCAGCATCGCCGTCGCCGCCACCAATCACAGTCGGATCGATCCGCTGCTGCCACGCCATTTTTCCGCGCGGCGCAGGGACGGATTGAACGAGGCGATCCAAAAAGGTTTGCACACGGAACCGGCGCAGCATCCGCAACCGCTGCGCTCGCATTCGCGGCGGCAAAGCGAAGCCGAGCGGCGGCGCTTTTTGGAATTGGAAACGCGGCGCAACAAACAGGCGGCGGAACTCGGCCTGGACCCAACTTTGATTGCCAGCCGCGCCACGCTGCTCTCACTGGCCAATGATTGGGACCGGCATCAGGACGAACTCATGGCCTGGCAACGCGATCTTCTAAACCCACCGACTGCTTAGATGAAAATCGACACCGGCAGATTCGCCGTCCCCAGCGGAAAAAAGGTCAACCTCAAACATTGGCCGACGCGCATTAAAACGTTTTACAGTGGCGAGGACGATTACCAGGAACGATTGCAGGACCACGTTCACAAAATGAGCGCGTTGCAGGAGTTGCTTTACGCGCACAATCGCTACGCGCTCCTGCTGATCTTCCAGGCCATGGACGCCGCCGGCAAGGACAGCGCCATCAAGCACGTCATGTCCGGCATCAATCCGCAGGGCTGCCAGGTCTCCAGCTTCAAGCAGCCGAGCGCCGGGGAATTGGAGCACGATTTCCTGTGGCGCACCACCTGCCGCCTGCCGGAACGCGGCAACATCGGCATCTTCAACCGCTCCTACTACGAAGAGGTTTTGATCGCGCGCGTTCATCCGGAAATCCTGCGCGCGCAATTGCTGCCGGAGGAATTGCTGAAGGACAAGGACATCTGGAAGCATCGCTACCAATCCATCGTCAACTTTGAAAAAATGCTGCATCGCAACGGCACGCGCGTGGTGAAGTTTTTCCTGCACATTTCCAAGGAGGAACAAAAGCGGCGATTCCTGCGGCGCATCGACGAGCCGGAAAAGAATTGGAAATTCAGCATGAGCGACATTCAGGAGCGCAAGTATTGGAAGGATTACATGAAGGCCTACGAACATTGCCTCGCCGCCACCAGCACCGCCGAAGCGCCATGGCACATTATCCCCAGCGACGACAAACCCAACGCGCGCCTGATTATTTCTGAAGTCGTCGTGCGCGTGCTCAAGAGCCTGAAGATGGGCACGCTCGAGCCGGACAAAGCGCGCCGCCGCGAATTGCTCAAGATTCGGAAGTTGCTGGTGAGGGAGTGAGAGATGCCTGCGCAACTTGTTAGTTGCGATTGAACGGGAGGAGTGAGCAGCCCGCAAAGCGGGCCGCTCTTAATTTGTTCTGACTCCTGCGAACCCGTGACATCAAGCCCCCTTGTAAGAAATTAGCGCTTCTACCTCTTCTTAACTTAAATCAAGTTCTCCCAAACACAGAACTGTATCACGGACTCGCAGGCGCTCGTCCCTCCCGAGAGCAGGCTTGTTGACTTTCCGTCAAAAGCGATCCATATAATGGAACGATGTCATCATCAGCCGTAAACCAAATTGAGAGGGAGTTTGAGCGGTTATCGCCCGAAGCTCAGCTCAGTTTGCTGGAGCGATTGCAACGCCGCTTCCGCGTTTCGGTGCCGGGCTCCAATGACTCTTGGGCGCACGAACTCGCCGCCATGGCCGCTGACCCACAAATAAGGCGGGAAATCGACTCCTTCAACGCGGACACTCCTGGCACGGAAGCCGATGGCCTGCGAGGGGACTGATGGCAGTCCAACGCGGCGATATTTACCTCGTCAACCTGAACCCGGCGCAAGGGCGCGAGCAAGCGGGGCGGCGCCCGGTCGTCGTGCTGTCGGCTGACGTGATCAATCGGCTGCCCTTGGTGGTCACGGTGGTCGTTGGAACAAAAGGCGAAAACGTGACGCGCGACTACCCGACGAATGTTCGCGTTTCCTCGACGGAAAGCGGCCTGCCCATCGAAACAGTCTTTCTCTGCTTTCAGATTCGCTCACTCGATCCCAGTCGCCTTGCCGGCCAGGCCGTCGGCAAACTTTCCGGCAGCACACTGGAAAAGGTGGAAAACGCGGTGCGCCATTGCCTTGGCTTTTAAAGCGCGCGTGATGATTTCGGAAATCATCGTGCTCGTACTCAAAAGCCTGAAGTTAGCCACCTTGGAAGCAGAAAAAGTGGGCTGGCGCGAATGCGATCTTGAGAGCACATGGGATTCGCCCTTCGTCACCACCGCTTTCGCCGAGCGCCTCTGTGCCAGGCGAACGACGCCGTGCTGGCAGCGTTTTGCAACAAAGCAGTTGGATCTAGGTGCGTGATCGGAATCGCCGTTTATTTGGGTGCCAAAAGTCGGCGGCGATCCTATGCTTCGACTTCATCGCAATGGCCCAAAATCGAGCAACATCAGCGAGGCGTTCAAGATTAAGCATCAGCGCCCGTATGATGCTGGTTGTTTGTGTTTTGGGGCGCGCCTTGCAAGCACAGCCGGAGCCTCCAGAAGCGGGCGTGCTCGTGCGCGGTCGGGTTTTGGATATCGGCAAGCCGGTCGCAAACGCGCAAGTTTTCCTGGTCGGTGATAAAAGCTTCCAGCTTGATCTCAAAACTCATGAGACTCGCACCGGAGCGGACGGGACGTTTGAGTTTTCCCGCGTTCAGGCGAACAAGAAGTGGCTGATTTTTGGCGCGATGACTTCCTTCAAAAGCCACGGCGCTTTGAGAATCCAATCGGTCACAAGCGGGGATGACGGGACGACCAACGATCTTGGCGATATCCTAACCACGCCTGCCTTGCA
>DASYNM010000431.1:0-4239 GCA_036008545.1 Verrucomicrobiia bacterium
GAAAGCCTGGCGGCCTGGACGGTGGTGGCCAATGTGTTGTTGAATTTGGATGAAACGATTACCAAGGGGTAGCAGCTATGTCGAATATGACCAACCCATATACGCAAGAACATCAGCGAAATTTGCAGGCCATTACCCGCCGCCACTTTTTCAGCAAATCGGCTTGGGGCATCGGCAGCATAGCGCTGGCCTCATTGTTGAATGAAAAACTTTTCGCGGCGGCCAAGGCTGATCCGCTCGGCTTCAATCCGCTGACTCCCAAACCGCCGCACTTCGCGCCCAAAGCCAAACGTGTCATCTACATGTTCATGGAAGGCGCACCATCACAGCTCGATCTTTTCGACTACAAGCCCAAGCTCGTGGAGTTGGACATGAAGCCCTGCCCGGAAGAGATGATCAAAGGGGAGCGATTTGCTTTTATTCAAGGCGCGCCCAAAATTCTTGGAACGCCGCACAAGTTTGCCCGGCAAGGCAAATGCGGCATGGAACTTTCGGAATTGTTGCCGCATCTGGCCACCGTCGCAGATGACATCACACTGGTCCGCTCGATGGTCACGGACGCCTTCAATCACGCGCCGGCCCAGATTTTTCTCAACACGGGTTCGACCCAGATTGGCCGGCCCAGCATGGGTTCATGGCTGAACTACGGCTTGGGCAGCATTGCGCAGGATTTGCCCGGCTTCGTCGTCATGATCTCCGGCGGCGGCCTGCCTAGTGGGGGCGCGGCCTGCTGGAGTAGCGGCTTTCTGCCCACGGTTTATCAAGGCGTGCAATTTCGTTCCCAGGGCGATCCCGTTTTGTTCCTCTCCAACCCCGCCGGCATGAGCGCGCAGGAGCGCCGCCGTTCACTCGATGCCTTGCACGATTTGAACGAAATGGAACTCAATGCCACCGGTGACCCCGAGATTGCGACACGCATCAACTCTTTTGAGTTGGCTTTCAAAATGCAAACTAGCGCGCCCGAGTTGATGGACATTTCCAAGGAGCCGAAAGCCATTCACGAAATGTACGGCACTGAACCTGGCAAAATCTCCTTCGCCAACAATTGCCTGCTGGCCCGCCGTTTGATCGAACGTGGCACCCGATTTGTGCAACTCTACGATCGCACGTGGGACCACCACGGCGTCAGCGCCGATAATGACATTGTCAGCCCCGGCGGCCTGCCCAAAAAATGCCTGGAAGCGGACCGTCCGATGACGGCGCTGATCAAAGATCTCAAACAGCGAGGCTTGCTCGAGGAGACGCTGGTGATATGGGGCGGTGAATTTGGCCGGACGCCTTTGAACGAGGCGCGCGGCGGCTCCAAGTTCCTAGGCCGCGATCATCATCCGCGCGCCTTCAGCCTCTGGATGGCCGGCGGAGGGATCAAGTCAGGGTACACACTTGGCGCGACCGATGACTTTGGCTGGAACGTCGTGGAAGACCGGGTCCACGTGCATGACTTGCAGGCCACCATCCTCCACTGCCTCGGTTTGGAGCACACCAAGCTGACCTACAAATTCCAGGGCCGCAATTTCCGCCTGACCGATGTGGCGGGCGAGCTAGTCAATAAGATTCTAGCCTGATATAGGCGAGCAAAGGGCTGGCGGCTTACTTCAGATACTTATCGATGGGAGGTTGGAGCAAATCTTTCATATCTGGCTGCTCCATATTTCCCGGCGTTACCAAGACTACGCCGGTATCAATTCGGTTTTCGACTTTTTCGCCCTTTAAATGTTTTACAATCGTCTCGACGGCCAGATAACCCATGAGCAGGGGGTTTTGCACGGCCAAGCCTTGCACGTCGCCGTTTTTCATATCGAGCACGGATTGCGAGCCGGAGTCGAAGCCGACCATTTTCACTTTGCCACCGCCTTTGCCGATGTCCCTGAGCGCCTTGGTCATGGCAATAGTCGTCGGTTCGGTGACACAGAACACGCCGTTGACTTCGTTGCCGAACCGATTCAACAAATTCTGCGAGGCTTGATACGCGGTCTCAACGGTCACCCCGGCGTATTGGTCGGAGGAAATTAGCTTAAGGCCGGGAAATTTGGCCATCGCGTCCAAGAACCCCTTCTCGCGTTCCTCGGTGCTGGACGAGCCGACCGCGTAGCGCAGCAGGATGACGTTGCCTCGTCCGTTGAGCAGCTTGCCCATGTATTCGCCCGCCAACTGGCCGCCCTTGAAATTATCCGTGGCCACGAAGCTCACGTATTTGTCCGACTTCAGCCCGGAATCCATCACCACAACCGGAATGCCGGCTTGGACCGCGCTGGCGACCGGATTGACCAGAGCCTGGGAATCGAGTGGAGCGAGCACGATGCCGCTGACGTGGCGACTGGTGAAATTTTCCACTACCTGGATTTGCTGGTCTCGATCATCTTCGCGAAACGGGCCTTTCCAAATTATTTCCACTGGGACGCCCTGGGCGGCAAGTTCCTGCTGGGCCTTGACTGCGCCCGCATGAATGGATTTCCAGTATTCGTGCGTCGTGCCTTTGGGAATGACGGCGATGCTGTAAGTATTTGCATCGGCCTTTTTTCCGCAACCCGCCGAGACCATCAACGAGACGGTCAGCCCGAGGAGAACCAGTGATTTCACGCCAGATTCAGTGATGATCTGCCTGTTACCAGTTCAACTTCGCCGGGAAAAATTCGGCGATCAAATCTTCGTAGAATGGCCGCAAGGCTTTCACGTCCGGCTTGGCGTGGTTCTTGGTGTAGAGATCGTAGAGGTTGAATTTTTGCACCCAGGGCAGCATTTCGCGATCGTGATCGTTAGCGAGGTTTTGGTATTCGTTTTCCCGATGCCACGGGTAAAAGGAGTGGTAGCGCAGCATATAGAGCGCTTCCTCCGGAAGGTAATCTTTGGTGACGTTATAAATATATTCGTCATGCCCCCAGGAAATCTGAACTTTATCCAAGCCGCAGCCTCCCTCGTAAACGCCCAATGGGGTCTGGTAGCGAGGATTTTGACTGTCCGGGTTGGCGGCGAAGAATTGAGGAAAAACGATTTTGTCCGAGTAGAGGCAGCCAGTGGGGAAGGTGTCGCCCACCACAGCCCACTGCGGTTCGTCCCAAAGGCAGAGCATCTTGCCGAGATCGTGGACGACGCCCGCCAAAATGAACCAGCGCGGATGGCCATCGGCGCGAATATGTTCGGAGGTTTGCAGGAGATGTTCCAATTGCGAGAGGTCGGTGTCGGGGTCGCTGTCATCAACGAGCGTGTTCAGATATTCCATGGCTTCCCAGACGCCCATTTTGCGACGGTTCAGCCCTAGGAATTCCTTCCTTTTGGCCTGCGCGAATTCATAGGTCTGATGCAAATGATTCTGGCGATAGAATTCCCTCACGGTGGGACGCGCGTCGGCTTCGTAATTGCGGAACTGTTCCTTCTTTTTGTCCGGGTCCACCGCTTGAAACGGCTGGGCGGCAGTGGCTGCGGGTTCCGGATACCGCTCTTTGAGAAAATCTTCCCATTCTTCCATGCTCTCCAGCGGTGAGTGGCTGTTCATCTGAGCTTCGGACGTTTTCATGGTGTTCTTTTACACTCTTTGCGACGTTTGCGCAAGACCCATTGCTTGACCAGAGCCACCCGTCGTGGCGGTGCCAATCATGTCCTCATTCGGCTCTGGCGGAATTGATCAAGTCCTACCGCCAGAATGATCACGCCGCCAATGATGATTTCCTGCGTGAAATTCTGCCAGCCCATCTGGTTGGAGCCATTGCGCAACACCGCCATGATCAACGCACCAATCATCGAGCCGAGAATGCTCCCCGTGCCGCCGCTCAAACTTGCGCCTCCGATCACCACCGCCGCGATGATGTCCAGTTCCAAACCGATGGCCACCGTCGGATCGCCCTGGGTGAGTCGCGACACTTGCATCAATCCTGCCAGCCCAAAGAGCAGCCCGGCCAGCGAGTAGATCAGAACTTTTTGCAAGGGCACTTGAATGCCGCAAAGGCGCGCGGTCGCTTCGTTCGAGCCGATGGCAAAAATGTAGCGCCCGAAAACAGTCCGTCGCATCAGCAGGGAAACGACGACCGCCAAGCCGATCGCGATCCACACTCCAGGCGGCAATGGGAACAATGTCGTAGGCGACACCAACGCCATGAGATGATTGAGCGGGACGCTGGGTGGGATATTGACGGCTTGATTGCCGGCCAGCCATTTGGCCGAGCCGCGCACCACCCCCATCATGCCCAGCGTCACGATGAACGGCGTCATGCGGAAGCCGGCGATGATCAAGCCATTAACCAG
>DASYNM010000432.1:0-15933 GCA_036008545.1 Verrucomicrobiia bacterium
TTCAAGAGCGGCGCGAAGCCGTTTCTCAGGCCATTGGCCGGGCCATCAAGGAGCTTGGCTTTTCTGGCCTGATCGCACCGTCCCAAGCATTGGCCGGCCAACGGAACATCATCATTTTCCCGCAGCAATTAGCGCCTGGCGAATCGTTGAGCGCTCCGACGGTGAAATCCGGTATTATGAAATAGTTCTTGAAACGTTTCATGTCCTGTGCGATAGTTACCCCATGAGTGCAGCAGTAAAAGAACGGCCTGCCAAAGCGGCCCAACTAAAACGAAACCTGGAGAAGGAGCGCGAGAAGCTCCTGGCCAAGCTTCAGGAAGTCAACGCCTCCATGGAGGAGGCCGAAACGGATGGCAAAAAGCCGGAGAAGCTGACGCTGGCCAGATTGCGAAAAGCTTTGGGCTGGAGCCGGAATCTCCTGGCGCATGTCATGAACGCGTCCGATCGGGCCATATTCAACTGGGAAACCGGTGATCCCATCAGTCCAGTTTTCGCCGCCAAGCTGCGTGAGCTTCAGAGCGTTTACAACGAACTCAAGCCCTTGATGAAGCCTGAGCAGATTGGGCCGTGGCTGCTCACCGAAATGGACGAATTTGAAGGTCGAACGCCCGCCGACTTAATCACCAAGGGCGAAACCGGCCGCCTCTGGGCATCCTTGTATTATCTCCGATCCGGCATGCCAGACTGAACCTTTCCAATTCCGGGCGAATCCGCCCGACATTAATAATTCAACAAGAATGTTGAAATCACGCCTGCGGGGGGTAAGGCGGGGGGACGGGATTGGGCCTTGATGAAAGCGCGGGCGCGGCGGCGAAGTCCCTCCACAAACACTTCGCGAGAGACGCCAGGCGCTTTATGCAAAGCTCCACGCAACAGCGCATCACACTTCGGCCTCTCGGCGCTGGCGCTGCTTGGTGTCGCATTCACCCAAAGCCAGATAAGCCTTTATAAGTGCTTCCAACTCCGGATTCATTCCGGAAACACTTTTTGCAGCAGTTTCTCGGCTTGTGCATCGGTGAGTTGGTTGCCGTGCCACATCGCGAGATCATCTTTGAGCATTTGCTGAGTGGCGGCGACCATGGCTGCTATCTCGCGATCCGGGAAGGCCGATGAACTGGTCGCGGACGCCAACAGCTCACCAAAGGCAATCATCGTTTCCAAGGTGGCTTTGTGCTTGCGCAGATCTTCGGGATCGGGGTTCTCAATGAAGTGGGTCCACGGATACATGCGTAGTGGGCCGGCCATGTTCGCCCAGTCCTCGGCGTCAGCGCTCAGTTCCTGAACAATCCGGTTAGCGGCACGTTCGATAAAATTCGGCGGTGCGATTAGCGAATCGTTTTCAGAATTGGATATGGCGGTCACAATCATGATTGTAATTTAGCCGGTTGAAGCTCCCGGCGCAAGAGGCCAAAATTACAGACAGTGACGAGTCCTACCTGTCTAAATCGCCTTGAATGAAGCACTTATAATCGGCTCCAAAAGTAGCACGCGGAACTGGTTTGCCGACTCAGCAACAGGAAAAATACGGCTTTTCAATTCGAATTTAAGCGATAATCTGGTCGCGCATCCCGCCATACAAGAAAGTACGAACGAGGTCCTTGGCAAAGAAGTCGTGCGGGAAGCCAAGTTCAATCCGGCTGGCTTCATCGAGCGTTTTCAATTGGCTGGCAGAAAGCGAAAGATCACCACTGGCGAGGTTATCCTGAAGCTGCGCGAGCTTGCGCGCCCCGATAATGGGGATGACAGGCACGGGCCGCGAGCCTAGCCACGCCAGCGCCACCTGCGCCATGCTGCGGTTGACTTGATCGGCCACGGCCTTGACGGCATTGATAATGCGCCTGGTTCTTTGTTCTTCGGGCACGAATTGCTTCATCATATCGCCGCTCATGCGGCTGGATTCAGGAGCACCGTGGCCGTGGTATTTGCCGGTGAGCACGCCATTGGAAAGCGGCGACCAGGCAGTGACGCCGAGATTCAGTGCCTTGGCCATCGGAATCAATTCCCGCTCCACAGTGCGTTCGATCAGACTGTATTCGATTTGCAGACCGACGAATGAAGACCAGCCGCGAAAGCACGCCAGGGTGTTCGCCTGGGCAATCCACCACGCCGGAGCGTCGGAGATGCCGACATAGAGCACTTTCCCCTGGCGAACCAGATCATCCAGACCGCGCATGACTTCCTCGACTGGCGTGATTTGATCCCAGATATGAACCCAATACAGGTCGATGTAATCGGTCTGAAGCCGCTTGAGGCTCGCTTCCACCGCCTGCATCATGCTCTTGCGATGATTGCCCGCGGCGTTCGGGTCCTTGCCGGGTGCGGAGTTGGTATATTTCGTGGCCAGAACCATGCTGTCGCGGTGGCCCTTCATGAATTCGCCAAGAAACGACTCGCTGGTGCCGTTGGTATAGAGGTTGGCGGTGTCAATAAAATTTCCGCCCGCTTCACGGAAGGCGTTATACACTTTGAGCGCTTCGTCCTTGGCCGAACCCCAGCCCCAATCATCGCCAAAGGTCATGGTGCCAAGCGAGAATTCCGAAACGCGCAGCCCGGAATTTCCGAGTAATCTGTATTTCATAGTTTTGCTTTCTTAGTTTGATTTATGGTTAGTTGCACTCTTGCGGCGCGTCCAGATATATTTCGAGTTATGGTCAATCCCAGTCCGGCATTTTCACGGTGATGGCGGCCAGGAACTCGGCAAAAACAGGCATTGCCAATCGTATAACACTCTGCTACAGTTGATGCGTGAAGACAATTCCGGTGCCAGTGCGACTCGACAAGCATGTGCAGAAGATGTTGCGCGAAGGCGCCCGCCGCACGCCGCACAAGAAACAGGATTTGATCCGTCTGACTCTCCGCCGGCATTTGCAGGACGTGATCGAGCAGGAGGCGCTGGTCAAAGCGACGCCGCGCATCACGAACGTCGAACCTTGGCCCCGGCGCGTCATTGAAGCAGCTTACCGCCGAATGGGACGAGATTGGAACGCCGTCGAAGACGCGGCCATGCGCGCCCAAGGCAAACCGGATTTCAACGACTGATGAAACCCTGGGACATTTACACCTGGGAATTTCCGGATGTGGAGGCCCACCCCGCCGTCATCCTCGGAACGGAAGCGAGGCTGGCCAACAAGCCCAAAGTGAATGTCCTGTTTTGTTCCAGCAAACGCGCCACTCGAAAAGCCGAGGCGCTGGAAATCATGCTCGACGAGGCCGACGGTCTGGACTGGGCAACATTATGCAAATGCGATCTTGTTTTTGCGGTGCCGAAAGAACAACTGACACGCAAACGCGGATCCGTGACGCATGAGCGCCGAAGGCAGATTGCTGAACATGTCATTCGCGGGTTGGGGCTGGCCGGACTGTGAACGGTGGACGGGTCTCACCGACACTCCGGTGTAGGTCATGCGTCCTAAGGCAGCATGATGGCGGGGCTTTGGACAAGATGGATGAAGCCCTCCGCCTGTTTATGCCCGCTCTCGATCCCGCGCATCCGCGTGACCAACTCCTGGAGCACGTAAAACCTTTCCGGCGCCTGGCTGGCGTGCGCGTAACAGGCCGAGCGTTTGCGTGCTTCAGTAGTGGTGATATCCACGTAATGTGTGGGCGCAAACTGAACGGTATCCTCCCCATTTGAAACCTCATAATAAAATAGCGCGAACTTCTTCCCCATGCGCAACCAGGATTCGTAAGTCAGGAGCGAGATGGCGCGATGATCCGGATGGTTGTCAATCGGCCATTGCGTAAAGACTACGTCGGGTTGCTCGGCCTCAATCAGCCGGTGGAATTGCTCGTAATGTGCCTGGTCCACGATGGCCTTGCCGTCGATCTGCCCGGCAAAAGATGGACGCGCTTTGAGGATCTCGCACGCTTTGGCAGCTTCGGCCACTCGAACTGGATTGGCGTCATTCGCGGTCTTGTCGTTCCCTTCGCCTTTGTTCAGGTAAATGATAACCACCTCGTGCCCGAGATTTGAGTAAAGGGCAATCGTCCCGCCGCACCCATATTCCGGGTCGCCAGGGTGCCCGCCCGTAACCACCACTTTGAGCTTGGGTTTTGCCGTCGAGGACAATTGGCCGGGCAGTTCCTCAGCGCCAGTTGCAATCAGCGGCAGCCCGACAGCGGCCGCAGTTCCCAGCCAACTGGTTTGACTTAACATGTCGCGGCGTGTGATCGGGTTCACGCGGATATTCTGAACGTAGGCATTTGAACTTCAAGATTTCTCCGTTACCATCCGCCTATGTTCTCGATGGCTGAACAGTTGGAAAGTCTGCCCTCGCTCCAGCGGGTCGCCATCCCCGATTTGTGGCAGCAGCAGGCCGTCTCGGCTTTGCGCGAGGGCGGCGATGTCGTTGTGCAAGCACCCACCGGCGCAGGCAAAACGCTGATCTTCGAGTTATGGTCCAATCAGGGGCGCAATCGCGGCCAGGCCATTTACACCGTGCCCACACGCGCGCTGGCCAACGACAAATTGGCCGAGTGGCGCGCGCGCGGCTGGGACGTCGGCATCGCCACTGGCGATTTATCGGAGAACCTCTCCGCGCCCGTGCTGGTTGCGACACTGGAAACACAAAAGCAACGACTCATCCAAGGTGAAGGGCCGGCGCTGCTGGTGGTCGATGAATATCAAATGCTGGGCGACCTGGATCGCGGTCTCAATTACGAATTGGCCCTGGCTCTCGCGCCGCCGAAGACGCAATTGCTCCTGCTCAGCGGCAGCGTGGCCAATCCACACGCCGTCGTGCAATGGCTGCAACGGCTCGGACGCAAGGCGACGCTCATCCGCCACGATGTGCGCCCCGTGCCGCTGGAGGAAGTCTACGCCAACAATCTGAATTACCACGTGCCTTCGGAAATTCGCGGCTATTGGCCGCGCCTGGTGGCCAAGGCTCTCGCGGAGGATCTGGGGCCGATTCTCATTTTCGCGCCGCGCCGGCATGCTGCGGAAACAATGGCCAATGAATTGGCCCGCGTTTTGCCCACGCCCAATCCTCTTAGTTTGAGCGCGGAACAAAAAGCGTTGGCGGGCGAAAGTTTGGCGCGAATGCTCAAGAGCCGCGTCGCCTACCATCACAGCGGTTTGAGCTACGCGGCGCGCGCGGGCGTGGTCGAGCCGCTGGCCAAGGCGGGCCAACTACGAGTCGTGGTGGCGACGATGGGACTCGCGGCGGGCATCAATTTTTCCCTGCGCAGCGTGGCGCTGGCGGCGGAGTCGTATCGCCGCGACAACCAGGAGCAATTGCTGCGCGCCGATGAAATTCTGCAAATGTTCGGTCGCGCAGGCCGGCGCGGCTTGGACGAGACGGGTTTTATTCTCATCACGGCCAACGAGCTGCGGTTGCTGGACGCGCGCCCAGGCCATTTGTCGCGCGGCGGTTTGGTGGATTGGAACGCGTTGCTCGGCCTGATGGATGCCGCGGCCGCGCGGGGCTTGGATCCTTTCGCCGAAGCCGTGCGCGTGCAGGAACGTCTTTTCACGACCAAGCCCATCGCCCTCGGCATCGAGGAATCGATCAAGCATCCCGATGCGCCGTGCGGTTTGAAGACCGACGCCGAACGCGCCCGGCACATCCGCCGCCGCGTGCGCCAGATGCTCAACAGCCGCGGGCAATGGGAGAATTATCCCGCCGCCGCCGAACGTCCCGCGCGCGAGGTGCAGGTGATGGAAAGCGCGGAAACCCTGCGCACTCATTCCGTGCTGGCGGAGCCGGACGCGCTGGAAAAAACGGGTATGGGCCAGCTTTGCGTCTTGCGGGAGGATGA
Source organism: Verrucomicrobiia bacterium (assembly GCA_036008545.1). GTDB lineage: Bacteria > Verrucomicrobiota > Verrucomicrobiia > Limisphaerales > Palsa-1400 > Palsa-1400. The sequence continues at coordinate 5,761 of DASYNM010000432.1, forward strand.
GCAGGGAAAAGTTTATGGCCGCGCCGTCAGCATCGCCGATATTCTAAACGATGATCGCGTGCTCCTGCAGAAATGGGTTCGCCGCCTGACAAATTGGAATGGCCGCCAAGTGCCGCGCGCGGTTTGGGACCAGAAAATTATTCCGTTGCTGGAGCGAAAACTCGCGTCACAAAACACGCCCGTCGTCCGCATCTTTCAGGAAGAGCAGCGTTTGGTCGCGCATCTCAGTCTGGCCGACATGGTCATGCGCGTGCCAGTCGATTCCTACGGCGTGGCTTTCTGGCGGCCGGTCCAGCGCGAAGTCATGCCGCCGGATTGCGCGGTTTGCGCTCTGGTGCCGGTCTGCCAGAATCTTCCGACCGTAACGGGTGTGGCCCTGCTCTGGCGCCGGTTGGGTTTGATCGACGTCGCCGGTGTGCCGACGCGCCGCGGCAAGGTGGCCAGCTTTTTTTCACAGGGCGACGGTCTGGCCGTGGCCGCCGCGCTGGAAGAGGATGCTTACCCAATTAACGAACTCATTTACGACCTGGCCAACCTGGACGCCAGTTTTCGTTTTTCCGCCGAGGACAGCCGTTGGGCGGGGCGCCTGGCGATGGTTTGCCAGAACGCCTACGGTCCGCAATCCGTGCCGGGTTACCTGGAGAGTGGAGTGCCGCCTAAATACGGCGCAGGTGCGGAGCAAGTCGTGGCCGCGGTCCACAAAGACCCGGCGAGCAAGCACACCTGGGTGACCGAAGTACTGGGTGCGGGAGACATCGACCGCGTCATCATCGAGTGGCGGAGCACGTTGCGGCAAATCGCGCACGCGCCGGAATTGGATTGGCCGCGCTGGCGTCAATTACAGCAGGCAGCCCGGGAGATACTCAACGAAACTGAATCACCGACCATTACCGCGCTTCCACCGCTGGAATATCACCAGACGAAGAGAATCGACCACCGGCTGATTCTTCGGCGGCACTAAGTCTGAACTATTCAGTGGGAGGGCATAGTTCTCCCTCACCCCCAGAACAGAACAACAGATGGGATGCACCGCCTACGGTGCTGCCCTCTCCCCAAGAGGGAGAAGTTCATTCAGCGTGGGGCAATTACTGTGCATGACTTTTCCCAGCGCGGCGCTGCTCTGTTCCCTCTCCTGGGGGAGAGGGTTAGGGTGAGGGCGGGCCTCCTTTGTGACCGCATCGTTCCGGCTAAGGGCAACGACTATTTCGCGCCTTGATCAATCCAAGCGCGAATCAAGCCGATTTGCTCCTTGGTCAGCGGCTCGATGTTGGCTTTATTTTTTGGCGGCGGCATATAGTCGTCCGGATCGCCTTGCATGGAAATTTGCGCCACCATCGTGCTCTTGGCGCTGTCGCCCACGACCAGCGCCGGACCGTCCTCGCCGCCCTTCAACACCAGCGCCAAGGTGTCCAGGCGCAATTTGCCTTTCGGCTTCGGCGTTTTGGGGCCGTGGCATGGGTAGCACGACTTGGCGAAAATGGGTTGAATGTCCGTTGCGTAGGTCACGCCCTGTTTGGTCGAGGGCGGCGGGAACAATTTGGGATCAACCGCAGCCTTGTCATCCGCCAAGGCGCAGACGGCGATGAGAACGCAACCGGAAACCAGACTGGCACGAAATAAATTCGACAACATGGGCCGCAATTAAGCCCAAAATACGAGCAAGGTCAAAGCGTTTTTTTGTCGTTCGTTGCAGCGGTGAGTCAAATATAAACATGTGGTAGGGCGAGACTCCGTCGAGCCCTGACTTTATTCCAGCAAATCTAGTCACGGCTCGACGGAGTCTCGCCCTACCACGCAAGGATAAAAAGCAACCGCTGCCAATTTTTCTTTCCACCGCGCCCATTTTGCGCTAAAACATGGACGTGTACTTGGACTATTACGGGCTGAAAGAACCGCCGTTCAATATTACACCCAATCCGCGGTTCTTGTTTTTCAGCGCCAAGCATCGCGAGGCCTTCAACCACCTGCTGTTCGGCATTCGCGAGCGCAAGGGCTTTGTCCAATTGACCGGCGAAGTCGGCGCGGGCAAAACCACTCTTTGCCGCGCCTTGCTCGATCAACTCGGTCCAACTTTTTCCACCGCCTTGATTCTCAATCCGATCCTGGACGCTGATCAACTCGTCAAAGCCATCGCCATGGAGTTGAATTTGCCGGTCAAGGGCCTCGACCGATTGGAAACCGTGGCCGAAATCAACCACTTCCTTCTACAGCAGCTCGAACAAGGAAAGGACACCGTTCTGATTATTGACGAGGCGCAAGATTTGACGCCGGATTTGCTCGAACAAGTGCGCCTGCTCTCCAATCTGGAAACCGACGAGCGCAAATTGTTGCAGATCGTGCTCATGGGGCAGCCCGAATTGCGCGACCGCCTCAAAGAACATGGCCTGCGCCAATTGCGCCAGCGCATCACGGTGCGCTATCATTTGAATGCGCTCAGCCGCGAGGAGATCGGCCAATACGTGCGACATCGCCTGCACGTTTCCGGCGCCAACGGCGCGCCTTATTTCACCACGCCCGCGCTGTGGCGCATTTTCAATTACAGCAAAGGCATCCCGCGCATGGTCAATGCCATTTGCGATAAATGCCTCCTGGCCGGCTACGTCGCGCAACAGGACAAAATCGACTTCCGCATGGTCGGCCTGGCCCGGCGGGAACTGGAGGGTCAAGTCGATTTATGAGCATGCTCAACGACGCCCTCAAGCGCGCCAGCCAATCCGACCGGAGCCGCGCCCGCCCGGCTGAACCGGTTCAACCGCGCGTTGTCGTGCAGCCGGCGGTTGTCCGGCGTGGCCAGACATTGGCGATGGCGTTGGTGGCTGGCAGTGTTTTTGCATTAGGATTGGCGGTGTGGTTTTTCTGGCAGTTGTGGAGCACGAGCCATTCGCCAGCGCCAGCCCATTTCGAATCAGTCGCCGAGTTGGCGCCCAAACCCGCGCCTCCGCCCGCCATCCACACTGAGGTCCCGCCGCCGTCGGCCCTGACTGTTTCGCCGCCGCAGGTGGCTGAGCAGACACCCGCTCCAACGCCTGAGCCGGCAATAGCAGTCGAACCGGCTTGGCCGGCGGAATTAAAATTGTCGGGAATATTCTTTCGCCAAACAAATCCGCTGGCCTTAATTAACGGAAAGACGGTCGGCGTTGGTGACGAGATCAAAGGCATCCGCATCACAAAGATCGAAAGCGACCGTGTGACGGTGGAATGGAACGGCAAGGCGAAGGAACTCTTAGTGAAGGGCCGAGGAGTTTGATGACTTGCGGCCACAGATGAACACAGATGGGCACAGATTGGAAAGAGTTGCGAACGCCACCGGTGTTGCCCGATGGGTGGAGTATTCCTTTCTAAAGATGCTTTCCTTCGATATTCCACCTCTGGTCATGTCTGAAAAAGGCCTTCCACCACGAAGAACACGAAGAGCACGAAGATATGAAAAGGTCGGACTGGTTGGCCTTCTTCAGAACTTCGTGCTCTTCGTGCTCTTCGTGGTGGAATTTGGTGTCGTTAAAGTCAGGCGCAGCATTTTTTCTAAAAATTAAGGAAGATTCGCCTTGACTCTGTGTCGATTGTGAAAGATGCGAAAGGGAAGAAATGAAAATTCCACTTAATCCATTTGAATTAAAGGCTCTAAATGGGATTATTACCAAATTTCCAAATTTACCGGCAAAGGTGAATAATTCTGATCTTACCGATGAACAGTTTATGTTTCTTAAGTCTCTTGAGAAAAAGGGCCGCATTAAGCGTTTTAAGAATCACATCTGGATAGTCGCGCCTCCATGAACGCCAACCAAAAGGTCGCTACAATTGTTGCCGCTGGCGCGTTGATATATATCGCCAATTATGCCACATGGACTAAAGTGCTAAAAGTTGGGGAAGATGTCATAAAAACCACGAGCGTAGAGGCTCCACTATGGAAGCGACCAGATGGCGGCCCATACGAGGTCATTTCACTTGATGAGGCAGATTTGTATGCCGAAGCGCTGCTGGTCGGGGTTCTTTATGCTCTGGCATACGCCTATCTTTCTGATAAGCCGAAAGCAAAACCATGAATTTCAATTTAGTACATTACCCTACCAATAAAAGGATTGACTTGGTTCGTGTTTATGTAAAACTTTAGGTGCGTCTTGTCACTCCGTGTCAATTTGTGGCTTCCGTTTGTTCTTAAATTTCGAGCACAGTTCACTTAATCTGTAATTATGGAAAATGAACGCAAATCGCCGGAAGAACGGCAGAAGATGACGGACTTGGAGCGCATTCGACATTCCTGCGCGCACGTCCTGGCCACCGCCATCGCCAAGCTCTGGCCCGACGCCCAGTTTGCCGCCGGGCCGCCGGTGGAAAATGGATTTTATTACGATGTCGAACTCTCGCACCGCGTCACGCCGGAGGATTTTCCGCGCATCGAGGAGGAAATGAAAAAGGTGGTGAAGGAAAACCAGGTGTTTGAGAAAGTGATCGTGACGCGCGAGCAGGCGCTGGCCGACGCCCAGAAAGGCCGTCTGGCCGCGTTGGGCGAACGGCCGGTGCCGAGCAAATTCAAGCTGGACATCGTCCAGAACATTCCCGAAGGCGAGCCGATTTCCTATTTCAAGAACGGCGATTTCATTGATCTCTGCGCCGGCCCGCACGTCATGCGCACGGGCAACGTTGGCGCGTTCAAGCTGACGCATCTGGCCAGCGCCTATTACAAAGGCGACGAGCGCAATTCGCAGCTCCAGCGCATCTACGGCACCGCCTTCAAAAACAAAACGGAAATGGACGCCTACTTCGCCATGATCGAAGAGGCCAAGCGCCGCGATCACCGCAAAATCGGCCAGGAGATGGGGCTGTTCGCGCTCGACGCGGATTACGTCGGGCCGGGCTTGCCGCTGTGGCTTCCGAAAGGCGGGGCGATTTTGGAGGAATTGGAGAAGCTGGCCAAGGAAACGGAATTCGCCGCCGGTTACGTGCGCGTGAAAACGCCGCATATTGCCAAAGAAAAACTATATTTGACAAGTGGGCATTTGCCCATTCTTTACAAGGATTCGATGTTTCCGCCGATGGAAATGCCATTGGAAGGGGAGGCTAACGCCAAGCTTGAAGCTCTTGAAACAAAAAGACAGGTGGTGGGCCACAAACTGGCCATAGCGAAAGACCAGCAGGACTCAGAATGGGTGACTCGTTACGAGGAGACTCTAGAAGGAGTAAACGAAGCTCTGCAGGAATTGCCAGGACGAGAACGTTACTACCTCAAAGCCATGAACTGCCCGCATCACCATCGCATTTTTGCGGCGGAACCGCGCAGTTACCGGGATTTGCCGTTGCGCCTGGCCGAGTACGGCGCCAACTATCGCTACGAGCAGTCGGGCGAATTGTTCGGCATCATGCGCGTGCGCGGGTTCAACATGAACGACGCCCACATTTATTGCACGGAAGAGCAGTTCGCCGCCGAGTTCAACGCCGTCAACGACATCTATCTCAAGTATTTCAAAATCTTCGGCATTGAGAAATACGTCATGCGCTTCAGCACGCACGATCCGTCGCGCCTGACCGGCGACAACGCCAAATTCGTCAACGAACCCGAGCTGTGGAAGAAAACCGAGGACCTCGTGCGAAGAGTTCTTATTGACTCAAAAATTCCCTACGTCGAAGTGGCCAACGAGGCTGCTTTTTACGGGCCGAAAATCGACGTGCAGGTCTGGAGCGTCATCGGGCGCGAATTCACGCTGGCCACCAACCAGGTCGATTTCGCCGTGCCGGCCCGGTTCGGTTTGAAATATCGCGACAAGGACAATTCGGAGAAGACGCCCTTGTGCATTCATCGCGCGCCGCTGGGCACGCACGAGCGGTTCATCGGTTTTCTCATCGAGCATTACGCGGGCAATTTTCCGCTCTGGCTGGCGCCCGATCAGGTGCGCGTGCTGACCATCGGCGACGACGAGGCGCTGGTGACTTACGCCAAATCCATCGTCAGCGAACTGCGCGCGAGCTTCGTGCGCGCGGATGCCGATTATTCGACCAACAAGATCAACGGCAAAATCCAGGAAGCGGAAAAGGCGCGCGTCCACACCATGCTGGTCATCGGCCCGCGCGATCTGCAAGCGGGCGCCGTTTCCGTGCGTCTCCACGGCAAAGGCAACGCCGGCGCGAAGCCCAAGGCGGAAGCGATCGCGGATATTCTGTCGGCAATTCGGGAACGGCGGGCGTGAACGGGGCTTCCCTTGCCTCGGGGCATGTGCTAAAAAGAGAACGTGAAAACGCTCGACGACGCTTTGCTTCAGACCGTCACGCAACGCTTAGTGGCGGAATTCCAGCCGGAGCAAGTCTGGCTCTATGGCTCACACGCTTGGGGCCTTCCGCACGAGGGCAGCGATGTTGATCTCCTGGTAGTTGTGCCGCATAGCGATGAAACACCCATTCGTCGCTCACAACGGGCGCATCGATGTCTGCGCGGCCTCCGCATGCCAAAAGACGTGCTCGTGGAAACGAGGCAGGAGGTCGATCGCGTGAAAGATCGCAAAACCTCGCTCGAAAACACGATTCTGAGCCGCGGTAGGAGGTTGTATGGCTGATGCGCCTGCCTCCGACGCGAAGGCTTGGATGGTCAAGGCATGGCGTGATTTGGAAACAGCGCGCCGCGCGGCAGGCGGCAAGCCGCCCTTTTATGACGTGGCGGTGTATCATTGCCAGCAGGCGGCCGAAAAGGCGGTCAAAGCGTTTCTTGTTCATCATGGCAAACCCTACGAAAAAACCCACGACATCGAAGTGCTGGCCGACCTTGCCGGCGAACTCAACTCAACCTTCAGCACATTGGCCGAAGCCGCCGATGCCTTGACCCCTTACGCCACTCGATTTCGATATCCCAATGCCACTTTTGCGGTTGAGCCGCAGCCAGCCGAATACAACGAAGCTTTGAGCCACGCCCAGGCAGTTTATGATTTCGTCCTCAAACTTCTCCCGGTGGAGGCTCGACCATGAAACGTGGAGAAAATTCAAACAAAGTGTGCGCAGCGGCATTTTACGGTCTAAAATTCGCGAAAAGCTTGATGACGAATCGAATTGGACGGAGTAGCATCTTCATCATGTCCGTTTATGAGTGAATTCAAATTCTCCTGCCCGAATTGTCAGCAGAATATCGCGGCGACCTCGGAATATTCCGGCCTCCAGATCAATTGTCCCTCCTGCCAGACGCCCCTGGTAGTTCCGGCAGACCCTAATGCGCCCGCGCCCGAGCCCGCCCCGGGCGGCTCACGGTTGCACATGGCCAAGGCGGCTGCGGCCCCTGAACCGCAATCGTCCGCCTCCGCCGCCGCCATGATGTACAGCAGGCAAGTGGTGGTGAAGAAAAAGTCCAAGACCGGCCTCATCGTCGGGCTCTCCGTGGGTGCCTGCGCCATCGTCGCCGCGATTATTTTTGGCCCGAAGCTGATGAATAAGCTTAAGCACGACGACCAGGCCGCCGCCGCTGCTGTGGCAGCCACCAACGAGCCGCCGCCGCCTCCGCCGTTAACGACGGAAGAAATCCTGCAAAATGTGGCCGACGCCTACAAAGGCATGACCGATTATTCGGCCCAGGCCAAAACCGTCGCCAACCTGGACATGTCCGCCATCGTGCCCGGTAAAACGGCGCCCGTAATCTTTGATACGAGCAGCTCGCTTCAATTGGGACGCACCAACAACTACCGATTGGAATGGGAACAAAAAGTTTCCGGGACGACGATCAAAGGGGCGGCCTGGTCCTCAGGCAAAGGCAATTTTGTCGGTTACGGGCCGGTCGCGCCCAGCAAAGTCAAGACCCGCGAGCTTGCCTTGAAGCCAGCGGGCGACTCTCTCATTTTAAGTGCCGGCATTGCGGAAGTCTTTTACTCCGAGACCAACAGCCTGGCCGCCGAAGCCAAATCCTTCACCAAGACCAACGGCCCCAGCCTCAACAACGGCCAGGACTGTTACGTGCTGACCGGGGAGCAGAACCATTTGAGCGTTTTGATTTGGGTCAACAAGAAGAATTTTTTGATCAATCAACTTGAGGTTACCCTGGGCGGAAAGATCGAGCCGGAGGAACTGAAAAAGCTCCCATCGGCGGAACGCAATCAGATGATCGCCCTGTCCAAAATCAAAGGCACCGTAATCGAAACTTACGACAATATCCACACCAACCAGAATCTCCTGGCTTCGGCGTTTGAAAGCGCCTACCAGCCTCCCGCCAATCAGCCCGGCGCGCAGCCGCAAGGCTCCATGGCCGGGAAATTGGCCAATCCGCGCCGCGGCCGAGGCCAGCCGCAACAATAGGCTGCGGCGTATGTTACTGAGCGTCATAAGTAATTGCGGATGTTTCTGGTAGGGCGAAGCTGCCGCTTCGCCCTGACCACGGCGGCGCGGCAGCGCCGCCCCACCACGCGCGGTGGTAGGCATCACCGCTTAAGTTCCTCTCTAAAATTCTCTGCCTCACAAATTCTTCCTCGCGGCAATCTCGATCGGCCATCTGCTCAGATAGGCGACGCATGTGATTCTTTTTCGTAGCTGCCTCTTAAGGCGATACGCATGGGCTTCCCCGAAGTTCCAGCGTCATGAAAACGCTGTTCGGGTCAGGAACGTAGCTGCCGAAGGGCGGGCACTCGGCAAACCTATGCCGTCGGTAGAATTCGTGAGCAGGCTTGAAAAATGGCCACGAACCTGTCTCAAGGCTTACCCGAGACAACCCCATCTGGCGCGCGGTGGCGATGATGTGCCGAAGCATCGCACTTCCCGCACCCTTTCGTCTGTGCGACTGGTCGGTGTGCATGGATTTTATCTCCCCATGAGATTCTGAGAGCCGTTTCAAAGCGCCAACCGCGATGACGCGATCTCCTTCCCATCCGGACCAAAAGTAAATGTCGGGTGATTTCAACCCACTTAGATCAAGCACGTGGGCGCTGCCGGGCGCCGTCTCGGCTCGCGCAGTATGGAAATGATGGGCGAGGAGCGTCTGCACGCGCGGATCGTCCAGCCCGCCATCGATGATCTTCATTGGCATGTCCTCAGAGAGCCCGACAGCGGAACGGCCAGCGCCCGTGGCAGTCGGCTCCGGCGACTTGTTAGGCGTTTCGGTCATAAGATCAATACTCCGGCACCATTTCTAAATTCACAGCGTATGGCTTTTCCTTACCGAATGGAAAAGTGCGTGGGAGCCTAAGTTCGGAGGTCCGCGTCTTGTAACGCGAGTAAAATACCATGCCAGAGCGAAAATATGAGAAGTCGCCATCGCTGCCGACGTAATAAACTGGGCCATCGAAAGGCTTCAGCACCGCCATCCAAAGCTGATAGTGATCTTCGGAGGCCCTGTGAATGTAAGCGAGCGAACGACAACTCACCAAAGTAACGGCGCAAGCTAACATTACCAGCAAGCCAACCAAACGCTTCATAAAACGCTTAAGCATAGATATGCCTAACGCAGAAAGCAGAGCCACCGCAGACTCGCTGCGCGAACCGCGACAGCGGCACGGCCAGCGCCATCCGCCTGCTCTCTGAAGCAATGGCGTGGCGGGACGGCGGTTGGTTCCGGCAAGTTGTTAGACTGCTGGCTTCTGTTCACGCAAATAAACATAGCCGGCTTTCTCGTCGATGTCAGCTTTGCAAGTTGGCGCTCTCTGACGAATAACTTCCTGAATCATCCGCTCTAAAATCTCATGCCGACGATCAGCCGCCCACGGATGCTGCTTGCCCCACTCAGATGGCTGACCAATATAAATAATCGCGACGATATCACCTCCGCCAAACTCCCAATAAAACGAAGCAACGCTCGCGCCCTCGTAATACCTAACATGACCGGATGGACCGCCCATCGGCATCTCGACTCGCCAATCATTTGAGTTCGAATTAACCATTCTGCGTCTCGCTGTCTAACGTAAAAAGTTGAACCACCTCCGACTCGCTCCGCGCACCATGACGGCGGAAGGACCAGCGGCATCCGCCTGCGCTCTGAAGCTACGGCGTGACGGGACGGCGGTCGGCTCCGGCGACTTGTTAGAAGACGATGCAAAGGTTGTCACGACCGTAAATATTCACCGCTTCTGGGCAAACATAATCCTCCTGTCGAAGTGAGAGGGAAATGGTGGAACCGTCCTCCAAACTCAATGTGAGAGCCTCGCCATCCACGAGGGAAACATCTGTGACCGCCTTGGGCATCTGCTCACAAAGCAGATTGCGGAATGGCTCGTCTCC
>DASYNM010000433.1:0-3267 GCA_036008545.1 Verrucomicrobiia bacterium
GCTTTCGTGTTTTTGCGATTTTTCGAGATTTTTTGTATTGTAAGCCGTTGCAGGTAAGTAACTACCGTCGTTTCCGACCCTCCAAAAAAATCATACCAAAAAGCCTACGGTAGGTTTTTTGGTTTTCGGGAACCAGCGTAAAGTCGTTTCCATGATGGATTATAAAAACATCATCGGGAAGCAGAAATCTGGATGGGAGTGGATCAAGGCAAGGCGAAGCCAATTCGTAGCCGCCGACGTAAGTCGGCGGTCCGGGTACAGCCGCGCAAACTTTGCCGGCCGAGGCCCTCTGCGGACCACCGGTCACGCAAGCATCATCATTCAGAATCCGCCGACTCACGTCGGCGGCTACGGGGCAATGCGCGCGGGCCGCGCCGCGATTTGCGACGCGCCCAACCGAGAATCATCCATCGCTAAGTCGTTGATTTCCAGGGCAGCTTTACGTAACTCGTTGATTTCCAGGATAGGTCTTCTGCAAGTCGTTGATTTTCATGATATTTCCACTTATTTTCAATGCGGAGTCCATGCAGGAATTGCAGCGAGCACGTCGATGCAGCGCAACTCCACCCTCTCGCTTGTTCCCTTTCATAATCTTAATCGTAATCGTAATCCTAATCTCTTTCATGCGACCAGTGCCCCGGACGGACCAGCAGGAGGATTAGGATTAAGATTAAGATTAGGATTAGGAGGGGAAAGAAGAAACGGTTCCCCGGATAAACTGGATTGCCGCCGGGGCGCGCCCTTATATTCCACGCGCGATGAAAGATCTGTTTCGCGCGCTCAAATACTTTCGTGCCGAAGCGGCTCGAGTGGTTGGGGTTTTTGGGCTGATGCTGGTCAGCGTCGGCTTGAACGTGCTCAAACCGTGGCCGGTGGCGGTGCTGATCGACTCGGTGCTTGGACAGAAGCCGTGGCCGGGACATCGCGATCCGATTCTCGCGGGGGCCAAGCCCTTGATGGCCCTTTGGTTGAGCCTGGCCATTTTCCTTCTTCATTTCGCGCAAGGAGGTTTTTCGGCGGCGCAAAATTACTGCTCCATCCAAACGAGCCTGCGCGGCTTCACGCGACTGCGACAGGAATTGTTCGCGCGCCTTCTACGGCTTTCGCTGCGATTTCATCAGGGCGCGAGCGCCGGGGATCTGATTTATCGCGCCTCTTGGGACACATATTCCGTGCAAACTTTGTTTCAGCAAGGGCTGATGACTTTTGCCACAGCGTCGCTTTCGTTGCTGGTCATGGCCTTCATCATGGCGCGCTTGAATGGGCCGCTGACGATGGTGGCGCTGGCGCTGGCGCCATTGCTGGTCATCGGCATTCGCGCCTTTGTCAAAGCCATGCGCCAACGCACGGCCAGCGCGCAACAATCCGACAGCCGCGTGACTGCGCTCGTGCAGCAAGCCATCGCGGCCCTGCCGCTGACGCAAAGTTACACGCGCGAGGATTTCGAGAGCGACCGCTTCCGCGCCGAGGCCGACGAGGCGCAAACGCGCCGCCTGGCGCAGCACGGCACGGAGTTGGGCTATGGTTTTGTGGTGGCGGTGATTTTCGGTTTTGGCACGGCGGTGACGACGTGGCTTGGGGCCAGGCAAGTCCTGGCGGGCGCACTGACGGTGGGCGAATTGTTCATTTTCCTCTCGTATCTGGTGCTGCTTTACGAACCGTTGAGCCAATTGTCCTACCTCGGCGCGACGGTGGCGGGCGCCTTGGCCGGAGGGCGGCGTGTCTTTGAAATACTTGACACGCCTGACGAAGTCGTTGCGCCCAGCCCACCCGTCAAGGCGCCGAGCACGGGAGGAATCGTGTTGACAGGAGTTTCCTTTGCTTACGCGCCGGGGCGGGACGTCTTGTGCGAGGTATCCTTTGCGTTATCAACCGGCGAAGCGGCCGCCATCGTCGGGCCAAGCGGCGCGGGCAAAACGACGCTGCTGTTGTTGCTGCCGCGCTTCTTCGATGCGGCGCGCGGCCGCGTGGAGGTGGGCGGGTTGGATGTGCGGCAGTGGGACCTCACCGAGCTGCGCCGCCAGATTGCGGTGGTCTTGCAGGAACCGATCATCCTGCCGGCCACCGTGGCGGAGAACATTGGCTACGGCAAACCCGGCGCGAGCGCAGAGGAGATCGCGGCGGCGGCGCGCGCAGCCAACGCGCTGGGGTTTATCGAAAAGTTGCCGGAGAAATTTCAGACCCGCATCGGCGAAGGGGCAGCTCGGCTGAGCGCGGGGGAACGACAGCGGATCAATCTGGCGCGAGCTTTCTTGAAGGACGCGCCGATCATTCTGCTTGACGAGCCGACCAGTGCGCTGGACGCGGAAAGCGAAGCTCTGATCGCGGAAAGTCTGCGGGTATTGTTGCTCGGCCGCACGGCGCTCATGGTGGCGCATCGTCCCGCTACCATCGCCGCGTGCCAGCGGGTGCTGGTGATGGAGGAGGGGAGGGTGACGGAGTATGGCACGCCGGAGGAATTGCGGGCCAAGGGAGGTTACTTCGCGCGGGTCATGGGTGGGTGATAGTGAGTGGCTCTTCCTTGCCCTTCTCCTAATCCTAATCTCCTTCGGGTGACCGCGAATGCGAACCAAAAGGGATTAAGATTAGGATTAGGAAAAAACCAACATACCCTTCGCAACGAGACTTGCTTAAAAACGGGATTCGGAGGATAATGGCACGTATGGCAGCACCGCCCGAGCCACTGACGCTAATGCCGGAGCAGTTGAACGAACTGAACCAGCATCTTTCCCACATGCGCCACGAGATCAATAACCAATTGTCGTTGATCGTGGCGGCGCTGGAGTTGGTGCGCTTCAAGCCGGAAATGCGCGAGCGGATGCTCACTACCATGGGCCAACAGCCGCCGAAAATCATGGCGGAAGTGACAAAGTTTTCCGCCGAGTTCGAGCGCATCTGCAAAATCACCCGGGGAAGTGCTAGCTCGGCAAAGGGTTTTATCTGATCTTGCTTTTTTCGGAGCATCCCCCTATAGTCGTGCGTCTGGCCCCTCACCACGACACATGCATGACCGAGTCGCGTGGCGCATTGGCTATGCGCACGGATGGATGAGGCGGCAAATAGGAAGGCAAATACTATGTCAAGAACAGCGAGAACATTAGTCATCACCGCAGCCATGGCCGGATTACTGGCCGGCACCATGGCCACCACCGGCTGCAAAAAGGACGACGCGGGCGCCAACGCCGCTGCTCCTGCCGCGGGGGACAAGCACGAATGCAAAGGTCTCAATAGCTGCAAGGGTACGGGCGGCTGCAAGACCAGCGACAT
>DASYNM010000434.1:0-2796 GCA_036008545.1 Verrucomicrobiia bacterium
CATCGCCTCGTTCAAGCCCTCTGTCTCTGGCTTGGGCGGCAAGGTGGTCGTGCTCAACGCGCGTTCCGGCGTGGTGTCCTTTCAATCAGCCCGCAAGAGCGTACCGGTCGCATTCGATGCCGACGGCACGGCCTATTATGAAGTCGCGCCCGTTGGAAAATCCGACATCGCCTTTTTCGGCGACGAAGGAAAATATGTTTCCAACGGAAAACAGCGCATCGCTAGTCTGGACGATGCCGATGATAAATTGACCGCGACTATCACCTTCGCCGCCGGTGAAAAATCTGTCACTGTTTTTGGCTACGCCAAAGAGAAGCCCCAGGCCTCCGCCCAAAGTGGCTCGGTCGGAGATTTGAGCTACGATAAAACTACCGGGCGTTTCAGCATTGAAGCAATGCCGTCGGCGGAAGTATCAAATTCCGGTGGCGATCCCGTGCAAACCGCCGTCGTCACCTTTGCCACGCCATAACTTAGAGCGTAAAGAAGCTCAGCACCTCGACCTCTTTTTTTAGCACAATGGAAATGACGTTCTGCTTGAACTGCACATCCACCGCCGCGCGGTCTATATCATGTTCCCACATCGTGCGGCCATTGGAGGGATTGATGCGCATGATTTTCGTGAAGGGCGGTTTTTGCAGTTCCGCCATCGTCTCGCTCATCTGGTCTTCCTTGTCGCCCGAGTCAAAGGATTCATAGGCGTAAATAAAATCCCCGGACAAGTAGGAAACATAAGCCCCCGGGGTGGTGCTCCATATCTTCACGCCGGTGTCCGGGTTGATTTTCATCACCACCGCCAGCGTTGCTTTGTCCACGTCAATCTCGCGGGAATACTTGATGTCGTCGGGGTTGCCGGTGGTCGTATTGATGTAAAGCGCTCCTTTGTCATCAAAGAACAAACCCACCACGCCCACCGACGGCAGGCGCCAGCGCACGTTTCCGCTCGCGGCATCAAACGCCGTTAAAACCGCCTGGTCGAAAACGTAAAGCGTCCCGCTGTGCTCGACGCACGGGCCTGCTCCAAAGGGCGATTGAAACGTTTGCCCATCGCCACCGGTAATATCGTAAGTCGTCTTCGCCTGCCAAAGCAGCTTGTCCGACTTATCCAGCGCAATCACGCTTTTGCCCGCCGCCACCACGTTCACCGTCGCCAGCGGAAATAACTGCGGCGGCCCAATGACTTCGCCCGTCCAATCCGGAGTTGCCGAATTAAGCCGGCGGATGGCCACCTGGTAATGGCTCTCGTCTTCCGAGACGGTCCCGCCGCCCGTCGTGCGCTGGATGTCATTCAACTGCTCGTTGATCGCCTTTTGCTCATTGGCCGAGCCTAAATCCGGGCTGTTGAGCGCGTTGTCCCCAGTCGGCGCTCTCATGGCATCGCGCTGGACGATATTTTCCTGCGTCATATGGGCGGCAAAACCGAGGTAACTGTCACCGTCCGGAACGAGATTAAAATTTTTAACGTCCGTCGTCTCCGGCGGCGGGGCAGGGCGCGCTTGCTGCGGTGCGCGGGCCCGCCCGTCGTCTTCAGCGATCTCAGCATTGATTTGGCGGTTATGTTCACTATTACCCAGTAAGGCGGGCAGGGCCAGGCGCCCGGCGTAACTCATCCCTTGCGCTTGTTGGGCGACGCGTTGCGGGTTCATCGGGCGATTCGCCTCATTGGGATTGAGCGGCAATCCGCCGCCGCTGTCCTGTGCCGCGCGAGGCGTATTTTGCGCCACGGTAGAGGCCTTGGCTCCCACAAATTCCTCGGTGCTTATCTGGCCGTCGTTCATGCTGATATGCGTCACCGCTTGGGCGCCGTCGTCCCCGCGCCCGAGTGCCAAAAATTCATCGTCATGCTGGGCCAATTGCTCCAGGCCGTTGGTCACGGTGACTTGTTGCAACACATTGCCCGTGTCCCAATCATAATGCGTCAGCGTGTTTCCTTTGGAAATCCAGACGTTCTTCCCCGAACCTTGCAGCGACAGTTCCTGCTCCAGCCCAATCCGCGCATATTTTTGCCGGTAGCTGGGCAACTGGATGCCGCCGGAAGTATCCTCGCCGTGCCTCGCCGCGTCCGCGCGTTCTGCGTCCTCCTGTTTCAGGATGGCGTCCACTTCCTGCGGGTTCACGAGGTCAACCGACCAGATTTTCTGTTTCGTTTGCCAGTTGTAACGCGCCAGCGTCCCGCCGTGCAAAAAGACAATCTCGTCCCCGCTGATCCAGGAAGTCCCCGTGTGCGAAACGGCGTCGAAGGGAACAGATAATTTCATCTTGGGAACCGAACCCATCCACGCATACCAAAACCAAAACCCTAGGGCGGCCACGAGCAGGACGCCAACGACCCACCCGATGGTGCCGGCTTTGCGCCAAAAATTCCGCTCGGCCACATATCGCCTGCCTCCAAAAGACGGCGCGGCCATGCTCGGCCCTTCAACTTTATTTTGGCAAAATGACGAACAATACTGGCCGAATGTCTCCTGGCACTTGGGACAGGTCGGAGTATTGCAGACCACGCAATAGCCGGTCACCAGTTCGGTCTGGTGCTTCGGACAGTATTTGCTGACGGGCGCGGGCTCCGGCGCGGGCGCGGCTGGCGCATGGCCCCGTGAAATTCTCAGCCCCCCGGAGGGAACGGGTGCGGCGGGGGCGATGGACGGAGGTGGAGCGGCGGGCGCGGGAGCAGCGGGTGCCGGCTGTCCCAGTTCCTTGCGGATGAGATCGTTCACGAAGGCCGAATAATCCTGCCCGCAATTCGGGCACACAAACGTGACCGGCGGCATCCCCGGCGTAATCTCCAGGTTATACTTCTCG
>DASYNM010000435.1:0-17200 GCA_036008545.1 Verrucomicrobiia bacterium
CGACTTGCGAATTGAACACCGGCAGCAGCCCGCGCGCTTTCAATAATTCCAGCAACACAACGTCGCCCATGCCGAAGCCGAGTGCTGGTAAATCCACTTTGCCGCCGGAGATGAGTTTGATCAAGTTGTCGTAGCGTCCGCCTCCGGCGATGGCACGGAAATCGCCCTTCTTATCGAAAGCCTCGAACACCACTCCCGTGTAGTAGGCCAGCCCGCGAATGACGTGATAATCAATACGCACGAAATCACCCAGCCCGCGCGCCCGCAGATTCTTGACAATCACCTCCAACTCCGCCGTCGCCTTGCCGTCCGCAATGAACTGGTTGACGTCGTCCAATGCAAGGCCGAGGGCGGCCAGCTTGGCACGACTTTCCTCAGGTGACTCGCGTTCCAATTTGTCGATGACCTGGTAAAACGGGGACTCGTGCTCCGATTTGGAGCAGCGCTGGCGGAAAAATTCCTGCCAGGCGTTGCGGCTGCTGAGGCGGACCGTGAAATCCTCCGCTGTCAAACCGAAAGCCCGCAGGGAATCGATCAGCAGCGCGACCAATTCCGCGTCAGCCGCCGGACCGCCTTCGCCGATGAGGTCGGCGTTGAACTGGAAATGTTCGCGCAACCGGCCCTTCTGCTGGCGCTCGTAGCGGAAAAGCTGGGGAATGGCAAACCACTTGACAGGCTTCTTGTAGCTGCGTTCGTGCGCGGCGATCATGCGCGCCAGTGTCGGGGTCATTTCGGGGCGGAGCGCGATCGGGCGTTCGCCTTTATCGACAAAATTGTAAAGCTGGCCGACGATCTCCTCGCCGCTCTTGAGCGTGTATAATTCCAGCGGCTCCAGCGGCGGTCCGTCGTATTCGCGAAAACCATAGCGCCGCGCCGTCTCGCGCCAGCGGTCGAAAATGTGGCGGCGCGCCTCGGCGCTCCAGACATCGGAGTGCGGAAGCGGTTCGGGATAAAAGTCGCGGAATCCGGGCAATCGTTCCATACTGAAAAAGACACAAAGGCACAACGCCCGGCAAAAGGGAAACAAATTCGGCGCAAGCCATGACCGCGCCAATGGCGAACCACCGCAGGAAATAAATCTCGTCACGTCAGGCGCAAGAAAAGTACACTCCCTCTGTTGTTGGACATCAAAAATCTGCAGCTCGAATTCCGTTCGGACCGTCAGGCTGTCCGAGCCGTCGATGGCGTTTCATTTTCCATCGCGCCAGGTGAGACGCTCGGCTTGGTTGGCGAAAGCGGCTCGGGCAAAAGTGTCACCGCCCTCTCCATCGGACGGTTGCTACGGACGCCGCCGGCCTTTTACTCGGGCGGCGAAATATGGCTGGAAGGGCGTGATGTTCTCAAGGCTTCCAACCGTGAGCTGCGGGAGCTGCGGGGCAGGGGGGTGAGTTACGTTTTTCAGGAGCCTGGCGCTTCGCTCAATCCGGTGTTTCGCGTTGGCGCGCAGATCAAGGAATCGCTCCGCTTGCATCGCCGGGAGGCGGCGACGGACCCGGAGGCCGTGCGATTGTTGCACCTGGTGGGCATCCCGGCGCCGGAGACGCGCGCGAAAAGCTATCCGCACGAAATGTCCGGCGGCATGCAGCAGCGAGTGATGATCGCCATGGCCTTGGCGGCAGAGCCAAAATTGCTGGTGGCCGACGAACCGACCACGGCCCTGGACGTGACGATCCAAGCCCAAATTCTGGCGCTGCTCAAAGACGTGCAGCAACGGCTAGGCATGAGCATGCTGCTGATCACGCATAATTTGGGCATTGTCGGTCAGATGGCCGACCGCGTCGCTGTGATGTATGCCGGGCAAATCGTGGAAACCGCACCCGCAAAGGAACTGCTGCGCCGGCCACTTCATCCCTACACTCGGGCGCTGATGAACGCGGCTCCCAAACTTGGCGCGGAAAGCGGGCGATTGGCCAACATCCCCGGCAGCGTGCCGCGTCCGGGAGCGATGCCCTCCGGCTGCCGTTTTCATCCGCGTTGCGCATTTGCGCGGGCGGAGTGCTCCACGCAGCAGCCGGAATTGGTCACCGTCGAACATAGTCGCCAGGTGCGATGTCCCTATTGGAACGATCCATGACCGCGGCTGCCCCATTGCTCGAAGTGCGGGATTTGAAAGTTCATTTTCCTATCAAGCATGGCGTTTTCGGCGCGGCGCGAGGAATGGTCAAGGCCGTCGATGGCGTCAGCTTCGACCTCGCGGCGGGCGAGACGCTGGGTTTAGTCGGCGAAAGCGGTTGCGGCAAGACCACGCTCGGACGCGCCCTGGCCCGGCTAGTCCCGTTGACCGGGGGAAGCATCCGACTGGACGGCGAGGACATGGAGCAATGGACCGGCACCCAATTGCGCGCGCGCCGGCGCAAATGGCAGATGATTTTCCAGGACCCTTACAACTCGCTCGATCCGCGCATGACCGTGGGCCACATCATCGGCGAGGCGCTGGAAATTCATCAGCTCGCGTCCGATGCGCGAGAACGCCAGGCGCGCGTGCAACAACTGCTCGAATCCGTCGGCTTGGAGGGCGCGCACGCGGCATTTTATCCGCACGAATTCAGCGGCGGCCAGCGCCAGCGCATCGGAATTGCGCGCGCATTGGCGGTGGATCCGAAGCTGATTATTTGCGACGAACCGGTCAGCGCGCTGGATGTCTCCGTGCAGGCGCAGATCATCAATCTCCTGCAAGATCTGCAACAGGAGCGCGGAGTGGCGTATCTTTTCGTGGCCCACGACTTGGCCGTGGTGGAACGGATCAGCCGCCGGGTCATGGTGATGTACCTTGGCAAGGTGGTGGAATTGGGCCCGGCGACCGCGGTCGTGCGAATGCCCCAGCATCCCTACACCCAGGCGTTGATCTCAGCGGTGCCGGAGATCGACGATCAGTCGCAGCGGCCACGCATTGTTCTATCCGGCGAAATGCCATCGCCAATCGATCCGCCATCCGGCTGTCCGTTTCATCCGCGATGTCCGGTGGCCGAAGCGCGATGCAAAGCGGACGTGCCTGCGCTGCGGGAAATCGTGCCGGGCCATTGGGCGGCTTGCCACCTGACGGGCGGTGGTTCGTTTCCCTCTTAATCCTAATCGTAATCCTAATCTTAATCTCTTCTAATCAAAGGTAAAGCGAAAGAGATTAGGATTACGATTACGATTAAGATTAGGAGAAGACGGCAGCAGGATTTCCCCTTGAAAAGTTTCGCTTGGCAGTTCAGTTTGCACTCCCATGAACGAAGCTTTGCCTTCCGCTGCCGAGCCAGAACGCGAAATTAAATTACCACTCGCCGGCTTCAAGGGCACGCCGGAGGAGCAGGACCTCCAATGGTTTGAGCAGTGTTATCGAGGGGATACGCAGCGACAGCTCACCGTGCGCGCGGTCATCATGGGCGGCATCATCGGCATGTTCACCGGGGTGGCGAACCTCTACACCACACTGAAAATTGGGTGGAGCTTCGGCGTGTCCATCACCGCCTGCGTGATTTCTTTCGTGGCGTGGAATACGATTTGCTCGCTGTTCGGCGGCCGCATCTCGCGCATGAGCGTTCTGGAAAACAACTGCATGCAGTCCACCGCCACCGCCGCCGGTTCCTCAACAGGCTCAACGCTCGCCACCGCGCTCGGCTCTTTGCTGCTCATCACTGGTGTGCATCAGCCGTGGCCCGTGGCCGCGTCCTTTGTGCTTTTCACCGCCGCGCTTGGCGTGTTCCTGGCCATCCCCATGAAGCGCCAGATGATCAACCATGAGCAACTCCGCTTCCCTTCCGGCGTTGCCACGGCGGAAACTTTGCGCAGCCTCTATTCCAAAAGTGGAGAAGCGTTGAAACAGGCTTACTCGCTGCTCATCGCGCTGCTCGGAGGGGCACTGGTCGGCCTTTTGCACAATTACGCGGACCTGGTGGAGCAATTGAAATTGAAAAACCGCCTGCCGGTTTGGCTGGAAAAATTATCCTCCTGGCTCTATTTGCCTGCACTATTGGACTTCCCCCGCTTCCTGAATCCTCTGGCGCGCGGCCAAATGGCGGGGCTGGGATTTGAACCCAGCGTGCCGCTCGTCGGCGCGGGCATGATCACCGGCCTGCGCGTCGGGCTTTCGATGTTTGCCGCCTCGACGCTGCTTTACTACGTCATCGTGCCTTGGCTCCTGGCGCACGACGCGGCCAACGCTGCCGTGGCCGGTTTTGTGCCGTCCTTTCACCGTGCGGAAAACGGCGATTTCAACCCCGTCCGCTGGGCATTGTGGGGCGGCACATCGGTGATGGTTTTCTCCAGCCTCATGCAAATGGCCCTGAATTGGCGGACGGTCATGCGCGCGTTCATGATTTTTAAAAAAGCAGAACGCGCCGCCATTCACGATGCCGTGGACGCCGTGGAGGTGCCGAACTCGTGGCTGTTTCTCGGACTTATCCCCATCTCCATTGGCCTCATTGCCGTGCAATTCTTTGCCTTTCATATCGCCGTTTGGCTGGGGTTGATTTCGGTCGCGTTCTCTTTCGTCGTCTCACTTGTGGCATGCCGCGCCACAGGCGAAACCGACCAAACGCCGATTGGCGCGATGGGCAAGGTCACCCAACTGCTCTACGCCGTACTGCCCGGAGCCAAGGGCATCGAATCCATTAACCTCATGGCCGCCGGCACGACGGCGGCGGCGGCGGGCGCCGCGGCGGATTTGTTGACCGACCTCAAGAGTGGCTATCTCCTCGGCGCCAACCCGCGCCGCCAGTTCCTGGCCCAATTTTTTGGCGTTTTCTTCGGCGTCATCGCCGTCGTGCCAGCGTGGTATTTGATGGTGCCGACCAAAAAAGTACTCGAATCGATGAATCCCCCCGCGACCAATATGTGGCGCGCCGTCGCCGACCTGCTCACCCAGGGCGTGAACTTACTGCCGCGCACCGCACTTTATGCCATTGTCATCGGTGCGCTGGTAGGCGCGATGCTGCCGGTGCTGGAAAAACTCTGGCCGCGCCTCAAGCCTTATCTGCCCTCGGCGATGGGACTGGGTCTGGCGTGGGTCGTGCCCTTTCAAAACTCCTTCTCCTTCTTCATCGGCGGCGTGATCGTGAGCCTGTGGCAGAAATGGAACCGGAAAAACTCCGACACGTTTGCCATCCCGATTGCGTCTGGCCTCATTGCTGGGGAATCGCTGGTGGCGGCGTTCATCGCCATCGCTTGCACGCTGGTGGGATTGCTCGCGTCGAGGTGAACCGCTGGCGATCAAGGAGCCTGGTCGTCGCGCCCTGCTTCCTGCACGCGGATGAAACGGCGCAGTGTCAATAATCCCAATGGCGCGACTAGGCTGGTTAATCCCACGATCAACCACATTGTGTTTGAATGGCGTGGGCCGGTTTCCGGGCAATAGCGGACCAGGAGAGAGCTGAGAAAGGTGCCGATCAGTAATTTCGCCAGCAAAAGCGGCACGTAGGAAAGCGCCCCGTATGAGGCTTCCTGTCCCTTGGGCGCGATGGCCGCCGCGTACTCATAGACGCGCGGCGAATAGAACGATTCGCCCACCGAGTAAAGGATGACAAAAATGGGAATCATGACGTAGTAAGGATGCACGTTGCCTTGAAGGCCGAGCCAAGAGTGACCCACCAGATTTCCCAACCACCCAGTGGCTAGCGGCGCGAACAAGGCGGTTGGCATCGCCATGACGAACACGGAGGCTACCGTAATCAGCCCGCCGACAACTACCATCGTGTAGGCAGAAAACCGTTGCGTCAAAGCACCGACGATTGGCACCAGAAGAATCACCACCACACTGTTGATGTTCCATAATGTTGCCACCGGTGCGCCGGCGCCCAATTCGCGGATGCCGAAAGTCGGATACACATAATACATCTCCATCAAAATTATTTTTAAGAACGCGATCAGCAGCAGAAACACCAAGAGCCGGTAGAATCCACTTTCGCGCAGCAGCTTGGCGAAAAGTTGAACCGTGTCCCGGCACGAGTCACTGATCGTACGGCGGACGGAAGCGAAGATGTTCCGATTTTGCTGCTTTGGTTGCGGCGGGGTTAGCTTCAAACCTTCGTCTGTCGCCTCCGCCCCTTCTCGCATCATGTAAATGAACGGCAGTATCATGATCTCCAGAATCAAACTGGCCAGGAAGAGTGTCCGATACGTCGAGAGATGCAGATTCAACAAGTCCCAATGGCCATACTCACCCAAACCCTGGCGAAAATGATCGAAGAGCCAGTTCGCAATCAAGAAACCGAGATTCATCATCACATAAATGATGGAGAAGGAGATCGAGCGTTGGCGCGTATTGGAGTAGTGGCGCACGGCGGCGATCAAGACCGGCCCACCCAGCGCCTCGCCGACCGCCAGTGGTATTAATCCCGCTCCCAGCGCCAGCCAATGGACCGTGGTCAATGTCATAAGCAGCCGCGCGAAGATGCAGATGCCGGTTCCGAGAAAAAGCGTCCGCCGCATCCCCAAAACGTCCGTCAGTGACCCTACCAACAGCGTGGTGACCGTCATCAAGATCGACCACGCGGCCACCAATTGGAGTGGCTTCGGGTCAGCGTAACCGAGATCAGACCGCAGCCAAAGCACGAGCGTCAAGTTGGTTACGCCGTAGGCCGCTATGCTCAGGAATTTGATGGCGAAGATGATCCACAATTCCGGGATCGCGTCTTTGAGCACCGAAAACTTGGCCATGAAACGGCGCAAGGCGGAAGTGCCGTCGGCGTCCGCTGCGCCGCCTGGAGCGGTGTTGGTCATGTACGCGGCAAGATCAAACGCCAGTTTCGCGCGGTGGTAAAGGAAAGAAAGTAAACCAGATGTGTTTTCCTAATCGTAATCTTAATCCTAATCCGTTTTAAAAATTCGAGAAGGATTAGGATTAAGATTAGGAGGGGACAAAAACCGCTACTTCATCGGCGCTGGAGACGCTTTGGTCACCATTTGAACAGCTTGACTAAGCGAAATGTGATCCTGATTGACCAAATCCACGATCGTGGCGGCTGTGCTCGCCGTGGCAGGTGAGGTTCCCTCCACCACCCAGGTTTGGCCGTTCCATTGCACCAAGCTCGTGCCAGGCGCGATGACTTGCGTGCCGGCCGGATCGTTCGCATAGGAGGCCAGTTGCGTGGCGCCGGCGCCATTTGCAGTGCTGGTGATGGGGCCGTTGACAGTTTGAGTCGAGGCGGTCACCGAAATGACTCCTGGATATGAGGCGGGATAAACATCGCCTTCTCCCGGCGAGTTGCCAGCAGCGGCGACAAAGACGACCCCTTTCTGAATGCCTTCCTCAATCAACGTCCCCAACATCGCGCTGTCACCCGTGCCGCCGAGACTGAGGCTGATCGGATTGGCCCCGCCGTTGATCGCGGCCAAAACTCCTTCCATGACTTCGTAAGTCGTGGTGCTTTCACCGCTGCCATAAACATCCACGGGCAAAATCTTGCTCGGATCGTTTGGCATCGCCTCCAACATCGTCTCCAACATACTGGTGCCGTGGGTCGGGTCGGTTCCTGGAATGTCCTGCACGCCGGTGACATTGATGGGCGTGAGCATGTAAGGTGTGTATTGAGAAGGGGGATCGACGGAAGTATCGACCAAACCAATGACCGGGCCGCCCGTCACAGGTTGCGGATTCAAGTTGAACAATGGCCCGGAGGGATTCGAAACCTGGGTCATCTGCGCAGGCGTGGGCCGCTCCACCATGTAATTGCCGTCCGTTTGCGCCACGGAAGGGTCCGAAGCGAGCGCTTGCAAGCCGGCGGTGGCGCTGGCGGCGTCGTCAAATTGCAGGCGGTAGAGGCCGACGCGGTCGTCGCGCCCGATGACTTTGGCACCCACCTTTTTGGCCAGATCGTCGATGGAATTAGTGGCGCCTCGCTTAAGCTTGACGAGGTCCTCATTGGCGATGCGGTAGTCCTTCTTCTCCGCCGCTACGACTTGGGTCGCGGCCTTGGCTGCGGTGCGGAAAATCAAGAGGCGGGCAACGCCGTTGGATTCGTCCTTGGCATAATTGAGTTTACCGAGCAACCTCCGCAAGGCTTCGTCCTCGGGCAGATTCTTGAACTTGACCGAGACGGTCGTGTCGGCGCCTTTCTCGACATAAACCATCCAGCCTGTTTGCCGGGCGATTTTTTTCAGCAGCGTGGTTAAATCCCAAGATTGAATATCGGCATCGACCTGATTTTGCTTGGCGCGCCAATCCAGAGAATCGGCGGCACTTGCCCCAGCGACCGAGAATATCAGGGCGCACCCAACTATCAGGGCCCACACGATGGAAAACCTTCTCACTGAACTGAATATAGCGCAGGAACTGGATAAATAGCAACCTCAATCGTTGGAGCGTGTGGAGCAAAAAGGCTGGACTTTCTGGTTTATTTCGCCCAGGAATAGAAGATGCTGAAGCATCTTTGCGTTGCGTGGCTGGCCGTGCTGTTGACTCTTTCGCCCGGCGCCTGGGCTGGCGAGAGCGGTCTCAACGTCATCGTTGTTGTCAATCAAAATAGCACCAATTCCCTTCAGCTTGGCAACGATTATTGCGAACGGCGTGGCGTGCCGCCGCAAAGCCTTTTTCGCATGACCGGCTGGACGGGCAGCACGACCAATTGGCAGCAGAGCGATTTTGAAAATTATTTGCTCAATCCGTTGCTGGCCATGATTTCCAGCCGTGGATTGACCAATCAGGCCGAGATCATTCTCCTCTCGATGGACATTCCGTACCGCGTCTTCAACGGCGATAGCGACAACGGCACAACGTCAGCGCTTTTTTACGGTTTCAAAACCAACACCGCGCCCCCGCCGGGCTTGCCCGACACCTGTTCGCTGCCCGACGATACCACCAACAGCTACTCCTACAGCGAATTGCCGTTCACGCTGGCTGAGCCGGAAACTGCCAGCACCAACGCCTTCATGGCCGTGATGCTGACGGACACTAACCTGGCCCAGGCGGAGTCCACGTTGGAGCGGGGGGTGTCCAGCGACGGCTCTTTTGCGCCGGAGACGGTTTACCTCGAAAAAACCACCGACACCGCGCGCAACGTGCGCTTTGTTTTATTTGACAACGCCATTCAGGAGTGCCGCGCGCGCGGTGATGACAACGTCATCCGAACTAACTCCGATTCCACCGCGTTCACCAACTCGTTTGGACTGGACACCGGTCTGGCCGGTTTCTCAGTGCCAACGAACGCGTTCGTCCCCGGCGCGGTGGCCGATAGCCTGACGTCTTACGGAGGCTTCATCCTGGAGAACTCCGGCCAGACGCCGCTGCTGGCCTTCCTGGAGGGGGGTGCCAGTGCCAGTTACGGGACGGTGGTCGAGCCGTGCAATTACACGTATAAGTTTCCGGACCCGATGGTGTATTTCTACCAGAACCGCGGCTTTTGCGTCGCGGAGGCTTATTACCAAAGTCTGGCCAATCCTTACCAAGGCTTGATGGTTGGCGAACCGCTGTCAGCGCCCTTTGCCCACGCGGGGACGGCAACGTGGAATTCCCCGGTCGAAGGAAGTGTACTGAGTGGCCTGGCCAACTTCAGCCTTTCGTTCTCCGGCGCCGACACCAACCATCCGTTGGCGCAGGTTGATTTGTTTGTGGATGGCAGTTTCGTCGAGACCGTCACCAACTTGCCGCCCAGCCCCGGCAATATTCTTTCCGTCACCATCGATGGCATCACGGCCAATTACATGGTAACGAACGGCGATACCCTCGCTTCCGCCGCCCTGGGACTGGCATCGTCTGTGACGAACTTGGCAAACGTGACTGGAGTGGAGGCTGCTGCGGTGGGCGACCGCTTGCTATTGCAGTCGCAGATCGTGGCCACTCTGGGCAGCCAGATTTCGCTGCAGGCCGGCTCTGCGATTGGCTCGGCGCCGGCCCTGACCTCTTTCGCAACGGCAGCGCAGCCAACCTTTCAGGATAGCACCGCCTACGGCTACGAGATCGTGGCGGCTAGCAATAATCCGGACGTGGGCGACTGGCTGCAAATGACATTTATCGAAACTAACGGTCTGGAGGTGACGGTTGCCGCCACCAATAACCAGCTTGGCGCCTCCATTAGTTCGCTCCTGCAGGATCTGATGAATGAAATCAACGCTAATCCCGCCCTGCAAACTGCCGATGGCGCCAACGCTTCCGACCTTGCTAACCTGGGCGGCGGATTCTACGGTTTTCTGCTCAACGCGAACTCTCCTGGTTGGATGGCTGCGCAAATCGAGGCCGTCTTCAATGGCTCCACCAACCTGGGTACAGCGCCCGATGGCACCAATGCGCTCGAGCAGAATTTCAGCGACTTGGAGCCACGCGCCCACATCTATCTTAGCTGCGGCGCCGCGTCACTGGCCGCGCAATTTACTTTGGACACGACCCAGTTCGCCGACGGATTCCACGACTTGACAGCGGTGGCCTACGAGGGCACCAGCGTCCGCACGCAAACCCGAGCGGAGCAGACGTTTCAGTTTCGAAACACGGCGCTCTCCGCCTCGTTAGCTGCACTGGCTCCCGACACCAACGGAAATCTCACCTTCGCCATCGCTGCTGACGCTACCAACATCGCACAGATTGAGTTGTTCAGCACCGGTGGGTCCATTGCTGTAGCGACCAATCAGCCAGCGGCGGTAATGGCGGCATCGGCGGCGACTTTGGGTGTGGGCTTGCACCCTTTCTACGCCGTAGTAACGGACTCCAACGGCCATCAGTATCAGACGCCAACGGTCTGGGAACAAATTCCAGCCTTGCAGTTAAGCGTCATCGGACCCCCGCAGGTATTGAGCTGGCCGGCAATTACGGGACGACAGTACAGCGTCTTGTCCGCAACGAATTTTGGCGGCGCGTTCCAGACGGTCGGCACCGTGCTCGCCACCAACACGCAGGCGCAATGGTCGATTCCCGTTTCGCCCAGTGGAGCCGTATTCTACCAAGTGTCAGTGGCGCGATAGGCCGAGCACGTCAAAAGCAAATTCGTAGCCGCCGACGTAAGGAGGCGGTCCCAATACGAATTGTGGCAACTGTGGAAGAGAACAAAGAGAAGTTGGAATAGACTTCGATCCGGAAATCCGCCTCCTCACCTCGGCGGCTACGGGTCACAGTGCGCCGCACGATCAAAAACTAAGTGCGCCTGGGCTTGGTGTGACCAAATCTGGAGGATTGAAATGCCGCGCCGCACCGGGCATCATGGCGTCATGAAATGCTTTGCGTTGATCGGTTTCTTCGGCCTGATGGCTGCGGCGGGTTGCGGCCAGAAATTGGCCCCGCCGCCCCCAGCGGCAGGGCCTCCGGTGCCGACCCACGCCCAGGGGAAGCTGCCGACCATTCGCCTCTGGCTCGGCTCGGCCGAAGTTGTAGCGGAAATGGCTTTGAATGATGAGCAGCAGCAGACCGGCATGATGTTTCGCACCAATTTGGATGAAAACTCCGGGATGATTTTTCCTTTGCCCCAACTGGAACGCGCGCGCTTCTGGATGACGAATTGTCCATTGCCCTTGGCGGCGGCCTATATTGATCCGCAGGGAGAAATTCTGGAAATCCATGAACTGCACGCCAACGATGCCAATACCGTTGAGTCAAAAACCAGGAATATCTTTTACGTCTTGGAGGTCAATAAGGGTTGGTTCGACCGGCATCACATCGTGCCCGGCACCACTGTGCGCACGGAGCGGGGGACCTTGCAGGAAACATTTCGCCGGCAAAACCCGTGAAGATTGCCCTGGCGCAAATCAATACCACGGTGGGGGACCTGGCCGGCAACGAGGCCAAAATTCTTGACAGCGCCGCCCGCGCCCGTTCCGAGGGCGTGGACCTGGTGCTCTTTCCCGAGCTGTCCATCACCGGCTATCCGCCGCGGGATTTGTTGCTCAAGAAGGATTTTATTGCCGGCAACTTGGCCGTGCTCCAGCGACTCGCTGCCGCCAGCGGCCCGGCGGCCCTCCTCGTCGGCTATGTCGGCGAAAACAAAAACGCGCCCGGGCGCGACGTCACCAACTCCGCCGCCTTGCTGCAAAACGGCAAGATCGTGGCCACGCGCACCAAAACGCTTTTGCCGACTTACGACGTGTTCGATGAAGACCGCTACTTCGAACCGGCGCAAAGTAATGCTCCGATCATCATAGCGAAGGAAGTCTGCGGCCTGACCATCTGCGAGGACATTTGGAATGACGAGGATTTCTGGCCGCACCGCCGTTATCGCTCCAATCCCGTCGGCGACTTGCTGGGCGCCGACGCGCGCCACATCTTCAACATTTCCGCCTCGCCCTGGAATGTCGGCAAGGAAAAGTTGCGCACCGAAATGCTGGGCAGCCTCGCGCGCAAGTCCGGACGCACCGTGGCGCTGTGCAACCTCGTCGGCGGAAATGACGAGTTGGTCTTCGACGGCAACAGTTTGGTTTTCAACGCGGCGGGGGAATTGATCGCCCAAGGCAAGGCCTTCGAGGAGGACTTTGTGGTGGTCGATACCGAAAAAAGCGCGCCCATCTTTCCGGTCGCGCCGCTGGAGGAGGAATACGTCTATCGGGCGTTGGTGCTGGGCTTGCGCGACTATTTTCACAAATGTGGCTTCCAATCCGCCGTGCTGGGATTGAGCGGGGGAATCGATTCGGCAGTGGTGGCGTGCCTGGCGATGGCTGCCTTGGGGCCGGATCACGTCCAAGGCGTTTCGCTGCCTTCGCAATTCTCCTCCCAAGGCAGCCTGGACGACGCCCGGTTGCTGGCCAAACGATTGGGCCTGCGCTACGATGTAATTCCCATCCAACCCTGCTTCGAGGCCGTCAAACAGCAAGTCAAGCCGGTCTTCGGCGGGCGGCCCGAAGACACGACGGAGGAAAACATGCAGGCGCGGTTGCGCGGTGTCATTTTGATGGCGTTGTCCAACAAGTTTGGTTCCTTATTATTGACGACAGGCAACAAGAGCGAACTGGCGGTCGGCTACTGCACGCTCTACGGCGACATGTGCGGCGGCCTGGCAGTCCTTAGCGACGTGCCCAAGACGATGGTCTATCGCCTCGCCCGGTGGATCAACCGCGAGCATGAAATTATCCCTGCCGCCTCCATCACCAAGCCGCCGTCGGCCGAGTTGCGCCCCAACCAGACCGACCAGGATTCCTTGCCGCCTTACGAGACCTTGGACGCCATTCTCGAACAGTACGTAGTCCACGGACGTTCCCTGGCAGAAATCACGCGCCTGGGCTTCGCGCCGGAGACGGTCAAGCAAGTCATTCGTCTCATTGACGTCAACGAATACAAACGACGTCAGGCCGCGCCGGGATTGAAGGTGACAACCAAGGCGTTCGGTGTCGGACGCCGCTTCCCCATCGCGCAGCGCTATCGCGAGGCTTGATTTTGGGCATGACAACAAAATCCGAACAATTGTTCGCCGAGGCGCTACGTTACATTCCGGGCGGCGTCAATTCGCCGGTGCGCGCTTTTCGCGCCGTGGGCGGCCAGCCTATATTTGTTGACAGAGCCAAGGGAGCACATGTTTTTGATGTCGATGGCCGGGAATACGTTGATTACGTCGGCACCTGGGGGCCGGCCATCCTCGGCCACGGTCCGGCCAGCATCGTGCGGGCGGTGCAGGCGGCGGCGGAACATGGCACCAGCTTCGGCATTCCCAATCCTCTCGAAGTGAAGATGGCGAAGCTGGTTTGCGCCGCGGCGCCGAGCGTGCAGAAGGTGCGGATGTGCAACTCCGGCACGGAAGCCTGCATGTCGGCCATCCGCCTGGCGCGCGGCTTCACTGGGCGCGACAAGATCATCAAGTTCGACGGCTGCTACCACGGCCACGCCGATTCTCTTCTAGTCAAGGCTGGTTCCGGCGCGTTGACCTTCGGCCATCCCGACAGCGCCGGAGTTCCGGCCGCGTTCACCCAGCACACCATCGTCCTGCCGTTCAACGAGGCGGAGCCGGTGCGCGCCGCCTTCGCGGCTAATGGCGGGCAAATCGCAGGTATCATCGTCGAACCCGTTCCCGGCAACGCCGGCTTGTATCTGCCCAAACCGGGCTACCTGGAATTTCTTCGTGACATCACTTCGCAAAACGGCGCGTTGCTGATTTTTGACGAAGTGATGACCGGGTTTCGCCTGGCTTTCGGAGGCGCGCAGGAACGATTTGGCCTGCGGCCGGACTTGACTTGCTTCGGGAAAATCATTGGCGGCGGTTTGCCGGTGGGCGCATTTGGCGGACGGGCTGACATCATGGATCAACTCGCGCCGTTGGGGCCGGTCTATCAGGCGGGCACGCTGAGCGGCAACCCGCTGGCCATGGCCGCCGGCCTCGCCGCACTGGAGGAGTTGTCCGATGGCCGTGCTTACGCGAAGCTGGAAACACTCGGCGCAGCTTTGGAAAGCGGCATGAAGGCGGCGGCGCAGGCGGCGGGAATCACGGTTCAATTCAACCGCATCGGTTCGATGTTCTGCGGATATTTTACTGCCGAGCCGGTGCATAATCTGGCCGACGCGTTGCAAAGCGATCGCGCACGCTTCGCCAAATACTTCCACGGCATGTTGGAGCGGGGGATTTACCTCGCCCCCTCCCAATTCGAAGCTGGCTTCATCTCCACCGCCCACACGATGGAGGACATTGAGAAAACGGTTGCCGCCGCACGGGAATCATTTCGCAGTTTGGCGTGACACGAACTACGCCGCGCGTTCGAGACGTCGGAAGATTTTCTTGCGGCTGATCAGTGGAGATTTTTCACCGATTTGAATGCCTCGCATGATGGCCATGTCCTCCAGGCTTTCGCGGAGGGCATTGCGCAGCAAATCCTGGCGTTCTGACAAAACCTCGGCCACGGCGGTCTTTACTAGTCCTTTCAAACGGCGTTCTTCGACGGCAGTCATGGCGTCAATCTACGAAAAAAAGTGAGCAAGTCAACAAGGAGATCAAAACGGCGCACACTGCACTTCGCCGTTATGTGAGGCATCGGTAGAAACGGATTCCCTTTTACAATCAGCCTTATCACAGGCAACTTTGCCAGCGCTGCAATGCGCATTCTCGCCATCGATCATGGAACAAAGCGGGTGGGCCTGGCTCTGAGCGACGAAACCGGGACCATTGCCCAGCCGCTCCAATTCCTTCCCGCCGAACCCGCCGCCAAACTCTTCGATTGCCTCAAAGCAACCGTGGCCGAACGCAAAGTAGAGCAAATCGTTGTCGGCATTCCGCGCAACATGAACGGCACCTACGGGCCGGCGGCGGAAAAGGCGCGGGAATTTGTGGCGGCGTTGAAACAAGCCTTGACAGTTCCCGTCCACACCTGGGACGAGCGCCTGACGACCGTGCAGGCCAACCGCTTTCTGATCGACGCCGGGATGCGACGCGAGAAACGCAAGGAGCGCGTGGATCAAACCGCGGCGGCGATCCTGCTGCAAAGCTATTTGGATCACGCCAGCCGGTGAAACTCAAATTGACGATCGCTTACGACGGCGCCGCCTACGCCGGCTGGCAGGCGCAGAAGACAGGTTTGGGTGTGCAACAACGTGTCGAGGAGGCTGTCGCCAAGATTTTTCCCCATGCCGGACGCTTGCGCAGTTCCAGCCGCACCGACACTGGAGTGCATGCCCTCGGCATGGTTGCCGATGTGGAGATTCCGGGGCGCGAATTCAAAATGCCGGTGGCCAAGGCGGCGCTGGCCATCAACGCGCACTTGCCGCGCGACATTCGCATCATGGCTGTCTCGCGCTGCCGTGCCGATTTTGACGCGCGCTTCGACGCCAAAGGCAAGCAATATCGCTACTTCGTCTGGACCGGCCCCGCCATGAATCCGCTGCTTCGCCACGCGGCCTGGCATGTCAGCCTGCCGCTGAACTTGGCCGCGATGCGTAGCGCTGCGAAGTTTTTTCCGGGGCGTCACGACTTCAAATCCCTGGCCGGTACACGTAATTATGAAATGAGTTCCACCGTGCGCACGTTGACGCGCTGCGACCTCCGGCGGAACGGGCCGCTCTTGACCTTCATCATCGAAGGCGACGGATTTCTTTACAAAATGTGTCGAGGCATTGTTGGCACGCTGGTGCAAGTGGGGCAGGGGAAGATCGCTCCTGATGCGATCAAACAAATACTTGACCAAAAGGATCGACGCGCCGCCGGCATGACCGCGCCCGCGCACGGCCTGGTTTTGTGGAAGGTTTTTTATGGCCCTAAACGTCGTGCTGGTTGAGCCGGAGATTCCGCCGAACACGGGAAACGTCGCGCGGCTTTGCGCTGCGACCCGAAGCACCCTGCACCTGGTCGAGCCGCTCGGCTTCAAACTTGATGACGCCCAATTCAAACGCGCTGGCCTTGATTACTGGCAGCACCTGGACTGGCATCGCTGGCCAAATTGGCCGTCGTTTCAAGAGCAATTGCCCGCGGGCGCCCGCCTCTGGCTCATCGAATCCAAAGGCCCGCGCCATTATGCCGAAGCGCGTTACGAGCCTGGCGATTATTTGGTTTTCGGGCGCGAAACCGCCGGGTTGCCCGGCGAAATCATTGCGCAATACCCACAAACTTGGCTGCGCATTCCCATGTTCGAGGCGCGCGTGCGCTCGCTCAATTTGTCCAATTGCGTTGCGCTGGTTTTGTATGAGGCCTTGCGTCAGCAGGGCTTTGCGGGCGAGATTTGATTCGCCAGACCCTGGGCGAAAAGCGTAATCTTGGGTGCCAAGGGCGATTAGCGCAGCGGTAGCGCAGCAGCTTTACACGCTGTTGGTCGGGGGTTCGAATCCCTCATCGCCCACCACCTCAAGCCAGCAATTCCTTGACGACAAAACCATGCACGTCTGTCAAGCGAAAGCGCCGGCCCTGATATAGATAAGTCAGTTCCTTGTGGTCGATGCCCATCAGATGGAGGATGGTCGCCTGCAAATCATGCACATGCACTGCGCCCGGCGTTTGCGCGGCTTTGTCAGGATGTAGAACCTGACCGTCGGTATCGACGATATTGTAGGAGTAATCATCGGTCCGCCCGTAGGTCATGCCGGGCTTGACGCCGCCGCCGGCCATCCAAATGGAAAAACAGCGCGGATGATGGTCGCGGCCGTAATTATCCTTGGTCAGCTTCCCTTGCGAATAACACGTCCGGCCGAATTCGCCGCCCCAAATCACCAGCGTGTCCTCAAGCATGCCGCGCTGTTTGAGGTCTTTGAACAAAGCGGCGCTGGCTTGGTCGGTTTCTCGGGCTTGGACGCTGATGCCGCTGGGCAAATCACCATGCTGGTCCCAACCTTGGTGGTAAAGTTGGATGAAGCGCACGCCGGATTCGGCCAGGCGCCGGGCCAGCAGGCAATTGG
>DASYNM010000436.1:0-3878 GCA_036008545.1 Verrucomicrobiia bacterium
CGCGCCGCTCGCCCCTCCCGGAAATTGTATTTCGATTCTTGACAGCGTAAGTGCGGCGATTATATTGATTTTGTGCGAAGGGTATCCACATTGCATGAACCAGGTTTGTCGTTGAGTCGGAAGATTACCCTCACGATCGTGTGCGCTATCGTCGGCGGCATTCTGGTGCTTTGGTTGGCCGGGGTCTTGTAAATCAAGGCCAAACATCTCACGCTCAAGGCTCAAGGAGACTTGCCGGGCCGTTGTTTGATGGTAAAATGTGTTCGTGAGCAACGACGCCACAGGAGCCGGCAAACCACTGAAAATGGTGACGTGCGGGCGTTGCAAAGCCAAGACCTTCATCTCGGGCGATTTGGCGCCCTTCGCCACCCAGGAATGCAAGAAATGCGGGCATCCGCTGATGCTGCCCGTCATGCTGCGCAACTTCGAACTTCGCACCATCATCGCCTCCGGCGGCATGGGCACGGTTTATACGGCGCTGGACACCAAATTGCAGCGCGAGGTGGCGTTGAAAATGATGAAGCTGGAAATGGCCGCCGACCCGCAGGTCATGCAGGGCTTTTATCGCGAGGCGCAGGCCGCGGCCTCCCTCAACCACACCAACATTATTCATATTTACAGCTTCGACGAATTCAGCGGCCAGCCTTACCTGGTGATGGAGTTGGCCAATAACGGCAGTCTTGACAGCCGCATCGAGCAAGAGACCCGCGTGCCGGAGCGGGACGTGCTGGATGTCGGCACGAAAATGGCCTCCGCGCTCGGCGCTGCC
The DNA here is from genome assembly GCA_036008545.1 of Verrucomicrobiia bacterium. Lineage (GTDB taxonomy): Bacteria > Verrucomicrobiota > Verrucomicrobiia > Limisphaerales > Palsa-1400 > Palsa-1400. Next base: position 770 of record DASYNM010000436.1, read on the forward strand.
CTGCGGCACAACCTGCTCCATCGCGACCTCAAACCGGGCAATATACTTTACAACGCCGAGGGCGAACCAAAGCTCATCGATTTCGGGCTGACACGCGCGGCGGAAGTGGACGACGCCTACGAGGAACACATTTGGGGCACGATTTATTACGTCGCGCCGGAAAAAATCGAGCGCAAGGGCGAGGATTTCCACTCCGACATGTACAGCCTCGGCGGCACGCTCTATCATGCTTTGACGGGCCACGCGCCTTTCGAGTCGGAGACGGTGAATGACATTTTGTCGGCGCACGTCCATACGCCCTTGACGCCGCCTCACCAGGTCGTGCCGGAAATCACGGAAATGACCAGCGAGGCCATTGTGCGAGCGATGGCCAAGCGGCCGGAAGACCGTTTTGAGAATTACGAAGAGATGCAGATGGCGCTGGAGGCGGCGCGGAGCCATTTGCTAGTGCAGCAAATCCAGGAAACCGGGGAGCAGCAACCGGCCAAGAGTTGGTGGAAGCGCTGAGGCCGCGCCGCTAGCGGATGATCGGCTCCCAGCCGGAAGGAGTGAGTGAGCAGGAATCGCTCGCACTCACCCTAACCATCTGCCCCAAGAGAGGGAACGGAATAGGCCGAGCCCCATCGCCAACTGCATCCTAGCGGCTAAAGCAAAGGCGGCGGAAAACGCCCCTTCTGAAATGCGCTTGCCGCCCGCTCGCACAAAGCTGGCCAGACCTTTACTCCGTTTTTTGGCTCGGAGTCGCTGCCGGCGGCGGCGGGGTGCTGGGTTTGGTCATGATGTTCAAGGTGGTCGCCGTCAAGACGCCATCATCGCCCTTTTTGGCGGAACCCGTGACGCGCAGGCCGACCACTGCATCCGCGAAGGTCGCGGGCTGGCGGTCTTTGGTGATCCTGGTTCCGGAAGTGACCTTGACCTTGGACTCGCGGTTGGCGACCTTGAGCGTCAGGACCATGTTGGTGCCGTCAATGCTCTCGATGACGCCGGTATAGCGCGGATTCCTGGGCGGCCTCGGAGCGGTGTTCGTCGTGGCCGGCGGCGCTGGCGCCGTGGCATCTTGAGCTGTGGCGGGCCAGGCCGCGCAGGTGATTGCCGCCAACAGAATGGCGGAGAGTTTGGTCAATATCTTCATACGATTTTGGATTCTTCTAATTCTCTTGTTTCAATTCTAAAGTTCCTAGTACCAGAAACTTGGATGTCTTGAGGTGTAGCAGAACGGCTGCCTGGCGACAAGTAATCTTTTTTGACAAAAAAGGTGGCGCTCAACCGAGGATGCGCTTGCCTTCGGTCAGGAAGATGCCTTGGAAATTCATCTCCAGCGCCTGGGCATTGGTGGCCTTGGCCAGCGCCTCTTTCTGCGACACCTTGCCCTCCTTTACCAGTAAGAAAAGCGACTGATTAAAATTGATCATCCCCTCTTCACTCCCCGTTTCAATGGCCGCCGGCAATTTCTCCAACCGATTCTCCTCGATTAATTTACGCACCGTGCCGGAGTTAATCAGAATTTCCTGCGCCGGGGTCATGCGACCGGCGATCGTCGCTACCATGCGCTGGCAAACGACCGCTTGCAATGTCGCCGCCAATTGACGCCGGACCTGGTCGCGTTCGTCCGGTTTGAAGAAGTCCAGGATGCGCCCGACGGATTGGGCGGCGTTGGTAGTGTGGATGGTGGACAAGACCAGGTGGCCGGTGTCGGCCGCGCTCATGGCGGCGGTAAAACTGACGCCGTCGCGCATTTCTCCGATCATGATCACATCCGGATCCTGGCGCAGCACGTATTTCAGGCCGTGCTCGAACGAAGAGGTGTCCAGGCCGATTTCCCGCTGCTCGATGACCGATTGGTTGTCTTCAAAAACGTATTCGATGGGGTCTTCCAGCGTGATGATGTGTTTGCGGCTGTTGGCGTTGATGTGCTCGACCATGGCCGCCAGCGTGGTGGATTTGCCGCAGCCGGTCGATCCCGCCAGCAGCACGATGCCGCGCGGGGATTCGGCGATTTGCCGCAGCACCGGCAGCAGGCCCAATTCCTCGAACGTGGGCACCTGCGTTTTGACGAACCGCATGGCCAGACACGGCGTGCCGCGCTGGTAAAAGCAGTTGGTCCGGAATCGGCCGACATCGGGCAGGTAATAGGAGAAGTCGCACTCGTGGTCGCGCTCAAGTTGTTGCTTGGTGTGGCGCGGGACGATGTTGTCCACGATCTTGATCATCCACTCCTCGGTCGGCGTCGGCCCTTCCACGGCCACCAACTTGCGGTTGATGCGAAAGACAATCGGCGTCCCGATCTTCAGGTGAACATCGGACGCTCCTCCCTGCACAGCCGTCGTTAAGATACGGCGAAAAGTTTCCATGGGAGGAACACTACCACGTCAGCCTGAAAAAAATCCAGCCGGGAAAATCAGGTCAGGAATAGGCCAGCAACCGGGCTTGCGAAAGCCGGGTCACATGGGTGAACAGCATGGAAATTTCGTAGCCTTCCTGGGAGTTGCCCTTGCAGGCCACGATCACGCCGGTGAAATTGACCTTCTTGGCCAGGCCGGAGCCTTGCAAGGTGACGGTCATTTCGGTCCAGGGGGTAAAAGGCTGATTGTGACGAAATTCAATCCCGTTTTTCCGGATGCGCACCGAATTGGTCGGCACGGACAGACACTTCGTGGTTTCGGTTGTCAATCCGAGCGGATTGACTTCAAGTTTTCTGGCGCTCATACAGTGAAAAGAATAACATACTTTTTGCGCCCGTCAAACAGTCTTTTTTTTGTCGGTGAATTGCGAAGGGCAGATACTCTTCGGGAGTTCATCAGGCGTTACCAACGGAGCCTCTTGATGGAGCTTCGCCCTCATTGCTTGGCGGCTTCGAGCGGCATCGTATCGGGAACGCGTTTAATCAACACATCGGCATTTGCAGAGCGAACCCTTCGGCAATTGGAGTGCTGCCGGAAATTCAGCCTTGGAACTACCCTTTTTATCAAATCGCACGGTTTGCGGCGCCGAAGCCGATGGCAGGAAAAACTATCTTGCTCAAACATGCTCCGGGATTTCCTCAATGTGCGCTTCCTTTCGAGCGCATTCTGGCAGAGGCGGGATTGCCAGCGGGCGCATATACTAACCT
>DASYNM010000437.1:0-11063 GCA_036008545.1 Verrucomicrobiia bacterium
GACCGCCGCAGGGGTTAAGGATGATTTTGGGAACGCGTTAACGAGCACCAATATCCCCGTGAGTTTCACGGTTTATCTGCCCGCTGAACTTGGCGCCTCCGTCTCCGGATATCAGGATAATTTTAGTGCCAGCACTTTGAACACAAACTGGCTTGCGGTGGGACTTGACTCCGAAAATGGGGACAATCTTTTTCTTCAGGATGGTGACGGCTTTCTGCATATTTCCAGCGCGACCAATGCCTTCGAGAGCAATCCCAATCTTCTTCTCTACAACGGGCCTGCTTACAACAGCGCGACCCAGGAGGTGTTGATTCGACTCCGTGTCACCGCTTTTACGCCAAGCGCCGTGTCTGGCGCTTTCTTTGGCAATGGCCTTGACTCCATCGGTGGCGACACAGTCGGCGCCGACCCTAACCTGGACTATGGGACGCTCGGTACCAACACGGCTGGAGGGCTTGATTGGTTGTTGGGCGCCAATGAAGGAAGTGGCTATACAGGTATTGTGGGTCCCCAAGCCGCCTTCCTCAATGATTGGATAGCCTGGGGCACAGGCGCCGCTTACGACTGGACGACAAATCAATGGTATTGGCTGCGTGAGTTGCAGAATGGAACCAGTATCGCCGACGGCCCCAACCTTTTTGGCAAGATCTGGCTCGCGGATGGCACGACTCCTGAGCCAGGCGCCTGGCAAGCCGCCTGGAGCCAAACCAATCGCACCGGCTTGGCGGGTATCAAAGCCAGCAGTATCAATAAAGTGGGGGAGACAGCGCTCTTCAACTTTGACGTTTCTTACTTCCTGCTGAAAGCGTCCGGTTTGCCGACGATAACAGTGGCGCCTCCCAGTTCCTTCTCACTGATTCCGCCGTTGAGCCCGCTTCAATTTGCTTCCATCCAATCCTCCAGTAACAACGTGGTATTGCAATGGACCGGGTCGGGAACTTTGCAATCGGCGACTTCGCTCGCCGGTCCGTGGACGGACTTGGTGGATCCAAACGGAGCTTTCAGCCCTTATACCATCCCGGCCTCCTTGCCGGCGACGTTCTACCGGCTGAGACAATGAAATGGTGATCGTCAGAACCGATAGTTTGCTGCGCCGGAAGTCCAATACTCCGGCGCTGCTTGGTTGCTATGACAGGAGTTCGGCAGCGACTTGGAGCGCGTGAAGAAGCAGACTTGAAAACATCTGAAACAGACGGTGTCGTGGATACGCTTCCAAACTGGATGCGCGCGCCAGGGTTCACTTTGATTGAGCTGCTGGTTGTCATCGCCATTATCGCCATTCTGGCCGCACTGCTGCTGCCCGCTTTGACAAAGTCCAAGGTGCAGGCGCAAGGGATCCAATGCATGAACAACGAAAAGCAATTGACGCTGGCCTGGACTCTTTACACCGGCGACAACGCTACCTGGTTGGTGTACAATGTTGCCGGTAATCTGGACGATAGCACAACCCCAACTTGGGTCGCGGATTGGATGAATTACACCCCGAACTGGAACGACAACTCAAATACCGCTCGCTTGCTCGATTCACGCTACAGCATGCTCGCTCCGTACAGTGTCAGCGCCGGCATCTACAAGTGCCCGGCCGACTTCAGCATGGCTCTCGAAGGCGGAACCGCATGTCCTCGAGTCCGTAGCGTGTCTATGAACGAAGCGGTCGGCACCGACGCCGATGGCTATTGGTTGAATTACTTGCAGCCATCCGTTAATTTCCAGTTGTTTCAGAAAGAGAGAGATTTTGGCCGGATGTCCACCTCGATGCTCTGGGTTTTCGAGGATGAGCATCCGGACAGCATTAATGATGGGTGTTTGGCTGTGGCGATACCCGGCACCCTCGCATCCACAACGTGGATTGATGTCATAGCGTCTTATCACAACGGTGCCTGTGGCTTTGGCTTTGCCGATGGACATGCTGAAATTCATAAATGGTTGGATCACCGGTCGGATTGGCCTGTCGAGTATAACGGGTATTTGTTCCCGGGAGATTACACTCCACATCCACAGCCCAACAATCAAGACCTCATGTGGGTGGGGCAGCGAACCTCCATCGCAACCCAATAGCATGAACGAAATTCCGACATTACGTTTGTCCGGTTTTGGTGTCAAATCACCGGAGCGAAGCGAGCCTTTGGGGTTTACCCTGATTGAGTTATTGGTGGTCATCGCCATCATCGCGATTTTGGCGGCGCTGCTCCTGCCTGCATTGAGCAAAGCCAAAATCCAAGCCCAGGGTGCTCAGTGTCTAAGCGACAACAGACAATCCATGATAGCTTGGAGAATGTACGCTGATGACTCTATCGGCCGCTTTGTTGCGAACGTCCCTGGCGAAAATCTCCCCCTCGGGGCGCCATATACCAACAACTGGTGCAATGGTTGGATGGACTTCACCTCCAACAACAGTGAGAATACGAACACCTGGTTGCTGGTGGGCGACCCCCGCTCTATGCTGGGAATTTACGTCAAGAACCCGCAAATCTTCAAATGTCCTGCTGATCAAAGCACGGCCATCGAAGGTAGCTCCAAGTTGCCGCGCGTGCGCAGTGTTTCCATGAGCCAGGCCGTCGGCTGTGATGAATATGGAGGTGCCGGCACCGAAGTGGGGTCTTGGACGCCGAGCGTGGCGAATGGTGGAGACTACGCTCAATTCATCAAGGACGCGGACTTGGCGCGTATGTCGCCGGCCATGCTGTGGGTGCTCGTGGACGAACATCCCGATTCCATCAATGACTGTGGCCTCGGATTCCAAATGCCGGCCGACTTGCCCGCTACTGCTTGGGTAGATGACCCGGCCGACTATCACAACGGGGCCTGCGGATTCGCTTTTGCGGATGGGCACGCCGAGATTCACAAATGGCTGGACCCGCGTTCCCGTTTTCCCATCGAATATAACGACTACCTTTTTAACGGTTCGCATCCACTTCCTCAACCTAACAACCAGGATATTTGGTGGATGGCACAACGCACTTCTGTCAAGGTGAGGTAGGCGCGCCAGGTTGGGGCCCTTATAACTTTGTGCTTCGCGAGAAAGGCGACTATCACAAGCACGTCATGTTCGACAAAAATCGGTTTTGGATGCAAGACGCACGAGGGACGTTGCGAACGGATTGCCTACTTCTAGTGGTCACCCTGCTGCTGGCGTTCGCTGGCGGAGTCGGCGCGGCGGAAAATGGGGCCGCCATTGATTTTGACCGCGAGATTCGCCCCATTTTTTCAGAGAGTTGTTATCCCTGCCACGGACCGGATGAAAACAAACGTAAAGCCAATTTGCGCTTCGATCGCAATGAAGCGCCTTTCAAGCAACTCAAGGATGGCAAAATTGCCATCGTTGCGGGCGACCTGGCCCAAAGCGAGTTGGTCCATCGCATAACTGCAACCGATCCGGACGACCGGATGCCGCCGCCCAGTTCGAGCCGGAAACTGACCCAGCCGCAGGTTGAGCTTCTGCAGCGCTGGATCAAAGCGGGCGCCAAATGGGAGGCTCATTGGTCGTTTGTAGCCGCAAACCATCCGCCATTGCCGACAGTCAAGAATACGGCATGGCCCCGCAACGAGATCGACACCTTCATTCTAGCGCGCCTGGAGCAGGAAGGGCTTCAGCCTTCGCCGCCCGCCAGAGAGCAGACTTTGCTTCGGCGCGTGAGTTTGGATCTGACCGGGTTGCCGGCAACGCCCGGCCAATTGGCCGCTTGGTCCGCACATGCCGATCCCCTCGGCGCCGCGGTGGATGAATTGCTCAACAGTCCTCGTTTCGGAGAGCGCCTGGCATCAGATTGGCTGGATGTCGCCCGCTACGCGGACACGCACGGGTTTAACAATGACTCGATGCGCAGCATGTGGCGCTGGCGCGACTGGGTAGTGGCGGCCTTCAATCAGAATATGCCCTACGATCGTTTTATCACCGATCAACTGGCAGGCGACTTGGAGAAATCCCCTACGCTGAATCAGGAGATCGCCACCGGCTTCAACCGCAATCATGGGATCAATTCCGAAGGCGGCATTATAGACGAGGAATATCGTGTCTCCTACGTGAACGACCGCGTCCGAACCACTTCCATGGCGTGGATGGGATTGACCGTGGAGTGCGCCCGTTGTCACGACCACAAGTTTGATCCCATCACCCAGCATGACTATTACAGATTCTTTGCTTTCTTCAATAACATCGGTGAAACGGGCGAAGACGGTCGTGTGGCCAATGCGGCTCCAATAATGCAAGCCCCCACGGATGAACAGCAGCAGGAGATTTCAGCATTGCGGCTTCAAATCGAAACCGCTCGCCGAAGAATGCAAGATTCTTTGACGAAGCGGAAGTGGCGCAATGTCAAATATGATAGAATTTTTCAAATGCCCGTACCAACCAACTCCATCCCGGCCTCTAACCAAGTGGCATGCCTCGATCTGCACGCGTGGGATTCGACGCTCAAAACGATCACCAACTCCGCTGGCGGACAGCCATTCCAAATCGAGGGCGACATAGCTTCGGCTCCAGGCCCTCTCGGAGAACCGGCTTTGGTATTTGATGGACAAGGCGATTTGAAGGCGCAAAATTTGCCGAGTCACTCCGGCCAGGGCTGGGTGTTTGCCGCATGGGTTCGCCGGGACCGGGCCGAACAAGCTCCTTTGTTTTCAACCGCGTCCTTTACCGTCCCGGAGTCGTCAGGCGATTACGGAAGAGGGGTTCAAATTCTTGAGACCGCTTCCGGTGCAATTGAAGTGCGAAGCGCGGCTCGCTGGCCGGGCTACTCGGCCAATATCGTGACGCGCGAAACGTTGCCGCTGGACGAATGGCAGCGGGTGGCGGTGGCGTGGGATGGTTCCACCAAGGCAGCGGGCCTGCATGTGTTTTTGAATGGGCGGGAATGTTTTTCGGAGATCATTCGTGACGACCTAACTTCTGGAGTCGGGCTTTCAGGCCCGGCCCAGATTGGGACTTCGGATGAAAAAGGCGCCAGCCGATTTGCCGGCGCTTTGGCAGGAATTGAGATTTGGACGGATGCGGCGCATCTCGACGACTTGGCCGCGCGATGGCGTAGGGAGATGCTGCGCTTCGACGCCGCAACCGCACCCGCCGCACGCCACGAAGACCAGAATGACCGGTTGCATCGCGCTTGGATGGAAGCCAGCAATGTCGATTTCGCCCGCGAGGCCGCCAAGGAACGCGAGGCCCGATCCGCGCTGCTGAAGCTCAGTGCCTCCTTGCCGGACACCATGGTCATGCGCGAACTTCCGAATCGGCGTTCCACCCATCTTCTTTTCCGCGGCCAATACGATCAGCCTCGCGACGAAGTCCAGCCGGACGTGCCCGAATTCTTGTTCCCGTTTCCCGCTTCGGCGCCGCGCAATCGCCTGGGATTGGCGCAATGGCTGACCGATCCTCGCAACCCTCTTACGGCCCGCGTTGTGGTGAACCGTTTTTGGCAGAGCATTTTTGGCAACGGAATCGTCAAGAGTGCCGGCGATTTCGGGTATCAAGGCGATTACCCTGTGCATCCCGAATTGCTGGACTGGCTTGCCACGCACTTTGTTGACAGTGGCTGGAACGTGAAAGAACTCATTCGCCTCATGGTTACGTCGGCCACCTACGCCCAAACGTCCGATTCTTCACCCGAGATGAACGAGCGCGACCCGGACAACCTGTTGCTGGCGCACGGTCCCCGGCAGCGTCTGACGGCGGAGATGCTGCGGGATCAAGCGTTATTCGTCAGCGGACTTCTATATGACAAACTCGGCGGCCCGCCGGCTTATCCATATCAGCCTACGAACCTCTACAAGGGCATCGTGGTGGCGGCGGATTATCCTGGAACTACCTACACCGAATCCCAGGGCAATGACCTTTATCGCCGCAGCCTCTACACCTTCTGGAAGCGGACTGTGCCCTATCCAACCTTGTCCATTTTCGACGTGCCGGACCGCGAAGTCTGCGTGGTGCAGCGCTCCAAAACTGACACTCCGTTGCAAGCCCTGGAGTTGATGAATGATCCCGTCCAGCTTGAAGCGGCGCGCAAACTTGCCGAGCGCATGTTGTTGGAAGGCGGGACCACTCCAAGTAAGCGGCTGGATTTTGCCTTTGAACTCGCCACAGGCCGATCGCTGCGGCCTGACGAGCAGCAATTGCTAACGACGCTTCTAGAAAAACGCCTGGCCGCTTATCGCGATGATCCTACAGCGGGTAAAGCTTTCATCGCGGTAGGCGCGTCCAAACCGAACGCCTCGCTGGATTCAGTCGAGTTGGCGGCGTATGCCAACTTGGCCAGCCTGATTTTGAATCTCGACGAAACCATCACCCGTGATTAAGCCATGCAAGCACCTATTATTCTGAATCGGCGCAATTTTCTCAGACGTTCCACACTGGGTCTGGGCGCCCTTGCCTTGGGGCGATTGCTTGGCGGCACCAGCGAAGCCGCGGTCTTGCGGCCGCCGAGCACTGATTTTGCACCGCGAGCCAAGCGGGTGATTTTTTTATTCCAAGCCGGAGGGCCGTCCCAGATTGAACTTTTCGATCCCAAGCCCGATCTGACGGGAAAATTCAACGAAGATTTGCCCGATTCCGTGCGCATGGGCCAGCGTATCACCGGCATGGTTTCCGGCCAGGCCCGCTTGCCGATTGCTCCGAGTCAATTCGGATTCAAGCAGTGCGGCCGGAGCGGCATGAAATTGGGCGATCTGCTGCCGCACACCCAAGAGATCGCCGATGAGATTTGCCTGATTAACTCCATGCACACCGAGGCGATTAATCATGATCCCGCCATCACGTTTGTCCAGAGCGGCAGTCAACAGCCCGGACGGCCCAGCATGGGTTCATGGGTGGATTACGGCTTGGGATCGGAAAATGAGAATTTGCCTGCCTTCGTTGTGCTCATTTCGGTTCCAAGCGCGGCCACTCCCGATCAAGGGCTATTGTCGCGTTTGTGGGGCAGTGGATTTTTGCCCAGCCGATTTCAAGGCGTGCAATTGCGCGGCGGTGTCGAGCCAGTCCTGTTTCTGAATAATCCAACGGGCTTGGATCGCGCCGGTCGCCGGCAATGGCTTGACGCGCTGGATGCGTTAAACAAGCAAACTTTCGTGCAAGCCCAGGATCCCGAAATCGAGACCAGGATCGCTCAGTATGAATTGGCCTACCGCATGCAGACCTCCATGCCGGAGCTGATGGATATTTCCAAAGAGCCCGAATCCACTTTCAAACTTTACGGCGAATCCTCGCGTCAACCCGGTTCCTTTGCCGCGAATTGCCTGCAAGCCCGGCGCATGGCCGAGCGTGGTGTCCGGTTCATCCAGCTTTATCATCGAGGCTGGGACCATCACGGCAATTTGCCGGACCGGATCAAAGTTCTTACGCAAGACGTCGATCAAGCTTCCGCCGCTTTGGTAATGGACTTGAAACAACGCGGCCTGCTCGAAGACACGCTGGTGATTTGGGGTGGGGAGTTCGGACGGACGGTTTACTGCCAGGGCCGCTTGACCAAGGAGGATTATGGCCGCGACCATCATGGCCGCGCCTTTTCCATCTGGATGGCTGGGGGCGGCATTAAACCTGGCGTGACCTACGGCAAGACGGACGATTTCTCCTTCAACATTCTGGAAAACCCCGTGCATATTCTTGACCTACAAGCCACCATCCTTGCTTGCCTCGGCCTTAATCATGAGCGGTTGACCTATCGTTTCCAAGGCCGGCAATATCGGCTCACCGATGTTGCCGGTCAGGTAGTCAACGACATTTTGACCTAAGAATAATAACGTGATATTCCGCACCCTTTTGCTGGCGCTTCTGATTTTCTCCGGCATCGCCACGGCCTCAGCCCAGCGCAGGCAGATTTTTTCCGGCACCTTCCAGAACAAGCTGGCCAAAGAATGGAAATTCGTCGGAGGGGAGTGGGCGGTCAAAGATGGACGTTTAGAGCAAACGGACTCGGGACCCACTGACCCGAAAAAAGCAATCCTGATGGTCGGCAACGAGGACGAAGACTCAATGAACGTGGTGATGACAGCCAAGCTCCGCCTGAATGGCGTGACCCGCGATCCAAAATCACGCGTCGGAATTTCAGTCTGCTCCAATCCGGACAACGGTTATGGGCTGAATCTGGTCTTCCATGATGGCAAGCTCCAATTCATTCACGACTACGTGGTTTGGGGCGAGGGTTGTGATTTCTCCTGCGAGTCTGGGAAATGGTATTGGATGAAGCTCTGGAAGAGGACGGGAGAAATGCGGGGCAAGGCTTGGAAGGATGGTGAAAGGGAGCCGGCCGACTGGATGGTAACGTGGAAAGGGTTCGATACGGAGCTAACAGGTTTTCCAGGATTAAACGGAGGTTCTTACGGTGGCAACTCCGTTAGCTTTGCTCAAGTGGATGTGGAAGTGGAGCAGGGCGGGCCGCCTCCGCCAGGTTTCACCACGCTGTCATTGGATGGCGACTGGACGGTTACTCCGCTGCCGCTGGACGCCACCTACCTATTGTTCACGCACACTAACGTCGAGCGCCTCCCTGCGCGGGTGCCGGGAGAAATCCACCTCGACTTGATGCGCGCCGGACGGATGGAAGACCCGGACATCGGCGACAACGCGCGCTCGCGATGCCGCTGGCCGGAAGGCAGCTCCTGGTGGTATGCGCGGGAATTTGTCGCACCGCCTGGGTTTTTGGACCAAGACCGGCAGACGCTGGCCTTCGACGGCATCGACCTTTGCTCGCAGATTTATCTCAACGGCATCCTGGTTGGCTCGTCCAAGGACGCAATGTCCTCTTTCGCCTTCGACGTCAAAGACAAACTGAAGCAGGGCACGAATCAGCTCGTCGTGCGCGTAACAAGTGGAACGGAGTTATTTGCGCCGGGCAGTTGGGACGCAAAGCCTATGAGCAGGCTTTACGCGGTCCGGGATACGCCACACCGGCAATCAGTGCGCAAACCCCCTTTCATCTACGGCTGGGATTGGTGCGATCCGCTTCCCAACATCGGCCTGTGGCGTGATGTCCGATTGGAAAGCCACGACAAAGTCACGCTCCGCCAAGTCCGCTTGGACACGGTCATCCATGACAAGGACGTGTCGTTGCAAGGCGAGGTAACGCTGGACAATTTGAATCTGCGTGCCGAGCGCAATTGCGTACTGGAACTCAGCGTGGACCCTCCCGGCGGCGATGCAATTGTGCAACGCCGACAACTCAACCTGGACATCGGCCACAACGCCATCCCGTGCAGCATCGCAATTCCACATCCTCAGCTTTGGTGGCCTAACGGCATGGGCGCGCAGCGGCTCTATCGCCTGACCGCTCGCGTGCTTTGCGGCAACGTGGAAACGGATCGGCGCGTCCAGACCATCGGCTTGCGAACCGTCGAACTCGACCGTTCGCGCTTGCCCGGCGGCAACCGATTTTGCTTCAAGGTCAACGGACGTGATGTTTTTTGCAAGGGTGGCAATTGGGCGCCACCCGATTTGATCGCGGCGCGCATTGAGCCTGCGCGCTACGAACAATTAGTCACTGATGCCAAGGAGGCACACTTCACCATGTTCCGCGTCAACGGCGCCGGCACCTATCCGGGCGACGCCTTTTATGACGCCTGCGACCGCGCCGGCATTCTGGTGTGGCAGGACTTCACCTATGCCTGTAGCACTTATCCGGCTGACGCTGAATTCATGGCGCTGGCCCAACAAGAGGCCGACACGTTGGTCGATCGCCTGCACTGGCATCCTTCGCTGGCTTTGTGGTGCGGCAACAACGAGTGCTTGACCATGATCGGCGAACGTTCGCCGCGCCCGGACGAAATCGGCGGACTCCGCATCTGGCGCGAAATCATCCCGGACATTTGCAACGCCTCGGACCCATGTCGCCCTTTTATTCCCGGAAGCCCAGTCGGTGGTGCGACCGCCAATAGCGAAACAGCCGGCGATTGCCATTGGTGGGGACTGTTGATGAGCGACGATGTCAGCCGCGTCCAGCCGGAGTCGACGGACCTTTGCCGCTCTCCGTTCGTCAGCGAGTACGGCATCATCGCGCCCTGCGATCTGGAGTCAGTCAACGAATTTTTGAAACCGGAGGATCGCAACCGCGAGAGTCTTCCGTGGAAAATTCATTCCAATGTCATCGAAGGAGGCTGGGTCGCCAAAGGCATCCGCTATCATTACGGCGAACCGAACGGATTGTCCCTCGCGCAATATATACTTTACGGACAAATGATCCAGGCCATCATGCACGGCGCGGCCATGGATGCTTTCCGGTTTCGCAAATTGGATTCGAAGGCGGAGTGCGAAGGCGCCTTGATGTGGTCCTACAACGATTGCTGGGGCGAAATGGGCTGGGCGGTCGTGGACCATTACCTGCGCCCCAAGGCTGCTTATTACGCCGTGAAACGCTCGTGCGCGCCTGTCAAAGTGATTGTCCGCGCGCGCGACCGCCAACTCGTCACTCGTGTTGTCAATGACACCCTGCAATCGCAAAAAGCCACCGTTCGTTACGGCTGGTTTCGGTTGGACGGTTCGGCGCGCGAATTAAAAGAAGCATCCGTGACCGTACCGGCTGATGGGATGATCGAAGTCGCCAGCACGCCTGTTCCCGCGAAGGCAGAACGAAATCCCAGCCGATGGCTTTACGCAGCCGTCATGAGCGGGAAGGGCATTGAGGATGACCAGTCGATCTGGCTCCTCGCCCCACAGCGTGAGTTGGCGCTGGCTAAACCCGACTTTGCCTCGAAGCTCCATGCGAACGGAATCCTCGAAGTGACGAGTCCGGTCTATTGCCATGCCGTCCATCTGGATGACGGGGGTGCTCAAATTCTTGATGACAATTACTTCGACCTGTTGCCGGGCATTCCTCAGAAGATTCGCGTCAATAAGAACTCGCCATCCGGAGAATACAAACTGGCCGCTGTACCGCCCATCGCGGAAAAATAGCTGCGCACGCAAAAATGCCAATGGGCTCAGATTTGAGGAGGGTACCTTCTTATACCATTTTTAGCACGTAATTGCACTATTCTCCGTTACGGTAACGTTTACTTGATTGATCAGCCAGCCATGTGAAACCAGTTGCCGCACCCGTTGCGCACTTTCCCAAAAGGGGCGGAGTTCTTCGGCGATGGCCTCT
>DASYNM010000438.1:0-10997 GCA_036008545.1 Verrucomicrobiia bacterium
CGTTGAAATGCTGCAAGAAATTTTCCGCCAACAGGATGATGTCGGTGCTGCGTTCGCGCAGGGGCGGCGGGCGGAACTGGACGACATTTAGCCGATGAAACAAGTCCTCCCGGAAGTTGTGCTGGCTGATGGCTTCAATGATGTCGCGATTGGTGGCGGCGATGAGGCGGACATCGACGCGCAGTTCGTCGTTGCCGCCCACGCGCGTGAACGTGCCGTCCTCCAAAAAGCGGAGCAACTTAGCCTGCAAAGGCCGGCTCATATCGCCGATTTCGTCGAGGAAAATGGTGCCGCCGTGGGCTTCTTCGACGCGGCCCAATTTTTGTTTGACGGCGCCGGTGAAGGCTCCTTTTTCGTGGCCGAAAAGCTCGCTCTCCAACAGGTTCTCGGGGATGGCGGCGCAATTGATGCGAATATAATTCTGCTGGCGGCGCTGGCTCAAGCTGTGCAGCGAGCCGGCGATCAATTCCTTGCCCGTCCCGCTCTCGCCCAGGATAAGCACGGTGGCGTCGGTTGGCGCCACGCTGCGAATCAACTGACGCAACTCATGCATCTTGGGCGATTCGCCGATGATCTGCTCCAGTTGGTAAGCCTGGGTAACAGTGGCGCGCAAGGCGGCGTTGTCGCGCAGCAAACGGTGGCGTTCGGCGCAACGCGAGACGGCGTGCAGCAATTCCTCCGGGGCGAAGGGCTTGGCCAGGTAATCCATGGCGCCGGACTTGATGGCTTCGACCGCCAGTTTCGGTGTGGCGTAGGCGGTGATCATCAGGAACGGAGTATTAGGCCAACGCTTGCAAGCCTGCGCCAGGAATTGGTAGCCGCTCATACCGCTGCCCAGACGGGCATCGGTGATGACCATGAAAAATTCCTCCTTCTCCAGGGCGGCGAGCGCTTCCTCGGCTGATTCCACCAGGCGCAAATCGTAGCCTTCGCCGGAAAGAATCGTGCGCAACGACAGGCGCATGTTCTTTTCGTCATCGACTACCAGCACTGGAGGGAGGGGCCAGTTCATTTGGATAACTTCATCAAGATTCTTGCCGGGAACTCTAACACAAATCGGGTCCCTTTTCCAACCTCGGATTCGACCTGCACGGCGCCGCCGTACATTTCCGTGTTGTGTTTGACGATGGCCAGCCCCAAGCCGGTGCCCTTTTCTCGCGTGGTGAAATAGGCCTCGAATATTTTGTCGATCTTATCCGCTGGGATTCCCGGTCCGGTGTCCGCAATGAGAATGCGAAAGGAATCCTGACCGCCATATTCGGCCGAGATGCTGACCGCGCCTTGGCCGTTCATGGCTTCGCGGGCGTTTTGCAGGATGTTGACCAGCACGCCGGAAAAATGCCGCTTCTGCATCAACAAAGCGGGCAGCGACGGCGAGTAATCCTTGTGAATCCGGACCTGGTATTTGGCCGCCGGAGGGAAGACCTCCCGCACGGCCGCATCCAATTCTTCTGCCACGTCCAGCCTTTCCACTTTGCCTTCCGCCAACTGCGCATAGCCCATTAATTCGGTGATGATCTGGTCCGCACGATCTACTTCCTCGCGAATGATCTGGATCTGTTCGTCCACTGCCATCTCCCCTTCATGTACGGCGCGATGAAGGCAGAAGGCGGCGTTGGTGATGATGCCCAGCGGATTTTTAATTTGATGCGCGATCTCCGCCGCCAGCCGTCCCGCGGTGCGCAACCGTTCCTGGCGCACGGCCAATTCCGTCGCCTCGGCCTCGGCCCGCTTCTGCTTCTCAAAGAGGACTTGGATGCCGTAGCAACAAAGAGCCCAAGTGGCCAGCACGAGGACGCGCTCCACGGGATTCTCATGCGAAATCTCGTTGACATCCATGGGCTGCGGCTTGGTGTTGGTCAAATTGTCAAGCAGCCCGCCTGCCACGAAAGCCCCGATGGTGAGAAAATTCAGCAGAAGCTGGGGAAAGGCGACGGGAATGGCTACCGCGTTGTGGAGAATCAGGGCGGCGAAGACCGGATAAAGATTGCTGTCAAAACCACTGTTCAGGAAGGTCAAAGTTCCCATCAGCACGCAGTCCAGCGCCCCGGCGGCGAAAACCATCCATTGAATCTTCGTCAGCGTCAGTTTCCGCCCCCATATCAGTAGCGCGCCGAAGACCATGTTCAACGCGACGTAAGCAACAAAGAAACCCTTCAGCTTTAAAGCGTTGTGCAGACTCCAATCCGAAGCGCTGTTGGCGCCCGGAGTGTCAAGCCAACCGGAAAAAAAGAAATAGTAACCCAAGTAAGCTATGATCACGAGGCGCAAAGGCAGGACAATGTCCTTCTCCACCGCTTGAATGCGGGCCGCGCGCTGGCTCGGCTCGATCACCGGCGCAGCCAGCAAGCGAGTCAGCTTTTGAATCGTGCCTGCGGCGCCGTTGTTTTGTTTGGGTCCTTCGTTCACGAGAGCAAGGCGACGGCGCGTTGCGCGATTTCCTCCACCGGCCAGAGTCGTCCAAGGCCTTCGTAGCCGCAGGACAGCAGGCCCTTGTCCGGGCCGATGAAAGCCGCGCCGCGCTGTTGGAGCAGCGCCACGTTGGCTTGCGTGGCCGGATGCTTCCACATCTTGCCGTTCATGGCGGGAGCGATGAGCACCTTGGCCTCGGCATTGAGCGCCAGGGCGATGCAGCCCAAGGCATCGCCGGCCAGGCCGTGTGCCAATTTGGCCAGCGTGTTGGCCGTTGCAGGCGCGATGAGCAACAAGTCCGCCGTGTCGGCCAACTCGACGTGGGCCGGCTTCCAACCTTCCTCGACATCATACAAATCGGTCACGACCGGGTGGCGCGAGAGCGTCTTGAACGGCAGAGAGGTGACAAACCTTTGCGCGTCCGCCGTCATGACGACGTGGACGGCGCACTGGGCCTTGACCAGCAAGCTGGCCAAATCAACCGCCCGATGGGCAGCGATAGAACCGGTCACTCCCAAAACAACAGTTTTGCCTCTCATTATGCCTTGCCTCATCTTACTCTAAATGGAGATGGGTAACAAGGACTCGATTGCGACCGCATCAAACAACGGCCAAAGGTGTCCCGCACCGCTTATCCACGACGAGGTCATCTTCGACTCTTGCATTGCGCGCTTCTGAACGCGTGTGAAAATATCGGCAAATATCGTGAAAATCAACGACTTGCATAAGCTGTTTCTGGAACTTCCAGAAACTGAAGATGCAACCGCCAATGGACGCCGATAAACGCGAATGCTTTGCAATCCTATTCGCCGGGAGCGCCGTCGTGTTTACCGCGTCGGTTGGTTGCGCCGTAGTCGAAAATGAAGGCGGAAGCGCAGCGGAGATAGGTAGCCGCTGCGGGCATTTTCCGCCGCATACTTTCGATGAAATGGCGCTCACGCTTTTCATGGAATGCAAGACTACCACGTTGCGCGAAAAAATATTCACGATAGCATTATAAGTGACAAGATTTTCACATGGCACCAAAAGGGAACATTTGGCATTCATTATGTTGACCCGCAGCATGTTACGCATCAATCAACGGCGTAAAGCGTTGGTTGGAAATCCGAGCGTGTCAATAAAATGGCCGGTTTTTGCGACTTTTACAAGTGGCTCATTCCGTGCGGGTTGCAAGGCGGATATTGTTAGAGTTGACACAAAATGGCTTCAAAAAGCAGATTTTTCGAAAAAAGCGACCGAAAACACTCCTGGAGGCTTTTTGGTTTGTCGGTTTTTGCCCCAAATATTGTTCTGCCGCGTGAAAGTTGAGACGGATTTGAGACCTTCGACCGCTAGGGCCGCGAGCCTAGGACTCACCCTCTGCATTGGCGTTTTTTCCCTTGCGTTAGGCCGCCTACTGTAGTAAACAGGTTTTCGTTGCCAGCATTTCTGGCTGATCGGTCAAGGGCCACCAATTCTGGCAATTTCGTTCTCGGAACCTAAATGAAAGGGCAATCGACGTATGAAAATATTTTCGATTCCACGCAGGAAGCCGGTTTTCTCTCCGCTGATGCGACTGCTCTGGGCAATCGTGCTCGTGCTGCCGGTGTTTGGCGCCAAGGGCGGGGTGCTCCTGACCACCCTTTATACATTCGGAACTTCGACCAACGGGGCTAATCCCTCAGCCGCGCTAATGCAAGGCAGCGACGGCTATTTCTATGGCACGACAGAAAACGGCGGTGCGCACACCAATGCCTACAACACGAGCTTCGGCACCCTCTTCGAGATCAGCACGAACGGGTCGCTGGCCAGTTTGTATTCGTTTACCGGAGGTAATGATGGCGGAAATCCGGCTGCCGCCCTGGTGCAAGGCAGCGATGGCTACTTCTATGGCACGACAGAAAACTGGGGCGCGAACCAATCTGGTACCATATTCAAAATCGACACGAATGGGTCGCTGACAACTTTGTATTCGTTTCCCAATTTGTATTCATCTGCCGGAACCAATGGCGCAAATCCGGCTGCCGCCCTGGTAGAGGGAGGCGACGGTAATTTTTATGGAACAACTACTGCTGGAGGGGACCTGCGCCTTACCGACTGGCCTATGGGTTACGGCACGCCCGGCCTCGGCACCGTGTTCGAAATCAGTACCAAAGGCGCACTGACCAATTTGCATGCCTTCGGTCTCAATGACGGCGGCGTTCCCAGTGGGCTGATACAAGGCAGCGATGGGTCTTTCTATGGCACGACTTCCGGCGGCGGTGCCCTTGGCTCCGTTTTCCAGATCAGCAGCAATGGGACGTTCACTAACTTATACTCGTTCCCCTATGGGGGCGGAAATCCGCCTGCCGCCCTGGTGCAAGGCAGCGACGGCTATTTCTATGGCACGACCGAATACTGGGGGACGAACAACGCTGGTACCGTATTCAAAATCGCCACGAATGGGTCGCTGACCACTTTGTATTCGTTTACCGGAGGCAATGACGGCGGAAATCCGACCGCCGCCCTGGTGCAGGGAAGCGACGGTGATTTTTATGGAACTACTTCTGCTGGAGGGGACGCGAACGTCAACCCTAGTGGTTATGGCACCGTGTTCAAAATCAGTACCAATGGCGCACTGACCACTTTGTATTCCTTCACCGGTCTCGATGACGGTGGCGCTCCCAATGGGCTGATACAAGGCAGCGATGGGTCTTTCTATGGCACAACGGCAAACACAGGCGCAGGCGGAGCCGGAGCCGGGATCGTTTTTAGGCTGACCATTGTACCGGAGTTCGAGGCCGCAATTGTAACCAGCAACAAGTTGAATCTGACTTGGAGCACGGAGGTTGGAGGGAGGTATCAGTTGCAGTACAATTCTGAACTGACTTCGAGCAACTGGATCAACTTGAACAGCCCCGTCACCGCCACTGGAGCGACGCTCAGCACCACAGACTCCATCACCAACGCCCCGCAACGGTTTTATCGGCTGGTGCTCTCGCCGTAAGAATTTCACAGAAGGAAACGAAGGGAACGAAGAGGCCTCGGAGAACTTCGATCTTGGCCGGCTGGTTTTAATGGGACCGGTGAGAGTAATATCGTGATTTGAATTTATTCGGTCTTTACAAAATGAAAGCCCTGGCGAAATGCCTCAACAACCGCAGAACCGGCTAGCTGAATGGCTCTCTTTCCGGTTCTGCTTGATTTCTTTTGCTCTTGGCAAGAATAGTGTCAGTTCAACAACTGAAAATATGCCAAAATACATTATCGAGCGGGAAATCGCGGGAGCCGGAAAGCTCACGTCGGAGCAGCTACAAAGTGTCTCCCAGAACTCGTGCGGCGTCCTAAAGAAGCTCGGGCCGCAAATCCAGTGGCTCGAAAGCTACGTGACCGACGACAAGGTTTATTGCGTGTATATCGCCCCGGATGAGGCGACCGTGCGCGAACACGCAAAGCAGGGCGGTTTTCCTGCGAACCGTGTTTCCGAAGTAAAAAGGATTATCGATCCGACGACGGCAGAAGTGTGAGTCGCCGGAACCAAGCCCCATGAACGAGATGGATCAAAACGGTGCGGAGAAGCGGTGCCCCTTACAGACTTCGAAAACTAAAGCATGAAGATGGACACGCGAACGCGCCGGATGGCTCTCTGCCAACTGGCTGCAGCGGTTTTCCTGCAGGGACAGCCGTTTGCTTCGATCGGCCGCGCCGACCCGCCCAGCCACCTCTCTTCCGGAGTGTTGCAGCCTGCGGATTATCGGGAGGTGACACTGAACGGAGGCCCAATGGGACAGCAGTCTCAATTTTCGCGCAATTTCTACCTGGCTCTTTCCGACGATAATCTGCTTAACGGTTTTCGCCAGCGGGCCGGCTTGCCGGCGCCTGGGCACGCCATGGGCGGATGGTACGATCCGGAAGACTTTGCGGGAGCCCATTCGTTCGGGCAATGGGTCTCCGCGTTGGCCCGGAACTACGCCGCCACGGGCGACCCGCGATTCAAGGAAAAGGTGGCTGTCCTGGTGCATGGCTTTCACGAAACGATCGCGCCGGATGGTTTCTTTTTTTCTTCCCTGAAAGTATCCATCAATTGGCCGTGTTACTTGTACGACAAGAACTGCATCGGCATGAGGGACGCCTACACACTGACCGGCAACAAAGAAGCTCTCGTGGTCCTGAGAACCATGACCGATTGGGCGGCCTCGCATCTGCCTCGCCGTTCCGATGAGTGGTACACTTTGCCGGAGAATTTTTACAATTGTTATGACTTGACCAAGGACAATCGATACTTGGAAATGGCCCGCGCCTACGATTACAGCAAGGAGTATTACGATCCGTTCGCCGCGGGAGTCAACGCCTTTACTCCCGAACGCCATGCTTACAGCCACATCAATTCCCTTTGCTCGGCGGCCAGAGCCTACCAAGAGACTGGCGATGAGAAGTATTTCAAGACTGTATCCAACGCCTGGGAATACCTGACCACGACCCAAATGTACGCTTCCGGAGGATGGGGGCCGAACGAACATTTCGTGACGGCAGGCCACGGGAATCTGGCGTCGTCGCTGGACTTGGCCGCGTTTCACCCTCGCACCTCCAGCCAGGCCTACCGCAACGATTTCGAAACGCCCTGCGGCTGCTACGCCAACGTAAACGTTGATCGCTACCTGCTTCGTTTCACCGGCAATGCCAAATACGGCGACAACATGGAACGCGTGCTCTTCAACGGCATGTTGGCCGCCCTTCCCATGCAGCCGGACGGCAGGACTTTTTATTACTCGGATTATCACGCAGGCGCGCACAAGCAGTATTTCCCGTGGCTCTGGCCTTGTTGCTCCGGCACCTACGCCCTGATTACGGCGGATTACCCGCTCGACATTTATTTTCACGACGACCATGGACTGTACGTGAACCTTTTCACTCCGTCACGAGTGCGATGGCTCCACAAAGGAGACAGCATCACGCTGGAACAATCCACGGATTTTCCGCTTTCCGACACGTCTCGGTTTACCGTGCATACCGAGCACCCGGCGCGATTTATTCTCCACCTTCGCGTGCCGGGGTGGACGTCGGCTCCTGTGAAATTGAGCGTCAATGGCCACCCGGAAAGCGTTTCCAGCGCGCCTGGCACATTCCTAGCCATCAACCGGCGGTGGAAAGAGGGCGACACCGTTTCCGCCACATTTCCCATGTCATTGCGCTTTGAACCGGTGGACGCGCAGACTCCTGGCGTGGCAGCCTTGATGTATGGGCCGCTCATGCTGGTGGCATTGGCGGACGGCGACGTCGCTTTGGAGGGTGACCCGGCCAAGGTGGCGCAATGGATTCAATCCGACGGCCCGGCCTCGCTTACTTTTCGCACCGGGAACGGCGGTGTCGTATTTCGTCCGTTCTACCAAATGCGCGAAGAGCGCTACACGACTTACTGTCATCTTGACTCGTTATCGAATGAGCCATCTCGAAAGTGAGCACGGAAACTCCAACGGTCCAATCGCCGAAATATCTTGCTTGCAGATTATGGAAAATGCTCGCTTTTCGCCGCGCATCGGGCAGATTAATGTCATGGCTAAGGTGTGGTTGACCATGAACAACCATCGGCTTCCAATTCGGTTGGAGTCTGGTTTCAATGAAGAAACTGCCAGCCGTTAGTCAATAATTGGACCACTTCGCTTATCATTGCAACGACTCAAAGAACAGAAAGGATTCACACGTGAAGAAATCGGAGTTGAAGAGTTTCGGTAAGGCTGACGAGGTGCGCAAGTTCCCCAAAGGGAAATTGGAGTTGATCAACGTTGGCGGCGCGACGGTGGGCCGCGCCACTTTTGAACCGGGTTGGCGCTGGAGCACTTCCCTCCAACCGATCGCGAAGACCAAGAGTTGTGATGCCCCGCACTTCCAGTATCACGTTTCGGGCGTGCTGCGGATTCGCATGGACGACGGCGCGGAGTTCGACTGCAAACCCGGGGATGTTTCACTCCTGCCTTCGGGCCACGATGCGTGGGTGGTGGGTAACGAGGCTGCGGTCGTGGTTGATTTCCAAGGCATGATCGATTACGCGAAATCGATGTGAGGCAGTCTGGCCAGTCTCGGACGTCATCACCGTGACTCTCCAAGAAATTGTCCGGGGGCTTGACTAGTTTGGTCGCGGCATGACGATCTATGCCGAGGACCCGTGGCAGCCGTCTACGGATGCGATGGTTGCGCTTCCTCGAAAGGACGGCGGAGTTCCTGATGAGGCAGTTGCAGCCGGTTGCAAGTATTTTCTCGAGGTTTTCGTTGCGCTTGAGTTGTTGCGCCATTTTCCAGTTGCTCCCAGGCAAGAGGGCAGCGATATGGGGCGGTGCGCCAGATTGATTGAGTATGCTAAGTGGTTGGATTCCGACGATAAACCGCTCAGTCGCGCATTTGCGATGAGGAACTACCCTTACTCAATGTTGATTCGTTGCAATGAGTGCGGAAAGTACTTTGACATAATCGTGACCACAGGAGGTTCCCAAAAATATCGTTGTAGTGCTTGCGGGAAAGAAGTCGATTTTGATTTGGAGGCGATCACGAGGAAAGCGATTGAGCAGAGCAAGAAGATGCTTAGAAAAAAGCGCGGACGGCGATAGCTGGAATGACGCAGCAGTGAGGAAGGTTCTCCCTCACCCCAACCCTCTCCCCAAGGAGAGGGAGAAATTCTCTCAGCGCCCGGCAAATTCGCGGCTAAGAAAACATCCCAGCGCAGCGCGTGTTTGTTCCCTCTCCTGGGGGAGAGGGTTAGGGTGAGGGCGAGCCTCGTCACCAACTGAATAAGTCCGCCTCAGCGCGCGTCCTAAATCCCGCAGACCACAGCCTTGGTCTGGGTATAGAGATTCAGGACTTCATGACCCATCTCGCGGCCCCAGCCGGATTGTTTGTAGCCGCCAAAGGGCAGAGCGGCGTCAAATATATTGTAGCAGTTGACCCAAACCGTGCCCGCCTTCAGCGCGTTGGCGATGCGATGGGCTTTGGCGATGTCGCGCGTCCACACGCCCGCCGCCAAACCGTATTCGGTGTGATTGGCGCGCGCGATTAAATCCTCGGTATTGGTGAACGGCTCCGCCACCACCACCGGCCCGAAAATCTCCTCGCGAACAATGCTCATGTTCGGCTTGACGTCTTTGATCACCGTCGGCTCGACAAAGTAACCCTCCCCGCCCTTGCGTCCGCCGCCCGCGACGTAGCAGGCGCCGGCCTCTTTGCCCTGGTTCATATAGCCGGTCACGCGTTGCAATTGTTCCCGCGAAACCAGCGGGCCCATTTCCGTATCGGCGCTCAAGCCGGGGCCGAGTTTGATTTTCTTGGCCTGCGCTGCGACGCCCGAGACGACGGTGTCAAAGACATCCTTCTCCACCATCAAACGCGAACCTGCGCAACAGCATTGGCCGTGATTGAAGAAGATGGCACTGGCCGCGCCGTTGATGGCCGCGCCTAGATCGGCGGTGTCTTTGAAGATAATGTTCGGGGATTTTCCGCCGAGTTCGAGGCTCACCTTCTTGAGGTTGCCCGCCGCTGCGCGCACGATGATCTTGCCGACCTCGGTGGAGCCGGTGAAGGCGACCTTGTCCACGTCTTCATGGCCAGCGAGGGCCGCGCCGGCGGTTTCGCCGAAACCGGTGACGATGTTGACCACGCCCTCAGGCAGGCCAGCCTCGGTCATCAATTCGCCCAGGCGCAAGGCGGAGAGTGGTGTTTGCTCGGCCGGTTTGAGGACGACGCAATTGCCGGTGGCCAACGCGGGGCCGAGTTTCCAAGCCGCCATGAGCAGGGGGAAATTCCAGGGAATAATTTGCCCGACCACGCCGACCGGCTCGCGCAAGGTGAAGGCGTGGAAGGCCGCGCCGGGCGCGTAGGGAACGCTGATGGGAATGGTCTGGCCTTCGATCTTGGTCGCCCAACCGGCCATGTAATGGAAGAGGTCGGCGGCCAACGGCACATCGGCGACTCGGGCCACGGCGCGCGGTTTGCCGTTGTCGAGGGATTCCAGCTCGGCCAATTCATCCGCGTGCTGGAGAATCAAATCGCCGATGCGCCAAACCAACTTGCCGCGTTCGCTGGGCGTCAGACGCCTCCAGGGACCGGAATCGAACGCGCGTCGGGCCGCGCGGACGGCGCGATTGATGTCCTCCGACTCGCCTTCGGCCGCGTGGGCGATGACGGAATCGTTGGCCGGATTGAAAACTTCGAAAGTCCTGCCGGACACGGCCGGAACCCATTTGCCGCCAATAAGATTCTGCTTGGGCTTGGCCAGCCAGGCGGCTAGCGCGGGCGTAATGGCCGGAGCGGAAGTCGCGCTGCCGGAATGGCCGTTGCCATTGGCGGCGGGCTTGTTGGTGCGAGTGGATTTAGTTTCGTGGAGCGAAGTCCGCTTATGAGATGTGGCGATTTTCATAGCTTATATGCACAAAAGTTTCTGGTGGTTCTATGCCTGAAATGATGACGCCGACGGGCGCCAAAATCAAGCTCTTAAAGCAATTTAGAGCATTTTAAATAAAGTTGTAGCCGCAGTGGCCAAACCAGTTGAGGGCGTCTTGGGCGGTGATTCCGGCCAGGGCCTGGCCGATGGCCTCCAGCAAGGATTCCTGCGTTCGCGCCTCCATGGCGCGCAGGCTGTT
>DASYNM010000439.1:0-6390 GCA_036008545.1 Verrucomicrobiia bacterium
CGGCTCCCAGGCGCGCCAGATCATCTGGTCGTCAAATTGGCCGCCTAACCATTTCGCGAGCGCCCCAAACTTCTCCGCCGTGGTGAGCAACCGCTCTGTTTCGCGCATGCGCTCTTTGAGTTCGATGCGGCTGCTATAGACGCCTTGGAAGAGCGGATTGCGTTCGCCGGTGATGACCGGAAGGTTTGTCCGAGTGCCTACCGCCGCTTGATATTCCCTGGGCGTGCCAAAGCGTAGGTTAAAAGGCGGACTGGGCTGGCGGTTGAATCGTTCAACCAGCGCCGGTAGGTAAAGTTCCGGATCTGTGACGTCCGCTCCATCCATGCCGATACGATCCAAGGCTCCGCGCGAGAAGGGTGCGAGATCATCATAGCGCTTTTTCATGAATTTGGTGAATCCAGCGAAATCTCGGGGCGGCTCGAAAACATTGCCATAAGAAAACGGCAGCCAGAAGGCCGGTATGCGCGTGCCATCCAAACCTTGCCAGAGGAAATCCGACGGCATCTTGGAGCGATCCTCAACGCCGCGCGCGAACCAGAAGGAATCGTATCCGGCCAAGCGCAGAATCTGAGGCATCTGTGCGTGATGCCCAAAGGTGTCCAGCAGCCAGCCGGTTTTCACTTCCACGTCGAGAACATCCCGGCAGTAGCCCTTGGCATAAAGCATTTGGCGGATGAAGGATTCGCCGCTCGGCATGTTATCATCGGGCATGACGTTCAGTCCGCAGACGATTTCCAAACGTCCTTCGGCCACGAATTTCCGGAAAGCATCCGCCTCCTCGGGGTAACGCTCAAGGAAAGGCCGGAAATAGGCGACCTGATCGAGCGCGAAACGGTAGTCGGGATGCTCTTTGAGAAGACGCAACGCGGTCAGGATGTGAGTCAGCCCCTCTTGAAGATATTCCTCCCTGGTCTTGAAAACAGCCCCTTCCCAATGCGTGTGCGGAATCACCCAGAACACCGCTTTCCCATCGTCCCCCAGCGCTTGGCTGGACGAGCACAGGCATAACAGACAGAACATCGGGGCTATGCAGGCCGAAAGACGTTGGCGGGCGTGTCGAACAGTGCTACGCCACGAGGTTTCCTGGCAAACAGACGTGGTCATCGCATCTGCTATGTCGCGCATCCTCGAACTGAGGTTCGCCCCGAATTGCCGGCCGGCGAGACGCTGGCCGCCGCGCTGGATTGGACAACCTCGCGGCGTTGTCGTCCGGCGTAACCGTAGGCCAGAATCAGTTCCTTTACTTTTTGTTTGACAGCATTGTGTCCGGCGCTCATGATGTCGCGGTCGCCTCCCATTCCCAAATAGTGGTGAGGGTTCATCGGCTCGGCGTAGGCGCTCAGCGCCTCACGTACGGCGGCCAGATAAGCCTGTTTGAGGTTAGTGCCGAAATTGAACTTGGCCACACCCAGCGCAATGACGTCACCTGCGAGTTCGGCTGGAAAACCCGTTCCGCCGTGGATGACCAACGGAATATCCACCGTTCGGTGAATCTCCTGCAGTGAGTCCAGATTGATTTTCGCTTTCCCTCGAGTAAGAATATGGACATTGCCGATAGAAACTCCTAGGGCGTCAATCCCGGTCTCCTCGACGAATGCTCGCGCCCGCTTCGGGTTTGTCTCCTCTCCTGCCCCGTTTTTGGTGTCCCAACCGTTGGGCAAATGTTCGATTTGGGCCTCGACGGAAACGTCGTTCGCGTGGGCCATGCGCACTACGTCTTTGACCCTTTGCCGATATTCCTTTGGCATGAGCGCGGCGTTTTCCACCATCACCGAATTGAAGCCCGCGTGAATGCCCTCTTCAATCTGGGCCAGATCGTCGGTTTCATTGAGCAGAAAAGCGATGGGCACGGAACTGGCGCGAACCGCCGCCGCGAGGCAACTGTAATAAACGAGCCGTTCGGGTTGCGGCCGGTCTGGATGCATCAAAAAGCCGCCGTTGAAACCGGCCACGACCGGGGAACGCAGCTCCTCCGCCGCCTCTACCACGGCTTGTAGCGACTCAAGATTCCAAGACTCGCAATAACATAGGGCATAGCCCCCCGCCTTGGCGCCGGCCAGCAATTCATTCATCGAAACCAATGGCATCTTATCTCCTCCGATCGCGGCCTCCGGACCTTCCTGGCCATCCCGCTCTGGTATGAATATGTTTCATTAACTCTAAACTTATATTGAACTTTAATCGATTTGTGCCACATTCAGCGTTGACCTGTCAAACGATAACGCAAGAAATCTCTGGAATACAGCCAACATCCTTCGTGCAGGCGCAAGGAGGCAGGCGGCGTTGCCGAAGAATAGGCTACAGTCGGCGTTCTGCACGGAGCCGGAATGTTCCTGATCTTTGCACAGAGGTAAGAGCGTTCAGCGACCTGCTTCGTCAGCGGTTGAATCGCATTGGCGTCTCATTAGTCAATGATCTTTGCCAGGAACGAATTGTGGGGTGCGAGGGGTCTTCGCCCAAGTCGAGGAGCGATTGGCAAATAATGGTGACGGGAGGCCGGGCCTGGTGGTATGATGCCTTGAGTTGATTGCGAACACGCCTTATGACGCAAGCTAGGCCATCGACCCACGACGGTGATCCGGGTGCGGGTCGGGCTGACTCTCCGGAATTGTCCAAGCGGCCTGTGCTCGTTTACCTGCAAGCCATCCTTCCTTCCCTAAACCCGGTGGAGCGGGTCATCGCCCAATATTTGTTGGACGACCCCGAAAGAATTCTATCCTCTTCCATCGCGGAACTGCGGCGTGGTTCGGGCGCCAGCGTAGGGTCCATCATCGGCTTTTGCCGCAGCCTGGGCGCCAAGGGCTTTGCCGATTTCAAAATCACCTTGGCCCGGGAACTTTCCCAAGTCGGCCTTTCCGCCTCGCAAAGGGCCGGGCAGAAGAACGCCTCGATCTTCGAAAATGTTTTTGAGTTTCAAAGCCAGAGTCTGAAAGAAACCTTGCAACTCAACACCTCAGAGGATTTGGAGAAGGTTTCCCGCGCTCTTGAACTGGCCCGGCGCATCGAATTCTTTTCCATCGGCATGTCGTATCCTGTCGCTTACACCGCCTGCGCCAAATTGAAGCTCATTGGCTTGAGGGCTTCGGCGGAATGCGACTCGCATATGCAAATGATTAATGCCACACAGTTGAGGAAGGGAGACGTCGCCTTCGGCATTTCCTGTTCAGGCAGCACCACCGAGACAGTCCGCTGCCTGGAAATCGCCCGGCAGGGCAAGGCCACCACACTTTGCGTGACGAACTGCATGAAATCCCCCATCACCGCGCAAGCCGATATGGTGCTTTACGCCACTCCAAGCGAAATCAAGTATTTTCAAGCACCGCTGGCTTCCCGCATCACCCAACTCGCACTGGTGGACGCGTTATTCGTTTCCATCGCTCTCCGCCGCAAGAACCGCACCTTGGCGCAACTGCAAAGCGCCGGTATCAAGCTTTTGGAACACCGCATCTGACCCACTAAATGGTTTGAAGGCTGGCCAAATTTCGCGAATTGATTCCCTGGGGCGGCGCCTGCCCCTTGCCCGTTCGTAGAAGCGGGTAACTCTCAGAACTCAGCGCAAGATCTTGATACCAAGAAGGTTGCGAATTAGGGCCGTGTCCTTTTTTTATGGTTTCAATTGGTTGACCGTGGCGGCCGAAAAAAACAACAAGAAAAATCACTTTTGCGTTGACTTAAAATTCATAAATGGTGTATTTAACTGAATAATGTTCAGCCACCAGTCGGATAATCATGAAGCGAACACGAACGAAATTGACCTAGGCCATTAAAAATCCAAGAGACACCCCCTATGCGCACTTGTTCACTAAATTTGACCTCTCTGTTACTGTTGGTGATCGGACTCACCCACTTCGAAGCCTCAGCACAGACAAACGCGAGCACGCCGTACGATTATGGCACCGTGGTCAATGGCTTCCAGGATAACTTCACCAACGCAATCCGCGATCCCGGCTGGATGGCGGTCAATGCCGGCAACGAAGACCCCTATGTGCAGACCAACGGCGTGCTGCGTGTCTTCTCTCCCACCAATTACGAAAACCCCGACCACTTGATTTACAACCCAACACCAGTGACCTACGACGGCGCGGTGCAGGAAGTGCTGGCTAGGATCAGGATCGTCAAGTTCGATTGGAACGTAACAAATCAGGGGGATCAACTATTTGGACTCGGGTTGTCTTGTCAAGGGTTCAACACGAATCAACCTTATGGCGGTAACAATGTGCTATTTATGGATTTGGATGAGTGGGATGATACTGGCGATCCCAATTTCGCTTCCCCTCCTCCTTCTACCGACGGATATCAACTCCGGACATTGAATGATTACGTGGCTTGGGGACCCGGCCTGGCCCTCATGTGGACCACCAACCAATGGTACTGGATGCGCGTGGGCTCGGATGGTGTCTCACTCAATAGCAAGCTTTGGCCGGACGACGGCGTGACGCCCGAACCGACCGATTGGCAACTGAGTTGGACGTTAAACGGATACGACAGTCCTGGATATGACGCTTACCAAACCAACCGCATTGGATTCGCTGGAGTAACAGGCTCCCACACCACCGGCGTGGAATACGAGGTGGATTATTTCCTGCTTAAGGCCAGCGGCCTGCCGAGCATTACAGTCAATCCTACTCCTAATCCGCTTTATTTCACTAGCCAGCCACAGAATTCGACGAATGCGGTCGGTACAACGGCCACGTTTAGCGTCACCGTTTCGAATTTGGCTACCGTCACCTTTCAATGGCTGAAAGCACCGTCGGGCAGCACCAACTTTACTGCCATATCCGGAGCCACGAACTCCTCTTACACAACCCCCGCTCTTAGCACGGCCGACAACGGCAACCAATACTCAGTGCTCGTCTCGGAGGGCACCCTGAGCGACGACAGCCAAGTGGCAACGTTGACCATCGATACGACCGTGCCCACGCTGGTCTACGCCATGTCTTTGGGAAGCTCGACCCAGGTCGTTCTTCAATTTTCCAAATCAATGCAGGTGCCCACCAATACCAGCGGCTTCTCGGCCAGCGGTCTTACTTTTAGCGGCGTCGGTTATGGCTCGCTTCCCAGCCAATTAGTCTTGACGAGCTCCGCCATGACCTTCGCCACGGCCTATACCCTGAACGTCAGCGGCGTTGAAGACCTGGCTGGTAATGCACTGGCCGCAACGAACCTGCCAATTACCCAAGGATTGCAGTTGCCTGCCGAGTTTGGAACAACGGTCAATGGTTACCAGGATGACTTCACCGGTGCCAGCGTGAACCCCGCGTGGACCGCGGTTCCAAATGACCCGACCATTATGGCCCAATTTACCCAAGCAAATGGGCTGCTCAACTTTACCACGGACACCAATGCGACGCTCTATGATCCGGAGCACCTGCTGTACGAGCCAACCACCGCCTATGATTCCACCAACCAGGAGGTTCTAGCACGCATCCGCCTCAATAGCGCCTACGAACCAAATATCGGGATCCGTCTTGGTGTGGCTGGCTTGTGCGATCCGGCCAGCAGCGGTCCGGGGCAGGGTGCGGACGCAGAATTTGCTTATCTTCCTGGCACGGGAATAATAGCGCTCATCACAATCGACGGCGTAGGCCAAACCCCTGTGAATATTAGCAGTGGTGGTGCGGCGGAAGATTTCTTTCCGGAGTTAGGCCAGTGGTATTGGTTCCGGGCAAAATGCACCTATGGGTCCAACATAGCGGTCAAATTCTGGCTTGGGGATGGAGTCACACCCGAGCCTGCCGGCTTTCAGCTCACGACCACATTTGCGGCGTCGGCAGACAGTCCGCTCTACGCCGGCATCGTCGCAGTGTCCGCTGATGCGGTCGTAGACTTTGACGTGGATTATATATTGATTGAGGCCGCCGGGCTTCCAAGTATATCCGTGACGCCGCCGTCTGCTTTCAGTTTCGGCCCTTACATCTACTTTACGCAGCAACCCGTTGGTGGGACGGTGGACGCGAATACTCCCTTCACTCTCAGCGTGGCTACCACCGGCTCGGCCGCGCCAACCTACCAATGGCAGAGCGCCCCGCCAGGCTCCAGCACCTTCAGCGATCTTTCAGGAGAAACTACTACCAATCTGACGGAGTCCTTGACCGTCGCCCAGAGCGGCACACAATATCGCTGCGTGGCCTCTGTTCCAGGTCTTAACCTCGACAGTACAACAGTGACAATTATTTCCGGTCCGCCCGTCTTGCTCGCAGCGCAGACTTTGGGCAGCCCGACCAACGTGACGCTGACGTTCAGCCGCGCGGTCCAAGCGCCAACGAACACGTCCGACTTTAGCATTAACAATAGCGTGATCGTCGGCTCGGTGGCTGCGGGAATAACTCCCAATATTCTGATCCTGACCACTTCACCTCTCTCGCTGGGTACGACATATACTCTGACCGC
>DASYNM010000440.1:0-7510 GCA_036008545.1 Verrucomicrobiia bacterium
CATCTGTTCCAAGTTGTTTGCGCGAGATATTAGCTGCTCGATTTGATCCTGAAAACGCCCTTGTTGTGCGCCCTGGTTGGCCATCAAGCCGATTAAGAAATCAGTCAACTCAACCAGTTTGGCAACTTCATCCGGGCTGGCGTGCCCTCCCTCACGGAAGCGCACATTGGTTTGGATGTCAGCAATCCGGTGTTGGTAGCTGCTGATCAAATCTTGCATGTGCCCCTGCGCATTGTTCGGGTTGCGGCTGAATGGATCGCGCGTAGGGACCGCCGTCTCGCCAGCGTATTCTACAGCTTCCTCGCGGGTAAGCGTGCCAGCGTTGTGTTTCGCTCGCAATGCGTTCATCCGCCTAACTCGCGCTGTTTCGTCCTGTGTTGCGTTTAAACCCGCCTGGCCGCTTTCGGTCGCGCGTTGGAGGCGCTCCGCTTCGTCGGCGGCGTGCCGCATTTGCTCCGCCAGCTCTTTGTAATGTTCAGCCTTCTGCGTAAGCCCTTCAATGTCCTTATCATGGAGATTTGCCTCTGTGGTGAGACGGGAAATTGTCTCTTGCTGCGCATCCATCACGGCCTTCTCACGCTTGACAGCTTCATCAGCGCGCTGATACGCCCGCTGTGCTTCCAATACGCGAGCGCGTTGAGTTGCGGCCGCGCCGGTCGGATCGGCCTGAGCAAGTGCCTCTGATGGCAAATTGCTGTTCAAGGCAGGATTCGTTCTGGCATCAGCGAGGGCTTGTTGCAGGGCCGGCATGTCGCGCTTGGCGTTAGACAGCATCGTGTTCGCATCAGCTAAGGCGGCGTCTCTCGCTACCTTGTCCCGCATTGCTTGATCGGCTGCGCTTTTATTGGCGTCCGACTCGGCTTGGTATTCGCCGGCTGCCCCACGCTTCGCCGCGATGGTAGCCGCGCCTTGCTCATGCTCCGTCTGTTGCTGCTGGGCGCGGGCCTGCCGTCGCAATTGCTCATCCGCGAAATTGGCCATCGGGTCAGTGATCATGCCGGCCAGTCGCGCACCCTCAACACGAGCCTGGTTAAGCTCCTCTTCGGCGGTTGTTAGGCTTTTGACAGAGGCGGCCGTAGCGTTCAGCAAATCAAGGTTCTGTTTAAGCCTATCCCCAAGCCGGTCCTGGTTGTCGCCGACACGCATCATGGTATCATCGAACGCGGCCAAGGCTTCTTGCGAATGAAGGATCGCAGTTCTTAAATTCTCCGCAAAAATGTCGCGCAATTCGGTCGATGCTTTGATTTGTGCGATGGTGTTTTCGCGGTCGGCCTGGCGCTGTTCGATCAGCAGCTTGGTTGCCTCGATGGCGCCGAAAATCGCGGCTGTATATGGGTTGGCGATAAAATGCGCAAGTTCTCCAATCGGCCCAAGCGAGTCGGCGGCCGCGAGGCCGGCCAGATGAATTCCTTCATGCAACTCCCGGTGCGACAGGCCCGCCTCCTTCGCATGTTCGCCGCCCTTTTTTATCGCGTCCGCCAAGTTAATATGCGTCGTCTCAGCGGCCTGCGCGGCGGCATCCGCCTGCTTGACTTTGCCGGTCAGTTGCGCGATGGCGTCTTCAGACAGCTTGATCGGCGCTGTGTCCGCCGTGGTCTTGATGGCTACCTGGTATTCTGTGCGATCTACGGCCATAGGTGATTCCTTGCGTTAAACGGTTTCCATTTCGAGCGAAGTTGTGCGGTCCGGCGCCTCAAGCGCCGGCGCTGGTGATGTTTGCCGCGACGGAGCTTGTAATGTGGGCCTCGCGGCGGCGACGGGCGCGGGCGGTCGTGTGCGCTTCACCGCGAGGGGCGCGGGCGGCGCTGGTGGGCGGCCGGGCGCGAGCTTGACCGGCGCGGACTGCGCCGGGATAACTTCGGACAGGGCAAGCTCCACGTCCGCCTGTGTGACTACGGGATGGCCGTCGCGACGGGCGACATAGCTAGCGCGCGAACAAACAGCCTCAATCGCCTTCAAATACCCCTCGCTCTGCATAGCGCGGGCCACAATGAAGCGGTGAAATTTTTCCGGGATGTCCGGGCCTTGGATTTTGACGACGCCAAGCAAATCCTCTTCGCTGAGTTCATTCGGCAGAGTGACGTTAAGCATGACGCGGCCAAAGAACTGCCCGAAATTGTAGCCCGTCCATTTTTCAAATCTGTTCGCGCTGTGCCTGAACGCCTGCGGCGTCGTCACCAGGGCCACAGGCAGTTTTCGATCAATGATCCGCGTGCGTAGCCAGTCGAGGCGCGCGGGCTGGGTGTTCCGGTCAAAGTTAGCCGGGAGCAAAAAATGGGCTTCGTCAAGCACAAGGAAAAGCCCCGCATGGGAGATGACGTATTGAATTTGATCCTTCAAATCTGTGCTCTTTGACTTTGGACCGTAAGACAGGCCAATGGCCTCTGCGATGGCCTTGAATAGGTCCGTGCAACTCTTGCCGCTTGGCGTGGACACCAGCCGGGCCTTGCCGGGATTCATTACGCACCAAGCCTTGACCGATTCTGTCTTGCCCGTGCGCGTGTCGCCCTCAATCTTCACCAACACCTTTTTCTGCCAGGCGTAGTCGAGACGATCAAACACGAGCGACACAACTTCCGTGCGAGCCAGTTGCAATTCGATCCGGCCCGCGTGCAAGTCCATTGCCTCTAACAGGACGGTGACGAGGTTCTCACAATACCAAGGCTCCAACATAAGAGCGCCTCCACAATCGCGGCGCATCCAGTCGCGGTCTTTGTCATCCTCCATACACAGAGCGCGAAGATGCGAGCCAAGGCGGTCTTTGGCGGCGTCAATAAAAACGTCTCGAAACTTCGCTCGCGGAAGTTTCATCAAGGCTGCACGAAATCGCTTTTCCTCTGTCGGGTCGCACGGCTTTGGATATGAGCCAATGGAGCGGGCAAAAGTCTCATAATCGTCGGCGTCGTCTGGCCCTTTTTCCGTCGCCCAAGATTGGAAGGGAATTAGTTCGTTCTCAACCATGCCGGAAATCGCTTTCCAAATCTGCTCGCGCCGTTCAAGTGTAAGCGGGCCGTTTTCATCATGGACGATGGCCGGGCCAAAATGCCGGGGAAATTGTTCGATCAATTCCAGCGCGAATTTGTCCAGTCCTCCCGGTTGCATACTGAGCCACTGCAAAAACCAGAGCAACTCCACCAGGCGCGGCTCTTTCTGAATTTGCTTGGCAAATGCCGGCGCGGTGAGATTGGCGGCCGCCGCTAGCTTAGTGGCGATAACGAGGGGTGAAATGGCGGATTTTGGCAGATCGTTCATAGCGCGGCGGCTTTCTTGGAATCGCGGAGAATGGCGGAAAATGTGTCAATCATCTTGGAGAGTTGCTCCGGGGTCATCTCTCTGGGTAAAGGGTGGCAATGGATGGATTTTTGCGTGAGTGCATGGAGGTCCAAGCCTGGCTTTGCTTTTTCGACTTGCGCCCACAGACGCCAATACAGCGCGACAGACGGGACCGGGCCGGGCGCGGCGTCCAGGGTGTAGCTTTTGCAGCGCGAGCCGTCACTATCGACCGGGGCGGGAATCTCGCAGGATTCGATTACGGCCGCCTCCTGCTCCTTGCGCCAGTCGTTTTCCATTTCAATGCCGGCCAGGACTCGGCTGGGGTTGCGGATGTCCGCGGGGATCGGACGGCCAGGCGATGCGAGTTGAATCTTGCGCAGGGTGCGGGTCTCGGCGGCTTGCTCCGTTTTGAAGCGCGCGGTTTCGGCGTTGTGGAATTCACCAAAGCGAGCAATGTCCGAGCCGGGGTCAACATCGTGTGTAATGGTGAACGTGCGCGCGTGCTTGACATCCCCGTAAATCTCGCGGGCGTGCCGAGTGTGGGCGGCAATTTGTGATTTAACGGCGTGGAATTGCTCCTTTGTGGCGGACATGGCGGGCAAAGAGGTTGATTTCACAGTGAATGGGTTTTGACCGTTTAAATCGGTAACAGTGAGCAAGCCCTCTCGCTCAACGTCAGGGTAAGCTAGAACGTCGCGGCCAATCATCCGGCCTGTCTGCTCGTTACAATAAAGCATCCGGTTCTTCCCGATGTTCAAAACAATTCCTTCTTGGCGAACGCGAATCCTGCGGCAGTCTGTCGAGAGAATATGCCGGGCGTTGTCAGGCAGCTTTCGCAGTGGCCTTCTGCTAAGACCCTCCTGCCAGGCTTCAATGGGACTTGCGCCACGGAGCATTTTGCCGGTCTGAGGCTCGGCATTGTATTCGTTAAAAATAGCGTCAAGACGACTTTTCCACTGGTCCATCGACAGCAACATTTCGGCGGGATCGGCCTTGCCGGCGCGAACTTGGGCCAGGAAAGCCTGCATTCGCTCCGCTTTGTGCCTACGCTCGTCGCCATTAACATTACCAGCCTCAATTATTCGACGGTCTTGCAAAATGCGGATCAATCCTTCAACCGGTTTTGAACGGGGATTCCTTGGCTGCGTGTGGCGGACCTGGAGATTATATTGCGCCAAGTTGCTTTCGATTTCACGCCACTTTGGCCAATTCTTGCTGGCAACGCCGTCAATTCGTTTAGCCCCAAAAATGGAGTTTTCCACGTAGAGTCCTTGGTGGGGCAAGCCGTGCCTGTCATGTCCACGCAGCCACAATTTGAGGACGTGACGAGAATTGAACCTCCCCGCAATTAACTCCCAGTCCAACATGCAGCCAGAGGCAAGGTCAGGAAGCCAGATGAGTTCTCCGCGTGTTATTTGTTTCTGGCCGTCGGCATCAAAGAACCAAAAGTAATTGTTGGGCGTCTCATCGTCGCCCGAATACCAATCACCAGGCTGCACGCCTGACCACACGCGCGCGACATAAGGGGCGCGCTTCCTTACTTCGTCCGGGCCAAGATGATTAGGGCCGCACATTTCGACTTCCGGCGTGATGGCATCGCGGACGGGACGCGGCACGTAACTCTTATTCCGGCGCGGGTTGAACTTGTAATGGTTGACAAATGCGTCCGACAATTTGCCAGCCTGACGCAACTTGCGATAGGCGAGGCTCTGATTTCCGCCGTGCTTGATGGCTTCGTTACGAATGAGCGCGAGGTCCGCGCTGAAATCGGGTCGAGTGCGGCCGGAATTAAGAACGCGCTGGTCTTGCAACGCATCGACCACGCCGCCCGCTTCCATCCAGGCGCGCCATTTCCGGTTGAACATGCAACGGAGCGCGGCGTGTGGACTCTCCCCCGTGCGGACGGTCACAAGAGTCGGGACCGCGCCACAAAGCCAGTCAATCAGCGTGCGCTTGAAATCGTTTTGTCCGGCGGGCCAGTCCTTTCCGCTGTTTTCCAAGTGGCGAAAGGTAGCGTCAAAAAGAAACTTTTTGTCATCCAAGGTTGGCTTGGCGGCGTTGTCCAAGGTGCGGACGGAATCGCCAAGGGCGGCTTCATGGACGGCGTGCGCGGGCTGGTCGGCCTTGGCCGGGCGCGGCGCGGCCTTGGCGTCGGCGTCCAGGTAGAGTTCAAGGCGCATCCAATCTTCACGGCCGCCGTCGCGCTGTTCTGTGCGTTCCAGGAGCGCGCGGAACCATCGGGTGGTGATGCTGTGGCCGAATTCCTTGCGGTAGGCTTCGACGCCGGCCGCTTCCCGCTCTGCCTGGCTGCGGATGTCCAACTTGCGACCGCGCAAGATTGGTTCCAAAACGGCGCGCAACTTGGTGGCCTTGTCCAGGGCATCCGGGCTGGCCTTGCCGACCGCCACGCGCGGACGCCATTGCGCCGGCGCTGGGGTTGGGCTGGATGGCGCGGCGGTCACAAAACCGCCTCTCTGGCCGGGATGGTCAAAAATCGACACTTCGCGTTTTTGACCAAAGACACGCCAAGGCTATGCACAATCGCGCCAATCGTGTGCATAGGCGCGGGAGACGAATTGCACAAGGGTTGCACCGTCCAGGACACCGGCTTGCTATAAACGATTCTGAGAGGCCGCTTTGAAATGGCGGCGGATTCGTCGGATCGGACAGGGTGAAGGCCGCGTGGATCGGGCCGGGCGGCGGCGGGGCTGGTGGTGGCCGGGGCGGTGCGGGCCTTCGGCTTGGTGTAAGACTGGGCGCAGGCTACTGGTTTCATTTGGGAGAGGAGGTTAGTGGTCAAAAAAGTCCATTATAACATCCTCCTTAAAATGGCGGTTTGTGCGACAAGCCCGGCGTGCATCGCTGGCAAGCAGCGCCGATTTTCGAGCGGTCCTCCTACCAAACCAGGTCGTCCAGCGCGACCCGGTTCCGCCCGAAATTGAAAAATAATATTCACAAAGCGCGCCTCCTCATAAAAGCGACGATGCTATCGCGGGAAATGCGGGGAGACTCCCTGGCTAGATCGTGTTTTCCAACCTCGCGCAATTCACACGCACGCACGAGCATCATTGGCCTTGGCCTCGTGCAGGACCAACGCATACAAAGGTCTGAGGCTCTTACAGTCGCTTTACTTGGATCGGCGACGCCTAGCGGGGGAAGCACGCCGGCAATGACGCGGTCCAGTTCAAATTTAGGCATGGGCCGGCCCGGCGCATAGGTCTCAACCACGCCGCGCCATAAATGAATTCGGCGGCGATAGCCTTTGGCGTTAGTCGAAAGATTGAAGGCAGGGTAGAAATCCCCGGATTCCACCTTCTCTAAAACGTCTCGCAACTCCACGCCATACAACACACAAAAAAATTCAGACGGGACAAGCCTCCGCAATGGATGCAAGCGCAACGCTGGCGGCGCGGGCGGAACGGGTGAAGTTAGCGCGTGCGCGCTCATTTTTTCGCTCCATGCACAAAGAGTTGTTTCCCGTTGAAGAAAATCTCGATGCGCAATTCAGCAGCTTGCGGTTGCCCGATGCGACCAGCGCCAAAATTTATTTTGAACCTTCCGAGGCTTGCCACAGTCGCGCGGACTCCCAGCTCGCTACGCGCGCGTTCAATGACAGCCTTGGTGGTTAGTCTGCCTTGCGTGAGCCACGCAAAAAGCTGATGCTGCTCGGCTTCGGAAAGGGACGACAACAAACCTTGCTTGACACGCGGCGCTCGCATGACAGCCGCGAGCGAGTGGGTCACTTTGCCAGCCTTCTTTGATTTCCAGAGCGCCGGGCCAGCGGAGCGACGATCCAGGAGCGCCAGCCAACTTTGCGAATTGAGGAACGAGCGCAGTCTTTCGTAGGTAGCTTTGACCGTCAGCCGCAAGCCAGGTGCAGCGGCACGGCAGGCAGGCAAAAGCAAGGGGGCATCGACAAGGTCTGGCAACACGGCGCAGATGCGCCACAATTCAGCACGGACCGGACGCGACAAGTTGCGATAGGCCGCGCAATTCCCGGAAAGGGTCCGCGCCAGCTTTTCGCCGGGCGCGGGGGCTATTGGTGATGTTGCGCCGGATTTTTTCATGCCGGAAAAAGCGAAGGGGAGGTCTGTGTCGCCTGCGAAGAAACACAGCCTCCCCACCTTAGCAACGCCAACGAAGGGCGGACGGCAACGCTTACACCAACGCGCCGAAGCCCAAACGTCAACGAATCGAAAAAATGAAAAGGGCGCCTGGCCAAAGACAAAGACCAGGC
>DASYNM010000441.1:0-2802 GCA_036008545.1 Verrucomicrobiia bacterium
TGAACTTGCCGGTGTTCGTCTCGTCGTAGTCAATTCGGACTGATCGTGGCTTCATAATTTTGCCATTTAAAGTCTGATTATGATTTTAAGCCAGCCCGACCAATCGCAAGATGTCTGAAAATGCCATGCAAGGTCAATCGAAAGCAAGCAAGGAGAATGGCCCGGATTGGTTGAATCTATGTGTTTGAAATGCACCA
Source organism: Verrucomicrobiia bacterium (assembly GCA_036008545.1). Taxonomy (GTDB): domain Bacteria; phylum Verrucomicrobiota; class Verrucomicrobiia; order Limisphaerales; family Palsa-1400; genus Palsa-1400. Next base: position 198 of record DASYNM010000441.1, read on the forward strand.
CGGCCATCCCCACTATGCACTCGCATCATGCTAATGCCGACAAACAATTCCAAAATGCGGGACAACCACTTGCATGGTGTGCTGCTCATTTCCTGGCGGGGAAGAATGACGCTCACGCTATGAGCGCGTTGGAGTGCAAGATTGGCGTACAGGCTCGAATCCCTCTTGGACTCGCGCCGGAGAGAATCAGGATTGTAGAGAAAGGGAGCCGATGAGGGCGGTGGTGGACACCAACGTTTTGCTCTCGGCACTGCGCTCCAGGCGTGGCGCCTCTTACCAACTTCTCCGACTGTTGAGCCAGCGCCGTTGGATTCTTGTTTTGAGCAACACGTTGCTCACAGAATACCAGGAAATCTTGCATCGCGAAAAGGCCCTGTTGCCATTTACTCACGAGGAAATCGAGCGTCTGCTGGACGGGCTGTGCTCGCGAAGTGAAAAAAGAAGGCTGCGCACAAGCTGGTGGCCAGTATTGGAAGATGCAGACGATGAGATGATGGTTCATCTGGCAGTGGAAAGCAGGGTGGATTATCTTGTCACGCATAACGTGCGCCATTTACAGCCGGCCAACCGCCTCGGAATTTGCGTCGTGACACCGCGCGATTTTCTGCTACATTTGAGGAAGTCATTATGACAACCATTGAAGCCAAAGTGCCGGATTATCTGGCCCGGTTAGCGGCCGAGGTTGCGGAACGCGAAAAGGTGAGTGTGGATCAAATCGTCGCGCTTGCTCTGTCCTCGCAAGTGGAAGCGTGGCGAATTCGCGATGATATGGAAAGCCGCGCTCGCCGCGCCAATCCCGCTGACTTTGATGCCTTGCTCGACAAAGCGCCCGATGTGCCTCCGATCCCCGGCGATGAGCTGTGATGCTTACGCGAGTGCCGCGCCGCCCCCGCGCTCAACGCTGAAAAACAGGCGCAGTTCCTCTTCAAGTTCGGCGGGCGTTGCCACCAGTCGGGCCATCTCCTCGCGCAACACTTCCCCATAGCGCTGGCGCAAGCCCTGCACCATATTCTTGACAGCGTTCTCGGCCAGGCTCAAGCGCGCGGCCATCTCGGCACAAGGCGCGGCCAGGTCCCGGCCCGCCAGGCAATGCTTTAACGCGGCGAATAATTCGCCCTTGCCCAATTCCTCGTATTCCCGTTTCAGCCGGTCATACACGACGTTGGCCACCGCCAGCGCCCAGTTTTGCTCGAAAAGATTCTCCGTCAACGGCGAATCCTCCGGCGGCTCCGGCTTGGCCAGCCGGCCTTTGCGAGACTCATCGACCAAAAAGTGGTTCATGGCACTTAGTAAGAATGATCGCAGTTTGCCGCAATCTCTCTTCATGTAAGCCAAAGTCTTGTTTTGCAACAGGCGCGAAAAAAACTCCTGCGTCAGCTCCCTGGCCTCTTCCGGCGAATGCCCGCGCAGCCGGACATAGGCGTAAACAGGTTGCCAGTAGGCCTGACAGAGCCACTCCAGGGCTGCCATGGCCCGCGAGGTGTCTTGCCGCCGCGCTTGCAGCACGACGGTCCATTGATGGGCCGCGCCAGCCGGCCCGGGGTTGTCGGCATTCATAAACGTCGTTCGGTTTAAGCCGCTGCGGGGCCGTTGAAGGCCGCCAGCGTGCGCTGAAAAATTTCCACCGGCGTTCCGTCCGCCTTGATCGACTTCAACAGCCCTCGCTGCTGGTAAAACTGGATCAGCGGCTGCGTGCTTTCCTGATAGGCCTTCATGCGAACGTGGATCGATTCCGGTTGGTCATCTTCCCGTTGGTATAGCGCAGCGCCGCAACGATCGCAAACATTTTCCGTGCGCGGCGGATGGCTGATCAGATGGTAAACCGCCTTGCAGCCGGAACAGGTGCGCCGCCCGCCCAAGCGTTCGACAAGTTCCTGGATGGGCAATTCATAGTCGATCACTCCGGTCAGGGGCCGGCCGTCCTGTTCCAAAAGCTTTTCCAGGGCTTCGGCCTGGGCCACGGTGCGCGGGAATCCGTCGAGCAAAAAGCCGCAGGGGCAGTTAAGGCAACCTTCGCGTTCGCGCACGGCGGCTAGCACGGTGGCATCCGGCACCAAACGTCCCTGGCTCATATAACTCAAGGCCTCGTTCAAGGCGGGGGTACGTTCCTCCACTCCCAGCGATTTGGCGGCGCGGAAGATGTCGCCCGTTGAAAGATGGCACGCGCCCAGACGCTGACTGAGCAATTCGGCCTGCGTCCCTTTGCCGACGCCCGGTGCGCCCAGCAAGACGAGGCGGAACGCGCGGGCAGAAGGCTGCGGCTGCGGCGAACATTGAGCCTGGCCGCCCTTCATCCAGGCAGCGCGCGAATCTTGAGGTTTCGTCATAATCAATCCAGAGTCAGTTTACTGTCGCACATTCGGCCCGCTTGACAAGAATTGGCGATCACAAACCCTTTTTTGCCCGGTAGCCGCCGACGCGAGGAGGCGGATTCCTGGATGACCGCAGTTTCTGGCCGCCCGTCCGCGGCTTACGTCGGCGGCTACGAATCTGCTCGACCTTCTCCGGCCACGACGTCTCCGGCGGAGACCGCTTTGTGAGTAAAATTCGCATTGTCATATCTGTTCAATTTCATTTCAATGAACGAGTTGCTTTTAGATCAAGA
>DASYNM010000442.1:0-3191 GCA_036008545.1 Verrucomicrobiia bacterium
CACCGTTAACTGCGTGGACTTATCGCGAATGGACTCGAGAAATTGTCCCTTGCTCATCACCGTTCCATCGTAATCCGTCAGCACAAAGTCGCTGTCCAACATTTTCCCCATGGCGTCTGCATCATGATTGATTTGCATCTGGTTCCACAAATTCTCGAGCGCGATAATTTTCGTTTCGTCGCCTTGGGCTCTGGAAACATTCGCCCCAAAGGGCAGTAGCAAAAATGCCAGTACTAGGATCGGCCGGCGTGACATCACAATGGCTCCTTTGCGCAGCGGTTGCTGCCGTTGAGGATGACACGAATCAATCTATCTGGAATGCGGATTTTCTTGCCCGTCCGTCCCAACGCCTTCATCGCATCGCCTGCACTCAGGATTTTGCTGGACGGCGATAAATTTCACGCGTATTTTCTTGAGCAGTGCCTGAAAAAAGAAAATGGTGCCATGTCGAGGCGCTCACCACGAGAGGTGAAACCAAATGATGATTTAAACGAAAGAGGTCTGGCATGAAGACTCCGAGAAGCATTCTGCGGGTTGTTGTTCTCACGTTGCTACTGTCGCTGGCAAGCGTGTGCTTTGCCCAGAGTGACACCGCAAGGCTGCAAGGCACGGTCACCGATTCGCAAGATGCCGCCGTCGGCGCAGCGACCGTAACCGTCACCAGTTTGGACAACGGTCGCATATCCACCGCCACTACCAACGATCTTGGATACTATTCGGTTTCGGCCCTCCCCGCTGGACATTACCACATTGAAATTTCTCAAAAGGGCTTCAAGACCATAAAACGCGATCTTGAACTGCAGGTTGCACAGCTTGCCGTCGCCGATTTCGCGCTGGAAGTCGGACAACAGTCGGAAACCGTCACCGTGGTGGCGGGCTCGCCAGTCATCAATCCTGAGGATTCGGCAATCGGCGACGTGGTGGAGAGCCGCCAGATTACAGAACTGCCTTTGAATGGCCGTAACTTTACGCAACTGGCCACCCTGGTTCCGGGAGCCAGTCGCGGCATTCCCACGGGCTCCAATTCCGCCACCGGCGTCAACAACAACGCCGAGACTTTTCGCTTCGGCCAAGAAGGCGGCGCTTCGCTCGCGGTGAACGGTCTTCGTCCGCAAGCCAACAACTTCATCCTCGACGGCATCGATAACAACGAAACATTGGTCAACACCATCATCTTCTTTCCTCCGGCGGATGCCATCGATGAATTCAAGGTTCAGACGAGCGTCGCGCCCGCGCAGTTTGGCCGCGCCGGCGGCGCGCTGGTGATCACCTCAATTAAGTCTGGAACCAATGAAATTCATGGCAGCGCCTTCTGGTTCAACCGCAATACCAATTTGAACGCCGAGGATTTTTTCACCTCTCCGCATACTCCGACCCCCAGTTTCAACCGCAACCAGTTCGGTGGCACCGTCGGTATGCCCATCATCAAAAACAAGCTTTTCGTCTTCGGCGACTACGAAGGCTTGCGCCTCAAACAACCCGGAACCGTTGGCTTCGCGACGGTGCCCACCGACCTTATGCGCATGGGCGATTTCTCTGAACTGCTCTGCGGCGGGGCGGCCACCTGTCCCACCAGCACCGGCATTTCGACTCCGGTCCCAATTCTTGACCCCACTACCGGCCTCCAATTCATGGGCACTGGTGCTCAACCAAACGTGATTCCGACCGCGCGTATCAATAAGGTTGGCCAGGCCTATCTGAATATTTTCCCGGAACCAAATTGCAGCCACACTCAGAACAGCTCCTGTTTCAGCTTGTTTGACAATTACACCAACACGGCAAAAATTGTCGAGATCTGGAATGATTTTGATATCCGCACGGACTTCGTTATCAACGACAAAAACTCGCTCTTTGGCCGCTTCAGCCGCGGTCGCGTGGACCAGAGTCACTCCACGCTTTTCCCCACGATCCCTTCTTGCGCTGGTTTTGGCTGCGGTACGAACTACAATCACCCGTACGGCGCTTCCATCGGCCTTACCAGCACGCTCAGCCCGGCCGTAGTGAATGAAGTGCGCATCGGTTTTGTGCGCACCAACTACGGCTATCTAAATCCATTCAACAATGTCGACCTTTGTACGCAGCTGGGAATTGTGAACTGCAACACACCGCTGTTAGGTGGAATTGCCCTCATCGGTGGCTACAACAGCCAAATCCAATACACCGGTGACGGCGGAGCGTACGTCGTCCCGCAGACGGGCCTCGACTACAGCGACAATCTTACTTGGGTGAAAGGCCGCCACACCGTGAAGGTCGGCGGAGATATAATTCGCCGCGAATTGAATCTCTTCCGCGGCAACAACGCCAAAGGTTACTTCGGCCTAGCCGGCAACGGTTCTGGCGGCGCCGGCGGCGGCGCTGGTCACGTCAATACGGGCTACGAAGTTTCCGACATTCTGGCTGGCTTCGTCGACGGCTACCAACACGGAACGCCTTTCGGAACGCTGGGAACCCGCAGTTGGGAAAACGGCTTTTTCGCTCAAGACGATTTCCGCGTAACCAAGCACCTTACTCTCAATCTTGGTTTGCGTTATGACATTCTCACCTGGCCCGTCGAGGTTGAAAATCGCCAAGCGAACTTTGATCTCGTCACCGGGGCACTCATCGTCGCTGGCAGCAACGGCGCTTCGCGGCAATTGATACCCAACGATTATCACAATTTTGGGCCGCGCTTGGGCTTTGCCTATCAGCTAACGAATGACGGCAAAACCGTTCTTCGCGGCGGATACGGGCTTTTCTACTTTATCGATCGCGGCGGCGTGGCCAACCAATTGGCACAAAATCCGCCCTTCGCCGGAGAGAACAGCGCCACCTATGCACAGGGTTTCCGCATCACGTTTTCCGGCTCGCTACCTTGCGAACCGACCTGCACGCAAGCCCAGTTGATCGCCACCAACGCTACCGGTCCTCTTCCCAGCGGGAATTTCGCCGGTCTCAACCTTGCCGCCCCCACGGGAGTCAGAGTCATCGCTGACCTTCCGACGAATCTGACTCCGATGGTATCGCAGTGGAACCTGCAGCTGCAGCGGAGCCTTGGCACGAACCAATCCATCAGCATCGCCTACGTCGGAACTCATGGCGACCACCTGACGCGAAATTACAATGCCAATCAACAGCTCTTCGACGCTCCCGCGGGCACCGAACTCTATCCCGCCCTCGGCACCATCACCGTGCAAGACAATCGCGGCAAGTCT
>DASYNM010000443.1:0-6712 GCA_036008545.1 Verrucomicrobiia bacterium
CAAGGTACTCAGTCGCGATCCGTTGGGGATGGATCGGTACAATGACGCGCGGTCCATGTCGTTGACCGGTGATCCCAAAACTTTTGGTGACGGCGCGTTCGGGGAACGGATCAACGACCCTGTGGCCGGGCAAGATTCCGCGCATACGGCGTCGGCGCTTCCTGATTATACGGGCTTCAACCCTTTGAATGATGGCCAGAGCCGGCAATTTGACGAACAGCGTGGCGCAGGCCAGACATCTTTCCAGGCGTGGGAGCCTACCGGTTCCTCCTTTCAGCCCAGCAGAAGCTTTTCCAGCCAGGAACAGATTAACAGCTCCCGCGTCGTGGCTCCGACCCGTTCCGCAATCCTCGCCATGCCCTCACGGCCCGGGGACCCGCATTAGCCAGCCATGATGGAATTAGACACGTTTTCTCATTGTGTTTTGCGCAGGGTGTGGTTAAATGGCAGGCGCTGAAAAAGGGAACCCCGCGGGGGGATCGAAGAATTCCGATGTTAGCCGATAAGAGTATGAAAATGGATCTTACAATGGTAAAACGCTCGACGACAGCGAAAAGAGTCAAGACGAAGAAGCTGACTCCCGTCCCTTTGGCCAAAGGCCAGCTTTGGAAAATGGACGACAAGCATATCGAGATCATGGAAGTGGGCAAAACGCTCACGCACTACCGCCTCTTTCAAAGCCAGAAGCGGGTTCCGATCAGTCTGGGTGGCATTGCCGCTGTCCAGGCCTATCTTAAAACCAACGGCGCCAGGCTGATTAGGAAAGCAGCGACCGTCAAAGCGGCTTGATTTCTTCTCGTCCAGTTCTGCGACATTTCCTCCCATAAACAGGACAGGCCACGTCCGCCCGGGCCAATATGTCCTTCCAGGCAAGCGCCTAAGCCCTTTGCCTCACGTTCAAACCCGCGCCCGGCTGGTTACGACAAAGATTGGCACTGTGGATGCTGAGGCCTAGGTGGAGATACGCATGGTTAATTCATCGCTCATTCAATATCGGGCGCTTTTAGCGCGGCAGCAGTTGCTCCAACAACAGCAACACAAACGGCTGGCCCGCCGCATTCACGACGACGTCTGCCAGCAGCTCACACTACTTTCCCTGCAATTGTCCTTGGCGCTTTCCGACGCCAAATCGCAGGCGAGATGGTCGCAGCATTGCCAGCAATGGTCCACCATGATCATGGAATTGGGCCAGAACATGCGCCACATCCTCAACGAACTGCAACCGCGCATTCTCGACGACTTGGGCCTTGCGGCTGCGCTCCAGTGGTACGCGCGTTCGAGCCCTGCAGGCGTCCATTGCGAGTTGCAGTTGCCCGAGGCGCCGGTGGTGCTGCCGCCTATGGCCGCCAACGAACTCTTTGCCATCTGCCGCGACATCGTCAACGAAATCTTTGGCTCCAACGGTGTCACGGAAGCGACCCTGACAGTCGAGCAAACGGACGAACTTGTGCGATTGGAACTGCGCGCCGCGCCGCAGAATCCGGAGCTCGGCCCTCTGATTTCCAAAGCGCTGGACGCCCTGTCGATTCACGAACGGTTGTTCTGCTTGGACGGCTCGCTGGAGACCCAGCAGGAGCCGGCCCAAGGCCTGGCCATTACGCTGTCCATACCCGTGAGCCGCGAAACCGTCTCGCACGCGGCGTAAGTAGGTTTTTCGATTTTACACGGCCTGCAAATAAAAGGCATCGACTTTCGATTCAGGGTTGTGTAGGGTGCTATCTTTGATCAGATAGATGTCGCTTCGCAGCCAACTGGAAAGAAACGGATCCTGGCTTTTTCGGCACCGGAGTTATCTCCCTCTGGTGACGATCCCAGTTTTCTTCGCGTGCCTGCCTTCCTTCACCTACCTTGGCGCGAGCCACACGTTGAACGAAGTCTGGCAGATATTTTGCCTGATGATTTCGTTCTCGGGTCTGGCGGTGCGCATCTTCACTGTGGGCCGGGCTCCGCTCGGCACTTCCGGCCGCAACACACGCGAGCAAGTGGCCCGGACATTGAACACCACCGGTATCTACTCCATCGTGCGCCATCCTCTTTACCTCGGCAATTATCTTATCCTGATCGGGATGGCCCTTTGGCCGCACGTCTGGTGGCTGGCGGTAATGACCAGTTGCGTGTTTGCCCTTTATTACGAGCGCATCATGCTGGCCGAGGAGGCGTACTTGCGCCAGCAGTTCGGCGATGAGTTCGAAACGTGGGCCACGGCCACACCTGCTTTTCTCCCGAGACTTCGCAGTTGGAAGCCCTCTTCCATCAGCTTCTGCTGGCGGACGGTGCTGCAACGCGAGTACAACGCCTTCATCCTCATCATTGCGGTTTTCTTCGTGTTCGACCTGGTTGGAGATTGGATCGCCGAAAGACGATGGCATGTAAGCTATGCCTGGTTCTCGTTTTTTATCGCGGGCTTTATCATCTTCGCGACCTTGCGCACGCTCAAGAAACGGACCAGCCTCCTGACGGTCGAAGGCCGATAGCGGCCTCAGCTCAAGATTCCATCGGGCCGCGCGTCACGCCTAGGCGATTGTGCAGTTTCAACTCGCGCCACAATTGCGCCCCCGTGATTTCCCCTTTGAGCAACGCCTTGTATTTGGCGATGGTGCGGGCGGTTTCCTCGCCGCCCTCATTGACAAACTCGAGCCGAAAATGGCGCGCGCCCAAAGCCATCAGGCGCTCCGCGTATTCGGCTCCGCTTTGTGCGCGGGCGTTAAACAACGTATTACGACAACCCGCGTCCGCCTTCAGCGGATGTTCCAGGCCGACGCGGTCGCGCATCCGCACCTCGAGCTTGTCGCAAGGCCGGCCGCAATTGGTAAAGTCCGTGCCGCTGGAAAGGAACGCGCAGAAAACGCAGTGCTCCATGTGAAACATCGGAATATGCTGGTGCAAAGTGATCTCGAACCATGCCGGCGGGGCCGATCGCAGCAACGCCTCTAATTGGAGAATATTCAAATCGTAAGAGGCCGTCAGCCTCTCCAACCCGGCGTGGTTTTTGAAATAGTCCGCCGTCAGGCCATTGGCCACGTTTAGTGAAAAATCCCCCACTCGCCGTCCTTCGGCGTAAAAGCGGATGTCATCATAATTGCGCACCAGCCAGCCGTCGGGCTCGCAAGCGCGGACCTGTTTTTGAATCCATTCTTCGCCGGTTTTGAAAATGCGCGGCGGGGCCACAAATATTTCCGAGTGCGCCCCGCCCTGGCGTTGTGCGGCGCGGAAACGGGCGACCGCCTCGCGGTACTTTTTGGGGTCTTCAAACTCGCAATAGATCAAAGGCAACTCGCACGTCAGCGCCGCTTCCAATTGCGCCATGCTGCGCACCAGCACAGCCAGGCGAGGTTCACCCACAGAATCGCCGACGGCGAACGCAGTCTTGGGCCGCGCTTCGCGCAACGCCCAGCGACTGGGCCGCACGCGTAATTCCTCTAGTTGACTCACCAGATCGCGGCGCAGGCGATTCAACTCGCTCATCGGCAGAATGACGCCCCCTTCGAGTTTGTTGCTCAACCGCCCCAGACAAATGGGCGTGCCCCCCAACCGGCCTAATTGCTCCCGCAATCGCTGCTCCGTCAGTGGCTGGTTCTTCGCCACCGCCAGCGGCATGTCTGACTTGACTTCCACAACGCGCCCCGCTTCGTCGCGTCCGTTCAAGATCAACGGCGCGCCCGCCCTGCCCTTCACTTCCAGATCAATCGGCCGCTGAAAATGAGGCGCAGTGCCGGCGAAACTTTGGCGCAACGCGCGGTCCAACGCCGGGTCGCTCGTCTTCCAAACTTTGTCCCCGGCATGAATGCGGCTGAAATCGATTTCACCAAAAAGACGAATCTCCGTCTCGGGTTTCCGCGATGAGGCGGGCGAGAGTTTGGCGATCCGTCCCCCTTCCTCCTCCTGATCAGGTTGCCCGGCGTCGAAGACGATGCCATCACCCGGCTTGAGCGGCGCTTGCAAACGCAGAAAAACACTCCCGGCGCGGACGTCTTGCACCTCGCCCAGAAAAACACCGCGCTTCTTGCCGAAGCGCGCGTGGACCAGGCGTTGATTGTTGATGCCCCCGAACCAGCCCGTATGAAGCCCGCGCGAAAAAGCCATTTCCAATTTGTAACGTGTATCCTCCACCGGCCCCGTGAAAGTCTTGTCCAACGCCTTCCGATAAATCTGCGTGATATTGGCCACGTATTCCGGCGACTTGAGGCGGCCTTCAATTTTCAACGAAGCCACGCCGGCGCGAACGAGCTCGGGCAGTACCTCCAATCCCGCCAAATCTTGCGGGCTGAGAAGATAGCGGCGATCACCAAGCGGCACCAATTGCCCGTCGCTAATCAACTCGTATGGCATGCGGCAGGCTTGCGCACATTCGCCGCGATTGGCCGAGCGGCCTCCCAGAGCCTCGCTGGTCAGGCATTGGCCGGAATACGCCACGCACAACGCACCGTGAACAAACACCTCCAACGGCAGCTCCACGGCGGAAGCGATTAGCCCGATTTCCTGGATCGAGCATTCCCGCGCCAGCACCACCAAAGAGCAACCCAGTTCGCGGGCGAACTCGACACCCGCCGCGCTGGTCACGGTCATTTGCGTGGAGGCATGAATGGGAAAGTCCGGCGAAAGCTGGCGGATCAAACGGCAAACGCCGACATCCTGCACGATGGCGGCATCAACTCCGGCCGTGATCAAGGTGCGCAGATATTGTTCCGCCTCGGCCATTTCGTCGGCGAAGACCAGGGTGTTAAACGTCACGTAGCCCTTGACGCCGCGGCGATGGAGATAATCCATCAAGCGCGGCAGATCGGCTGCGGTGAAATTATCCGCCCTCATGCGGGCATTGAAGCGATCAAGGCCAAAGTAAATGGCATCGGCGCCATTCTCGACCGCCGCCTTGGCGCACTGCCAGTCTCCAGCCGGCGCGAGAAGTTCAGGGCAACGCGCGGCCTGACGCGGTTCTTCCGCCGCCGGTGGTTGCTGTTCCATTGTCGCGCTGGTCGCCATGCGAGTAGGTTACACGGCACGAGGGTGATTTACAATCTTGCCTGTGGAATTGCGGCAACCGGTGAGCTTCACCCGAAATGCCGATTATGGATAACTGAGACGATAAAAACGCGTGGCACCCGGCGTAGGATCGAAGGCCTGGGTGAAACCGAGGTTCAGCGGCACTGTCACGCTGCCAATGGAAGTCCACGGCGAGCTGAAGAGATTAGACGTGGCTTCAAGCGTATAGGTCCGGCCAGGGACGCCGGTGATACTGAATTGCGGCGCGCCATTACTGACTTGGACGCCGGTGAAGAAAGCCGTCGCGCCTGGACGCAATATGACGCTGCGTTGAGTCACGCGCGGAGCTGTCTCGTTGTAGTACCAATAGGTGCGGAAATCGTAGTGCCCGCCGGACATGGCGTTGAAGTTCAGCTCGAATGCCTGGTACAGGACGCTCGAAAATTGATTTCGCGTCAATAGTTGCGATGCGACGACGGCGCCAGCGTCAACATCCACCACGGAAATCTCCGCGACCGCGGATTTGTCCAAATTGAAATTGTCCACCTTCAATTCAAAGAGCACGGAGTAATCGCCCGGCGGAATCTCTCCAGTGCCGGGACCGCGCGACAAATAGCCGGCCACCGAGGCGCTAAGCGTGTCGGCCGCCCAGGCATCCAGGCCATCCAGTCTGCCAATGTCATGGGTAAGATTTGCCGCCGACCAACTGAGCAGGCCGTCGATACAGATATCGCTCACGGTCAAGTCAGGGCCGCCGGAGACATTGTTCCAGAAGATGCGAAATTCCAGTGGATTGCCAGGGACGGTGTTGGTGAACAAGAGCACAAAATCCTGCGGGCGGTTGGTTGCGACGAACGCACTCCACGGCAGAGCGCCAAGAGTCAGAATGGATGCGTCGTCGTCTTCGTACACAACGAGAGTAGCCAGACTCGCGGTCGAATTGCTCAGAGCATCGACCGCGAGCTGGAAGTGCGCGCCGTGCAAACCGGTGGGCACGTAGGATACATGCGGGCCGGATTGCATGTAATTGGGATTGGTGGCGTTGGTGGGGCCGCAAGTCCAGGCCAGCGTGCCGGAGGGGCTCCCGATGGCGTGACTGAAAGCAGGGTCGCCCGAACCTTTGACAAAGATGAGATTGGTGGTGATCGGTTCGGCCAGGGCCGCGACCGCCGTCAGGGCCGAACTTTGTCGCGCGGCGTCATCGCTGTCCCACGGACCGTCCCACATCAAGCCCAGTTGATTGAACACATTGCGGTCGTTGAACCAAATAGAGTGGGCATTTGTGTAAAGAAAATTGTAATAGGCCGGAGTGCGGGTGACATCGTAGAGATAGGCCAGATAGCGGACAAAAACTCCTTTGAATTGCGGGCCGTCCCCGCCGCAACCGTCCGGCTCGCACGGTTCGACCAGCACCCCGTTGCTGTTGACCAGGGTGGTAATGGCCGCGTGGGCGATCAGTTCGGCCTGAGTCAAGTAGCCAGTGTCGCCCGTCACCTTGTAGAGGTCGGTCAGGCCGCCGAGAATAACCCCTTGATTGTAGGTCCAGGTGGTTTCGCCGTTGTTGACACAGCCGTCGAGGCCGTCGTTGATGAGATTCTGCGAATTGATCAGGCCGCTGGACTGGAACCAGGCCCATTCGTCGGTGGCCCAATAGAAATAGCTGCCCGTGCCGCCATCGCCAGGCGTGCGTTGATGGAGGCGGATGGCGGCCAGAAGGAACAACTCATTGGGA
>DASYNM010000444.1:0-2388 GCA_036008545.1 Verrucomicrobiia bacterium
CGGAACGGCGCGCGCGTTGCGTTTGGTGAATGCACAGGCGCAGCGGTCCACGGGGGGCCTTGCCCGCTGTCCAGTTTTCAAAGATCGAGATTATCTTGCAGATAACATCTGCTTTTCTATGTTATCGGAGGTGATGGACCGGGTTCAAGAACAAAGTGACTGGGCTGCGAGGCTGGTTCCAAATTGGGAATTGCGGATTGCGCTCCCAGGTAGTGTCTGAAGTGCCGGCGCGGCACCGACCATCCAGGCGCGAAAAGTCCCCGCCCAAGCGGAACTTGGACAGGGCACCCTGGACAGTCAAATGAACACGATCGTGTGGTTGCCACGCCGCAGCATCAATCAGAAAGCGACAACACTTATCAAGGACAACTTACATGAACAATCTTGACTCTATGCTACAACGTAACAAAAACTTTGCTGCGCAGCAGTCTGCTGCGGGCACACTGATGCCGTCGCTTCCGCGGGCGCTGCCAAATGTAAAGGCAATCGTCATCGGCTGCGCTGACATGCGCGTGGACCCTGCCGACATACTTGGAATCAAACCGGGCGAGGCCGTCGTGATACGTAACATCGGCGGTCGAATCACGCCGGGGTTGCTGGAGCAGTTGGCGCTACTCGGGCGAATCGGTGAAGTTGCCGGAGAGATTCCTGGAGGCGGCGGTGAGTTTCACCTCATCGTACTTCAGCACACCGATTGCGGCATCACTCGCCTTGTGGACGACCCCGACATGCTGGCGCACTATTTTCAGATACAGGAACGGGAGCTCAAGGCAAAAGCAGTCAAGGATCCCCGCGCGGCGGTTGCCGCCGACGTCGCTTTGCTCCGGGCCATTCCGGCATTGCCAAGCGAGTGGCTTATAGCGGGGCTCGTTTATGACGTGGCGACCGGACTGGTTGAGATCGTCGCGTCGCCAGCGCTGATCCGCGCCGCATAAATATCGGCCAAAAGGCGGGCGCGAACCTGGGCCGACATGCTCAGGGATTTTGTGCAGCTAGCCGCCTGAGCGGACGGCGCGAAGGGCGGGAATATTTCGGAATCAATCCAGTTGTTCGTCGCCGCCGACTCGAGCCAAAAGTCGCCAGCCTTCGCAGAGAACTCGATAGGCTGGGCCACCCGCGGAACGCAAGCTGCATCAGTTTCCATCTTTGCAAAGGCCGCAAAGGTGGGCGGCCTCCGTCTGACGCGCACACTAAACGGGAAGGTCCCTCACTCCGCAGATCATCGCTTTGCGATGATCTATTCCGGTCGGGATGACAGACCTGAGACGATATCATAGGAAGACATACGTTATCTAGAAGATAATATAAGATCTCTGACAATGTGGCCGTCAGGGCAGCCCGTGGGCGATTTCTGGCGCTGGGCTTGGAATAATCTGAGCTGCTCACGTTGTCCTTTTCGCGCGTTTGTCGTCTAATTCCTGTTGGCTGCGCCTCACCCACAGCCGGTCTGGAGCCCTAGTAAAATGAGATTCATCCTTAAATTTCCGCGTCCCGCTTTTATTGGAGCTTTTGCTCTTTTCGCTTTATCCCCTCTCGCCATGAACTCCCAGGACGCAGCCAAAACCGAAACCCATGGCATCGCCGTCGACAACATGGACCCTTCAGTGAGGCCCGGCGATGATTTTTACGATTATGCCAATGGCAACTGGATCAAGCGCACCGAAATTCCACCCGACCGCAGCCGAATCGGTGTCTTCACTGCGCTCGACGACTTGAGCAACAAGCGTACCATCGGCCTGATTGAAGAAACCGTCAAGGCCAACGCGGCCGCCGGTTCGAATACGCGCAAGATCGCCGACCTCTACACCTCATTCATGGACGAGGCCACCATCGAAGCCAAGGGCCTGGCGCCACTGCGCCCGCACCTCGAAGCCATTGCAGCGATCCGCGATAAGCGGGAACTGGCCCGAGCGTTGGGCGAAACCCTTCGAGCCGACGTCGACGCACTCAACAACGCCGTCTTTCATACCGCCAACCTTTTCGGATTGTGGGTTGCGCCTGATTTCAACGACTCTGAACACTACGCCCCCTACTTGATGCAAGGCGGCCTGCAGATGCCGGATCGCGAATACTATCTCGCCGACACCGGACGCATGCGCGACATCCGCACCAAATATCAGGCCCACGTCTCCGCCATGCTCAAGCTCGCCGGTTTCACCGACACGGACGCCCGCGCCCAGCGCATCTTCGAACTGGAGCACGCCATCGCCGAAAAACACATCAGCCTGGCTGACAGCGAAGACATCCAGAAAGCCAACAACCCCTGGAAGCAAGCCGACTTCGCCGCCAAAGCGCCGGGCCTGGACTGGGCTGAGTACTTCCGCGGCGCCGGTCTCAGCAAGCAAGCCAGTTTCATTGTCTGGCAGCCCACGGCGTTCGCTGGCGAAT